>NZ_KI421513.1:1063216-1371549 GCF_000473325.1 Leisingera caerulea DSM 24564
GCCAAGATAGAACAGCCAGGGGCCAGGCAGCGCGCCCAGGAGGTATACCGGCCAGACGGGCAGGCACCGGACAAGCTGGTTTGCAAATCCCATCCGCGGCCTCCTTAGAAATACTCGCTGAGGTCCATGCCTTCATAAAGGGCGGCTACCTCGGCCTCGTATCCGTTGAACATCAGCGTCGGCTGACGGCGGGCAAACAGCCCCCCGCCGATGCGGCGCTCGCTGGCTTGGCTCCAGCGCGGGTGCGAGACTTCCGGATTCACATTACTATAGAAGCCGTACTCACGCGGGTTCGCCATGTTCCAGCTGGTTGGGGGCTCTTCATCGGTCAGGGTGATGCGCACCACCGACTTGATCGATTTAAAGCCGTATTTCCACGGCACCACCAGCCGCAGCGGCGCACCGTTCTGGTTGGGCAGCGGTTTGCCGAAGATGCCGGTCGCCATGATCGTCAGCGGGTGCATCGCCTCGTCCAGGCGCAGCCCCTCGCGATAGGGCCAGTCCAGCACCTTATAGATGGTGCCCGGCATCTCGGACGGGCGGTAGAGAGTCTCGAAGGCCACGTATTTCGCGCCCTCCTGCACCCCCGCAAGGGTCAGCAGGTCAGCCAGCTCGAACCCCTGCCAAGGCACCACCATCGACCAGGCCTCAACACAGCGGAACCTGTAGATGCGCTCTTCAAGCGTCATCTCACTCAGGATCTGTTCAAAGGAATAGTCGCCCGGATTGTCCACCAAACCGTCGATCGCGACACTCCAGGGCTCGGTGGTCATCCGCTCAGCATATTCGGACGGATCTCCCTTGCCGGTTCCGAACTCATAGAAGTTGCAGTAACCGGTCACCTCTTCCCAGGTGTTGGGCGCCAGCTCCTCTTCCGGCAGAGCCGCTTCCGCCCGGGCCTGCGTGCCCAGCGCCGCAGCCAGCCCGCTGCCTGCCAGCCCTGCCATGATCCGGCGGCGGTTCCAGAACACGGCCTCCGGGGTTGCGTCTGCAGGGGTTAAATCGTTGGTCCAGCGGCGGGCCATCTGCGTCTCCTGATTATCCAGTCACATCTGAGGTAACGGCGCCGTGCGCAAAACCCAAAACATATCCTGTCACGACTGCGCGAGAGACCTGTAACGTAACATCCAATCCTTCACCCGCTGTGAACGGGAACAAGGAAAAAGGCGCCGCGGCGATTTTCCCGGTGGCGGGACGGCCCATCCCATGCAAACATCCCTATATGTATAACGCAACCGCCGGGACCGTCCGCCCTGGCGGTCGCAAAGGGAGAGACACCATGAAAAAGCACATCGCCGCAGCAGCCCTTGCCCTCACCGCCCAGACCGCCGCAGCGCAGGAGGCCGTGCTCCACACCACTGCACTGCCTTATGACGATGTGATCTTTGGATTAGAAAGCGCCATCACCAACCGCGGGCTGGTGGTCGATCACGTCAGCCATGTGGGCGATATGCTGGAGCGCACCCGCGCCGATGTCGGATCCGACGTGGTGCTGTTTCAGAGCGCGCAAGTATTCTCCTTCTGCTCCGCCCAGCTGTCGCGCGAGGTGATGGAGGCAGATCCGATGAACATCTCCTTCTGCCCCTATAACATCTTCGTGGCCCAGCTGCCGGGCGCGCAAGAGGTCAGCATCGGCTTCCGGTCCTTCCCCGAGGGAGAGATGCAGGTGATCCAGGACTTGCTGGATGGAATCGTGCAGGAAGCGATCGAAGAATAGGCGTCTTGACGGGTAATTTCCCCGCTGCACAGGCTGCCGGATTTCATTATGCTGGCCGGAAACATAAATTCCGGCTCGGGCAGACAATACATGAAATCCTTCCTTGCTTCCCTGATGATGCTAGCTGCCGCCTCGCTGGCAGGCTGCGCCACCACCCCCGCTGCGACCAAGAACAATGTCGAGGAGCTTTCTCTTGCGCTGCAGTCGATGGGCCCCGAGGTCGACCCTGCTGAGGCCCGCCGCGCGGCAGAGATCGCCTACAGCTACTCTGCCCAGCTGGCCGAGCAGTACAATGTCACCACCTCGCCGATTCTCCACAACACTCTGGTGAACACCGGCGTCAAGGAGCGCGGCGTCTGCGTGCATTACGCCGAGGATATGCAGGCCCGCCTCAATCAGGAGAACTTCCGGACGCTGTCGATGCTGCGTGCCATTGCCGAGCCGAAAAGCGATTTCCGCATCGACCACAGCACCGCGGTGATCGCAGCCAAGGGCGATGACATCTACGAGGGTGTCGTACTCGATCCCTGGCGCTATGGCGGCAAGCTCTACTGGTCCGCCACCACCGAGGATCCCCGATACGACTGGGAACCGCGTATGGAAGTCCTTCGCCGCAAGTACGCGCGCCGGATGGCCAAGGAAGCGGCGGCGGGCAGTTAACCCCCCTTTGCAAGGCCCGGCCCCAGTGTCAGAGCCAGGGCCGCGCCAGCCGGTGCATGGCCAGCAGGGCAATCAGCAGCCCGGCTGAGACCGCCGCCAGCACCGGCCAGTCCAAATCCAGCATCTGCGCCCCGAACCACGTGGACAGCAGCGTCACCGGCAGGATGCCCAGCGCGGTAGTCCACACAAAGGTCCAAAGGCGGACCTGGGTCAGCCCGGCGGCATAGTTGATCAGGTTAAAAGCGATTACCGGGACCAGGCGCGCCGCCAGCAGCGCCAGCGCCCCCCGTTCCTCGGTCCAGGCATCCAGCTGCCGCACCTGCGCCCCGCTCAGCCAGTCCCGGACGGCCTCCTGGCCCAGACGGCGCGCCAGCCAAAAGGCCACCAGCGCCCCAAGCATCGCCCCAGTCCAGATCAGCACCGCCCCCAGGAGCGTGCCAAAGATTGCACCTGCACACAGCGCCAGGATTTCCGCTGGAAACGGCACAAAGGAATGCACCACCATCAAAACAATCACCGCCAGCGGCGCCCAGGCACCTGTACTGCGCAGCCAGACAACCATATCCTCCACCGGGCGCACCTGCCCATTCAGCACATAGGCCGCCAGCGCGCCGCACAGCAGCACGAGGAGAAACGCGGCAAAGGCCGTTCTGCGCCTGATGCGGATCATATTACCGGCACCTGTGCTAAGAATAGCTGCCAGTCTAGCGCTTTCCGCCACTGCCGCAAAATGCGCGGCCAGGCAGTCATGAAAAGGCCCGCCACTGCAGGCGGGCCCTTTCAGGTTCACGATCTGCTCTTAATGCACGGCCGATTAATGCACGACGGCATCATCCGGCCGCGGCTTGTCGCTGGTGCCCAGCCGCTCGCCGATAATCAGCCCCTCGCTGCCGGCCGTGACCGGGACGGTATCGCCATCCTTGATCTCGCCGCCCAGCAGAGCCTCGGCCAGCGGGTTCTGCAGCGCACGCTGGATCACCCGCTTCAGCGGCCGGGCGCCGAACACCGGATCATAGCCCTCGTCCGCCAGCCAGGTCTTGGCCGCCTCGTCCAGCTCCAGCGTGATCTTGCGCCCCGCCAGCCGCTTGAGCAGCCGGGCCAGCTGGATCTCGACGATGCCGTCCATGTCCGCACGGTTCAGGCGGTCGAAGATAATGGTCTCATCCAGACGGTTCAGGAACTCGGGCCGGAAGTGGGCCCGCACCGCATCCATCACGTCGCGCTTAGCCTCCGAGGCATCGGCCCCGTCCGGCAGCTGGCTCAGCGCCTGCGCACCGAGGTTCGAGGTCAGCACGATCAGCGTTTGTTTGAAGTCGACGGTGCGGCCCTGACCATCGGTCAGCATACCGTCATCCAGCACCTGCAGCAGCACGTTGAACACGTCCGGATGCGCCTTCTCGACCTCGTCGAACAGCACCACCTGATAGGGGCGGCGGCGCACGGCCTCGGTCAGCGCCCCGCCTTCGTCGTACCCGACATAGCCCGGAGGCGCGCCGATCAGCCGGGCGACCGAGTGCTTCTCCATGTACTCCGACATGTCGATACGCACCATCGCGTGCTCGTCGTCGAAAAGGAACCCGGCTACTGCCTTGGTGAGCTCGGTCTTGCCGACACCGGTCGGCCCGAGGAACAGGAATGACCCCAGAGGCCGGTTCTCGTCATTCAGACCTGCCCGCGCGCGGCGCACCGAGTTGGCAACCGCCGTGACGGCGGCGTTTTGGCCGATCACCCGGCGGTGCAGCTCATCCTCCATGCGCAGCAGCTTCTCGCGCTCGCCCTCCAGCATCTTGGAGGTCGGAATGCCGGTCCAGCGCTCCACAACGGCTGCGATCTGCTCAGGCCGCACGGCCTCCTCGACCATCAGCCCCTGCTCTTCTTTCTGCTCGGCATCCGCCAGCTGCTTCTCCAGCCCCGGAATGACGCCATAGGACAGCTCACCTGCCTTCGCGAGGTTGCCCTTCCGCTTGGCGATATCCAGCTCCGCCCGGGCGCGGTCCAGCTGCTCCTTCAGGTCGCGGGCCGAGGCCAGCTTGTCCCGCTCCGACTGCCACTGCGCGGTCATCTCGGCGGATTGCTCTTGCAACTCCGCCAGTTCCTTCTGCAGCTTCTCCAGGCGGTCCTTGGAGGCCGCATCATCCTCCAGCTTCAGCGCCTCTTCCTCGATCTGCATTTGCAGAATCTGCCGGTCCAGCGCATCCAGCTCTTCCGGTTTCGAATCCACCTGCATCCGCAGGCGGGAGGCGGCCTCATCCATCAGGTCAATCGCCTTGTCCGGCAGAAAGCGGTCAGTGATGTAGCGGTTCGAAAGCGTCGACGCCGCCACCAGCGCCGCATCGGCAATGCGCACCCCGTGGTGCAGCTCATACTTTTCCTTGATGCCGCGCAGGATCGACACAGTGTCCTCCACCGTGGGCTCAGTAATCATCACCGGCTGGAACCGCCGGGCCAGGGCGGCGTCCTTCTCCACATACTTGCGGTATTCATCCAGCGTGGTGGCGCCGATGCAATGCAGCTCGCCGCGCGCCAGCGCCGGCTTGATCAGATTGGCGGCATCCATGGCGCCATCCGATTTGCCCGCGCCGACCAGCGTGTGCATCTCGTCAATGAACAGGATGATCTCTCCCGCGGCTTCGGTGACTTCCGTCAGAACGGCTTTCAGACGCTCCTCGAATTCGCCGCGGTATTTTGCGCCGGCGATCAGCGCACCCATGTCGAGCGCAAGCAGCTTCTTGTCGCGCAGCGACTCAGGCACATCGCCGTTGATGATGCGCAGCGCCATGCCCTCAGCAATTGCGGTTTTACCGACGCCCGGCTCACCAATCAGAACCGGGTTGTTCTTGGTCCGGCGCGACAGCACCTGCATCGAGCGGCGGATTTCTTCGTCCCGGCCGATGATCGGGTCGATCTTGCCCTCACGCGCCGCTTCGGTCAGGTCGCGGGCGTATTTCTTCAACGCATCGTAGCCTTCCTCAGCGGTTGCCGAGTCGGCCGTGCGCCCCTTGCGGATGTCATTGATCGCTTCGTTGAGCTTCTGGGCGGACACTTCGCCCGCCTCCAGCGCCTCCTTGGCCTTGGATTTGACCATGCACAGCGCCATCAGCAGCCGTTCCACCGGCACAAAGCTGTCGCCCGCCTTCTCGGCAATCTTGGCGGCCTCATCCAGCACCTTGGCAGTCTGCCCGTCCAGATAGATCTGCGCGGCGTCGCCGCTCACCTCGGGCTGCTTTGCAACGGCCGCATCAACGGCCTCCGCCACGCGCGCAGGCGCGCCGCCCGCGCGCGAGATCAGATTGCTTGCCAGCCCCTGATCGTCGTCCATCAATGCTTTCAGAATATGCTCTGGCACCAGCCGCTGGTGCCCCTCGCGCATCGCAATGGTCTGCGCCGCCTGCACGAACCCACGTGCACGCTCCGTGAACTTGTTCAAGTCCATCTTGCTCTCCTTTTTCAAGCGCCCGCGTTATTGGCAGCGCCCGCTTTGCGGCACGCCCCGGTCCGGGCCTCGGCAATAGATGTGGGAAGCGATGCCGCCGCTTCAAGATCATCATGCCCGCAAAAGGTGAGGAAATCCCTGACCTGCGTCAACTTTGCGCCCAGCCCGCCGCCCCGGACGCAACCGCGCCGCGCACCAGCGCGGCGCCGGGCCCAAAATCTGCAATAGGCGCCGCCAGGGGCCTGTTCAGATGCGGGAGCACCCGCCCGCCGCAGCGGCACCTTGCCGAATGCCTGCCCCTTGCGTATGAAACGCCAGTTCACGCCACAGCTGCCACAAAGGACTGCCCCATGACCCAAGCCCCGCGCGCCGATGACCGCCTGATTGTTGCCATGGATGTCCCCAACGCGCTGGACGGGCTGAAACTGGCCGAACAGCTGGGCGATGCTGTCTCCTTTTACAAAATCGGTCTTGGCATGCTCACTGGCGGCGGACTGGCGCTGGCCAATGAGCTCAAGCAGGAGCACGGCAAGCGCATCTTTCTCGACATGAAACTCTTTGACATCGGCGCCACCGTGGAAAACGCGGTGCGGGGCCTGGCGCAGTTCGACCTCGACTTCCTCACCGTGCATGGCGACCCTTACGTGGTGCGCGCCGCCAAGGAAGGCGCGGCTGGCAAGGACCTCAAGATCCTCGCCGTCACTATCCTCACCTCGCTCGACCGGCAGGACCTGGATGGTGCGCTGATCAAGGCGGGCGCTGTGCAGGACCTGGTGCTGGAGCGCGCAGGCAACGCCTTTGCCGCCGGCGCCGACGGGGTGATCGCCAGCCCGCAGGAGGCCGCGCTGATCCGCGCCCTGCCCGAGGCGGAAGGCAAGCTGATCGTCACCCCAGGCGTCCGCCCTGCCGGAGCGGCCTTGGGCGACCAGAAACGCGTCGCCACCCCGGCGTCCGCCATCGCAGACGGCGCCGACCATATCGTAGTGGGCCGCCCGATCTGGACAGCAGACAGCCCCCGCGCCGCGGCTGAGGCCATCCTGGCAGAGCTGGCCGGCACGCAAACCTGACCGCCACCGCGCGGCCCAGAAGGTCCGCAGCACGAAAGCGCCTGCGCCGCAAACGGCGCAGGCCGGCCTCTGCTTAAAAAACAGGCAGCAATAAAAAATGTGCGGTGGACACATCTATTCTGCGCGGTCCACCGCCATGCCGCCAGCTTACCTAACGTCAACGCACTCTTTTCACTGATGAAACCTGCCGCTGAACCGGTTTCTGCGCCAAATCGTCCTGTAACCCAAAAGGCACACCCGGAAAAGCCGCCGCTTCGCCCGCGACCCGCAAACTTTGCGAAACGGCGCTGGCTGCGCGATTCTGCAGATGAGACACTCCCCAGACGGGCTTTTCTTCCTGAGACCCGTCACCTTCCCCCCGCATTCCAGCGGGGGATCTTTCTTTCTGCTTCCTGAAATTTCCGCTTTCACCTTCGCCGTTCAGCAAGGTACTCGCGCAGGCGCGCCGCGAAATGCGGCACGGCCAAGGGATGGGCGCAATAGACCTCCGGCGCCATCAGCGCCCAGCCCTGCCCCTCATCCCCGAACCGGATCAGCTCAACGGCTGACGCTGGCAAATGCGCGGCAAAGAACCAGACCCGCCCGTGCGGACGCTGATAGGGCCGCGCCCAGACCAGCGCTGCCGGCTCCAGCACCAGCCCGACCTCTTCAACGGTCTCGCGCAGTGCACAGGCCGCGGGGCTTTCGCCTGCTTCACGGCCGCCGCCCGGCAAATCCCAATGGCCGGGATAAGGAATATCAGGTCTGTCATCCCGCTGGATGACCAGCAGATTCTGCCCTAGAAACACCGCCAGCTTGGCGCCGGCAAAATCTTCGCCTGCTGATGTCATGATCTGTCACTTGGCAATCCGCCGCGCTAAAGACAAGCCCTCCGCCGCAAGCTAGACTGCCGCCTCCAGGACCACAGCCAGCCGCCTCCCATGCACGCCCTTTGCCGAGACTGCCTGAACCAGATCCCCCTAGCCCGGCGCTGCCCGCATTGCGGCAGCCCGCGGATCAAGGCGCATGAGGAGCTGTTCTCCCTCACCATTGCACACATGGACTGCGACGCCTTTTACGCCAGCGTCGAGAAACGCGACAATCCTGAGCTGGCCACCAAGCCCGTGATCATCGGCGGCGGCAAGCGCGGGGTGGTCTCCACCGCCTGCTATGTCGCCCGCATCCGCGGCGTCCGCTCCGCCATGCCGATGTTCCAGGCGCTGAAACTCTGCCCCGACGCAGTGGTGATCAAGCCGCGCATGAATGTCTATGTCGAGGTCAGCCGCGAAATCCGCAAGATAATGAATGAGCTGACCCCGGATGTGGAGCCGCTTTCACTGGATGAGGCTTTCATGGACCTCACTGGCACCGAAAAGCTGCATGGCGCGCCGCCCGCGGTGATGCTGGCGCGGCTGGTCAAGCGGATGAAGGACGAACTGGGCGTCACCGGCTCCATCGGGCTCAGCCACAACAAGTTCCTGGCCAAGGTTGCCTCCGACCTCGACAAGCCGCGCGGATTTTCGGTGATCGGCAAGGCCGAGACAGGCGATTTCCTGCGCGAAAAACCGGTGCGGCTGATCTGGGGCATCGGACCCGCAGCCCAGGCCAGCCTGGACAAGGCAGGCATTCGCACCTTTTCCGATCTCTTGCGCTGGGACCGCGAAGCGCTGCACAGCCGCTTCGGCTCGATGGGCGACCGGCTTTGGCACCTGGCCCGCGGCCAGGACCGGCGCCGGGTTTCCGCCCATGCGCCCATTAAGTCGATCTCCAATGAAACCACCTTCTTTGAAGACACTGCCAGCCTCGAAGTACTCGACGGCCATTTGTGGCGGCTGGCCGAAAAAGTCTCGGACAGGGCCAAGGCGCGGGAAGTGGCAGGCCGGGTTGTCACCCTCAAACTGAAGCGCGCCAACCACTCGGCGCTGACCCGGCGGGTCACCCTGCACAGCCCCACCCAGATCGCCGACCGGATCTACCGCACCGCCCGCGGCCTGCTGGATCAGGTGGGCAACGAGGGCCCCTACCGGCTGCTGGGCTGCGGTATCTCTGACTTGGTGCCCGAATCGCAGGCCGACGAGAGCGGCGATTTGCTGGACCCGCAGGCCGGAAAGCGGGCGGAGGCGGAACGCGCCACGGATGCGATCCGGAAACGGTTCGGCGACGGAGCGATTCTCAAAGGCCGCGCCCTGCGCTAAGCCGTGCGTTGCATTCCCTTATTCCGCCGCCAGCGGAATTTCCTCCTGCCCGATGGCCGCAATCTCCGCGGTCACCTGGCGCAGCAGTTTCTGCAGCGGCTCGAAATTTCCGTTGGGCCGGATATTGACCTCATCCATATAGAGCGCCCGGTCGATCTCGATCTGGACCGCATGCTGGCGCCGCGACGGCCGGCCGTAGGTCTGCGCGATGTAAGCCCCGGCAAACGGCGTATTGCGGGCCACTTTCAGCCCCGCCGCGGCAAAAGCCGCCTCGATCCGGTCCACCACACTGCTGTCCGCGGCAGCACCGAACCGGTCGCCCAGCACCACCTCCGGCTTGCCGCTGCCAATTGGCGCCATGGTGTCGATCGCCTCATGCGGCATTGAGTGGCAGTCGACCAGAATCGCCTGCCCGAAACGCCGGTGCGCCTGCTCCAGAAGCCCCTTCAGTGCCTGGTGATAAGGGTGCCAGTAACAGCTGATCCGCTCCTCGGCCTCGGCCAGGGTCAGCTTGCCGCGGTAGATCGCGCGCCCGTTGGCCACTACGCGGGGAATCACCCCCAGGCCTGACGCCACCCGCGGGTTCTGCCCGCGCCGCTGCACCCCGTCGATCACCGCCGGGTCCAGTTCATCGGGCGAGCGGTTCAGGTCCAGATAGGCACGCGGCTTGACCGCAGTCAGCAGCGGCGCCCCGAATTCCGGCGCCGCCTGGAACAGCTGGTCGACAAAAGCATCCTCTGAGCTGCGGATGGTTTTCCGCCCCAGAATCGACTGTGCCAGAAAGGAATCGCTGTAATCGGTACCGCTGTGGGGAGAGGCAAAAACCACCGCGGACGCCAGTTTCTGCGGGGAATTCACGGAAAACGCTGTATCAGGCATCCTTGCTCCGGTGCTTCTTGTGCAAGAAACAGCATATCGCGGAAATTTCTGCGGTCAAAAGCTCTTGCACCCTCGGGCGACTCTATTTATAGACCCCCTCACCGGCGCGGCACCCCGCGCCCCTTTCACTTCTAAGGGGCAGGAGGCTGGGCAGGCCAGAGTGGGCGATTAGCTCAGCGGTAGAGCACTTCGTTGACATCGAAGGGGTCACAAGTTCGATCCTTGTATCGCCCACCATTCCATTCACTGCCCTGGCTACGGCCACGGCACCCGCTAACCCAGGCGCTGGTTCGCGCCGCAGACAAGGAGAGAGACCATGAAGGTCAAGAACTCGCTCCGTTCGCTGAAGAACCGGCACCGCGATTGCCGGGTTGTGCGCCGCAAAGGCCGCGTTTACGTGATCAACAAGACCCAGCGCAAGTTCAAAGCGCGACAGGGCTAAGATCCGACACAGCGACACACAGAAAACCGCATCATCCGATGCGGTTTTTTTGCGTTTGGGGCCTGCGGTTTCCGGTCCTGGCCAAGGAGCCGCGCCCGCAGATACCCCGGCTGCCGCCGGGCAATGCTTGGCGGGCTTTGCCAAAAGCCCTGCGACGGACGGAAGAGGCCGAACCTATGCGGGCCCACCGGACAGCTCACCACACGCAGCAGCGGCGGCCCGGAACCGGCAGGGCTTCCGTCCCTCCGCCCCCCGTCTTGCACCGCCGCGGCAAAATATCTGATTTCTTTTGTCGGAAATTCGTTGCATCCGTTGGAAAATTCATTAATTGACTGTTTCAGTCGGAAAAAGAGCCACTAACGAACGGGACATCACATGCTGAAAGCCACCACAGTACTGGCCGGCGCGCTGACCGCGGCCATCGCCACCACCGCTGCTGCCGAAGGTGAACTGAACATCTATTCCTCGCGTCACTATGACACCGACGAACAGCTCTATTCGGAGTTTGAAGAGGCCACCGGCATCACCATCAACCGGATCGAAGGCAATGCGGATGAACTGATTGCCCGGTTGACGGCTGAAGGCGAAAACTCTCCCGCCGACATTCTGATCACCGTCGACACCTCCCGCCTGACCCGGGCCAAGGACGCAGGCGTGCTGCAAAGCATCGAAAGCGATGTGCTGGAGACCCGCGTGCCAGCCTATCTGCAGGACCAGGACAACCAGTGGTTCGGCTTCAGCCAGCGCTCGCGGATCATCTTCTATGACAAGGACGAGGTCGCCAATCCGCCGCTGACCTATCTGGACCTGGCCGACCCCGCGTATAAGGGCAAGGTGTGCATCCGCTCCTCCAAGAACACCTACAACCAGACCCTGCTGGCCTCGATCGTGACTCATCACGGCGCAGACGCAGCCCGCAGCTGGGCCGAAGGCGTGGTTGCCAACATGGCGCGCGACCCGCAGGGCGGCGACACCGACCAGATGCGCGGCATTATTTCGGGCGAATGCGATATCGCCGTGGCCAACAGCTATTACTTCGCCCGCGCGATCCGCAAGGACGTCAAGGGTGTGTCGGAAAACCGTGACCAGATCGGCTGGCTGTTCCCCTCGCAGAATACCGAAGGCGCGCATATGAACCTGTCCGGTGGCGGTGTTGCCGTGCATGCCCCGAACAAGGACAACGCCGTCAAGTTCCTGGAGTACCTCGCCAGCGATTCCGCCCAAGCCTATTTCTCGGCCGGCAATGACGAGTACCCGGCGGTTCCGGGCGTTGGCCTGGCCCCGTCGATCGCAGCGCTTGGCCATTTCAAGCCGGACGACGTGAAACTGTCGGAGGTCGCCAAGAACCTGCCCGAGGCACAGAAGATCTTCAACGACGTCGGCTGGAAGTAACCCCAGCCCGCAAAGACCCGGAAAAGCGCGGCCCCGGCCGCGCTTTTCGCCTTTGTGCCTGCCCCAGACAGCCAAGCACCAAAAGTTTGGCGCACCCTCAGCTTTTCCTAGACCCGATTGCGCGAGATGCCTATACGTTCGCGCATCTTAAAATTCGGGGGGAAACATGCCGTCAGGAGCACGCCGCGCTCTGGGGGACCAGAGTCTATGAACCGGTTGCCGGTAACGATTATCAGCGGGTATCTGGGGGCAGGCAAAACCACCCTCATCAACCAGTTGCTGGCCGAGGATCACGGGCTGAAACTGGCCGTGATCGTGAATGACTTCGGCGCAGTCAATATCGACGATGCGCTGATTCAGGACACCGATGGCGGCAAGATCGCGCTCACCAATGGCTGCGTGTGCTGCACGATGGGCGAGGACCTGGCCGGGGCGCTGCGGGAGGTGCTGAACCGCCCCGAACACCCGGACCATGTGGTGATCGAAGCCAGCGGCATTTCCGAACCGGTTGCAATCGCCAATTCCGTTCTCAATGAAACCGGCCTCAGCTATGGCGGCATCGTCACCCTGGTGGATGCGGACAATGCGGAAACGCTGCTGAACGACCCGCTGGTTGCCCCGCAGGCAGAGCAGCAGATCCGCGCTGCAGACCTGGTGATCGCCACCAAATGCGATGAGATTTCCGATTCGCTCGGCGCCACGCTGAAAAAGGCCGGCGCCCGCACCCCGACGGTGCTGACCGGCTCTCCCGTCGCGGAGCTGCTGTTTGACGTGGTGCCGCTGCCCAAAGGCCGCGCGGTTGCCGCCCACCCCGCTTATGCCACCTGGCAGCACCGCAGCAGCACCGTGCTGGACCGGCGCGCGCTAGGGGACAAGCTGGCAGACCGCCCTGCGGGTCTGTACCGGATGAAAGGCTTTGTGCTGACCACCGGCGGCGCCTATGAGCTGCATGTGGTGGGCCGCCACGTCGAAGCCAAACGCTGCGAGGCGGAGGAAACCGTTCTGGTGGGTCTGGGGCCGGCAGACCGGATTTCCCGCGACGAGATCGAGGCCTGGTGGGCGGCATAAGCCGCACCCGGGTCCAAGAAAATTCAAATTTCTTGGCAAGAATTTTACTTAAAATTCTTGCGCCTAGCGCCGGCGCCCCACCTGGCGGCAGATCAGTATCACAGGCAGCAGGCCAACCGCCATGATCACCAGCGAGGGCACCGCAGCGCCCTCCAGCCGCTCATCCGCCGCCAGCCGGTGCGCCTGCACCGCCAGCGTGTCAAAGTTGAAGGGCCGCATGATCAGCGTCGCGGGCAGCTCCTTCATCACATCGACAAAGACGATCAGCAGCGCCGTCAGCAGGCTCGGCGTCAGGATCGGCAGATGCACCCGGCGCAGCATGCCCATCGGCCCCTGCCCCAAGGACCGCGCCGCTGCGTCCATATTGGTGTGCATGGTGGCCTGCCCGCCCTCATATGCCCCCAGCGCCGCCGCCATGAAACGCACGCCGTAGGCGGCAACCAGCAGCCAGATCGAGCCGGTGACCAGCAGCCCGGTGCGGATTCCAAAGGTCTCCCGCATCCAGGCATCCAGCGCATTGTCGAACGCCGCGAAGGGCACGATCAGCCCCACCGCAATCACCCCGCCGGGCACCGCATATCCCAGCCGGGCGAAATAGGCCGCCGCGGAGGACAGCCGCCCGGGCCGCAAGCGCTGGTAGAACCCGAGGCAAACCGCAGCCGCAACCGTCAGCACCGCTGCTGCCGACGCCAGAATGATCGAATTGCTGGTGAAATCCATGTAGCGGCGGCTGAACAGGTTCTGCTCGGAATCAAAGCTCATCAGAAACAGCACTGCCACCGGCAGCAGGAAACCCAGCACCACCGGCACCGCGCAGAAGAACACGGCCGCCACCGTCTTGACGCCGCTCAGCTTTGCCGGCGGCATCTGGGTGTGATGCTTGCCGGCATGGTGGTACTTGGCCCGCCCGCGGGTGGAGCGCTCCACCACCGCCAGCGTCAGGGCAAAGCCCAGAAGGCACAGAGCCAGCTGCGCTGCCCCGCCCCGGTCGCCCAGCGAGAACCAGCTGGTGTAGATGCCGGTGGCAAAGGTCTGCACCCCGAAGTACGAAACCGTGCCAAAGTCCGCGATGGTTTCCATCACCGCCAGCAGCACGCCGGAGGCAATAGCCGGGCGTGCCATCGGCAGGCTGACCAACCAGAAAGCCTGCCAGGAATTCTTGCCAAGCGCCCGCGCGGCCAGGAAGGCGCCTGCGCTCTGCTGCATGAACGCCGCCCGTGCCAGCAGGTAAACATAAGGATAAAGCACCAGCACCAGCATCGCCGCCGCCCCGCCGGTGGAGCGGATTTCCGGGAACCAGTAGTCGCGCGGCCCCCAGCCCGTTACCTCCCGCAGGGTGGATTGTACGATTCCCGGATGGTCCAGGATATGGGTGTAGGCATAGGCCAGAACATAGGCCGGAAAGGCCAGCGGCAGCACCAGCGCCACCTCCAGGAACCGCGCGCCAGGGAACCGCGTCATCGTCACCAGCCATGCTGCTCCGGTGCCGATTGCGAAGGTGCCAAGCGCCACCATCGCCACCAGTGCCAGCGTCGTCAGCGAATACCCCGGCAGCACAGTTTCAGCGAGATGGCTGATCGTCTCCGTGCCGCCAAACGCCGCCGCCAGCGCCACCGCCACCATCGGCAGCAGGCAGGACAGCGCCACCAGCCAGGCCAGGACGGCAAACAAACCGCCGCTCCTGCCGCCGCGGCGGCGTCCGTGAAGGGCGTACTCTATGGGATCGTTTGCAGCGGTCATTAGCGTTAATCGGGGTCCGGCTGGAGGGTCACATCGCCCTATTTCGACCATTCCAGTCAGAAATTCCAGCCGGAAAGCACGTCACGGGCCAAGCGGGCGGCACAATAGCAAACGGGCGCCTGCATCCGGCGCCCGTTGATTTCAGCAGATCTGCGCGGCTCAGTCGTAGGTCCGCTGATCCTCGATCACCAGACCGTCCTTGGGCAGCGCGCCCGGCGCGACCACCTCAACCCTGCCCTTGAGCTTCAGCACCTCGACCACCGACCGCGCATAGGCCGCCTCGTCGCCGCCTTGCGCTTCGATCTGAACGGTCATCGCATCCATCTCGCCGTCACGGCTAGCGATGACGCGGGCCTTGACGATCTCGTCATGTTTTTCGACCAGCGCTGCCACCTGCTCGGGGCGCACGAACATGCCCTTGATCTTGGTGGTCTGGTCGGCCCGGCCCATCCAGCCCTTGATCCGCATGTTGGTGCGGCCGCAGGGCGAGACACCCGGCATCACCGCCGACAGATCGCCAGTGGCAAACCGGATCAGCGGGTAATCGGGGTTCAGCGTGGTCACCACGACCTCGCCCACCTCACCCGGCGCCACCGGATTGCCGGTACCGGGGGTAACGATTTCGACGATCACATGCTCGTCAACGATCATCCCCTCCATCGCCGGGCTTTCATAGGCGATGTTGCCCAAATCGGCGGTGGCATAGCACTGCAGGCAGGTAATCCCGCGGTCGGCGTATTCCTGGCGTAGGGAGGGGAACAGCGCGCCACCGCCCACCGCCGCCTTGGAGAACGCCAGCTCCACGCCCATCGCGTCCGCCTTGTCCAGGATCACCTTCAGGTAGTCCGGCGTGCCGGCATAGGCGGTGGCGCCCACGTCGCGCGCAGCTGTCACTTGCAGCTCGGTCTGGCCGGTGCCGGCCGGCAGCACCGCGGCGCCAACCGCCCGCGCGCCGTTTTCAAAGATCATGCCCGCAGGCGTCAGATGGTAGCCGAAGCAGTTCTGCACCACATCGCCCTGCCCAATCCCGACGGCGTTCAGGAACCGCCCCATCCGCCACCAGTCGCCGTCCACCCCGCCCGGCTCGTAAATCGGGCCGGGGCTCTGGAAGATATGGGCAAAGCCATGTGCAGGCTTCACGGTGAAGCCGCCAAAGGGCGGTTTCTCCGCCTGCGCCCGGCTCAGCTCCGATTTGCGCAGCACCGGCAGCTTGGCCAATGCCTCAGCCGAGGTCACCGCGGCCGGGTCCACCCCGTCCAGCAGCGTGGCATACCCGGCTGCACTCTTAGCGCGGGCGATCTGCTCCGGGAGCGCCTTTGCCAGGTCTGCGGCGCGTTCGTCTGCGCTGCGGGTTTCAAGCGTGTCAAAAAAGCTCATCACGTCATCTCCCCGCATCAGCTCAGCCACCTCTTGCGCCGGCGGTAGGACCGCACGTCGCGGAAGCTCTTGCGTCCCTCATCCGACATCCCGAGGTAGAATTCCTTCACGTCCGGGTTTTCCCGCAGCTCGGCAGCGGGACCGTCCATCACCACCCGGCCCGATTCCAAAATGTAGCCATAATGCGCATAGCGCAGGGCCACGTTGGTGTTCTGTTCCGCCAAGAGGAAGGTCACGCCCTCGTTTTCATTGATCGACTTCACGATCTCGAAAATTTGCTCCACCAGCTGCGGCGCCAGGCCCATTGAGGGTTCGTCCAGCAGGATCGTCTCCGGCCGCGACATCAGCGCGCGGCCCATCGCCACCATCTGCTGCTCGCCGCCCGAGGTATACCCCGCCTGCGACTTGCGGCGCTCCTTCAGGCGCGGGAAGTAGCTGTAGACCATTTCCAGGTCTCTCTGGATGTTCGCGCCGCCATCCGAGCGGGTATAAGCGCCGGTCAGCAGGTTCTCTTCCACCGTCAGATGCTCAAAGCAGTGGCGGCCTTCCATCACCTGGATGACGCCCTTCTTCACCAGCTCCGCCGGGTCCTGCTCATGCACGTGGTCGCCGCGGTATTTGATCGAGCCCTTGGTAACCTCACCGCGTTCCGAATGCAGCAGGTTCGACACTGCCTTCAGCGTTGTGGTCTTGCCGGCCCCGTTACCGCCCAGCAGCGCGGTGATGCCGCCTTTGGGCACATTCAGGCTCACGCCCTTCAGGACGAGGATCACGTGATTGTAGATCACCTCGATATTATTGACCTCCAGCAGGGTCTCGGCCTGCACGTCGGCGGTGTTCGCTGCATCCAGCATCAAAGCGTGTCCTCATGCCTGTCCCGGACCAGATCCGGGATCCCGTTGAGTGGCGCGGCAGCTTGCCGCCGCGCCGGTTTCTGTCCGGCCCCCCAAGAATGCGGGGGGCCGGCATGAAGCCGTTATTTGCAAGCAGGTTCGATGTTGTTCTCTGCTGCATAGGCAGCCGAGTCTTCCTCAACCAGCTTGCCGATCACTTCGGTGTCCGACGGTTTGAAGTCAGAGATCAGCGACCAGGTTTTGCTGTCCGCATCCCACTGGGTCACACCAACCAGGCCGGGGCCGCCGTGGTTTTCGCAGGAGACGTTGAAGGTCGGACCGAAGTTCGGCATTCCCAGCGCTTCCATCTTCGCCTCGTCGATCACTAGCGCTTCCATGCCGTCGCGCATCATCGCCGGGGTGATGTCCTTGGTGCCGTGGATTTCCTGCGCGGTCTTGGCAGCTTCGGCCGCCAGCATCGCCGCGTACATGCCGCGGTTATACAGGACGTTGCCGACCTGATCGCCGGCACCTGCTGCCTTGCCCGCATCCACGACGTATTTCTGGATGTCGTCAAACACAGGGAAGTCGCGGCCCACGTTGTGGAAGGTCACAGCCTTGTAGCCGTCAGCCTTGTCGCCCGCGGGCAGCACGTCATGCTCGGCACCGGACCACCACACGCCGATGAAGTTCTCCATCGGGAAGCGGATGTTGGCGGCTTCCTGGATTGCCACCTGGTTCATCACGCCCCAGCCCCACATCACGACATAGTCGGGACGGTCGCGGCGGATCTGCAGCCACTGCGATTTCTGCTCCTGGCCGGGATGATCGACCGGCAGCGCTACCAACTCAAAGCCGTGCTTCTTGGACAGCTCTTCCAGGGTGCGGATCGGCTCCTTACCATAGGCGGAGTTGTGGTAGACCAGCGCAATCTTCTTGCCGCTCAGATCGCCGCCGTTCTCTTCCAGCAGGTAGTTCACCACACCCGAGGCACCGTTCCAGTAGTTGGCCGGGTAGTTGAATACGTGGCTGAATACTTCGCCGTTCGCCGCCGATGTGCGGCCATAGCCCATAGTGTGCAGCGGGATGTTGTCCGCGGTCACTTTGGGGATCAGCTGATAGGTGATGCCGGTGGACAGCGGCTGATAGACCAGCGCGCCCTGGCCCTTAGTCGACTCGTAGCACTCAACACCCTTTTCGGTGTTATAGCCGGTCTCGCATTCAATCACCTTGGCCGGTACACCGCCGATGCCGCCATCGCGCTCGTTCAGCAGGGTGAAATAGTCGTTGTAGCCGTCCGAGAACGGGATGCCGCCCGCCGCATAAGGCCCGGTCCGGTAGCTGAGGTCCGGGAACACCAGATCGGCCATTGCCGGACCGGCTGCCATCGCGGCGCTCAGCGCCAGTGTGGTCAGTGTCTTTTTCATCGGCTTAAATCCTCCCTTTGGTCTTATCCGATGGTTTCGTTCGGCGGGGGTGGTCTTGGTTTTCTCCCCGCCAGCGTGTGTGCCGCCCCGCCTTAGTGCGGGAAGGGCCAGAGTCTCAGTTTTTCCTTGGCAACGCGCCACAGCTGCGCCATGCCGTGCGGCTCCGCGATCAGGAAGACGATGATCAGCGCGCCGACGATCACCAGCTGGAAATGCGCCACGATGTCGGTGGGCCAGTTCAGCAGGTCGACGCCGACCACCTTCAGCACCACCGGCAGCAGCACCAGGAAGGCAGCACCGGCAAAGGAGCCGAAGATCGAGCCCAAACCGCCCAGGATCACCATGAACAGCACCAGGAACGATTTGTTGATGCCAAAGGCCTCGCCGACCTCGACCGCGCCCAGATAGACCGCAAAGAACAGCGCACCGGAGATGCCGATAAAGAAGCCGGAGACAGCAAAGGCGGTCAGTTTGGCCTTCAGCGGGTTCACCCCGATGATCTCAGCCGCGATGTCCATGTCGCGGATTGCCATCCAGCTGCGGCCCACGGTGCCGCGGGTCAGGTTGCGGGCAATCAGCGCGCAGATGGTCAGGAAAATCAGGCAAAACAGATAGGTGGCCCAGGCCGGCGCATTGGGGCCGGTGATGATGATGCCAAAGGTATCGCGCTCCGGCGCGTTGATCTGGCCCGAGGCCGAATAGTTGTAGAACCACGGCACCCGGTTGAACAGCCACACCAGGAAGAACTGCGCTGCCAGCGTCGCCACCGCCAGATAGAAGCCCTTGATGCGCAAGGACGGCAGGCCGAACAGCACACAGACCCCTGCGGTGATACCGCCCGCAAGCAGCACGTGAATGAACATGCTGACTTCCGGGAAGGCAGTCATCAGCTTGTAGCAGGCATAGGCCCCCACCGCCATGAACCCGCCGGTCCCCAGGGAGACCTGTCCGCAATAGCCGACTAGGATGTTCAGCCCGATTGCCGCAATCGAGTAAATCAGGAACGGCAGCAGGATCGCATTGGCCCAATAATCGTTGATCAGGAAGGGGATGAGGCCAAAGGCCACCGCCAGCACCACATAGTACCGGTAGCGGTCGAACTTGATCGGGAAAGTCTGGCTGTCATCTGCATAGGAGACTTTGAAATCCCCGGCTTCACGGTAGAACATGTCTCAGATGCTCCCTTTCTCTTGCAAACGGGACCCGGTCCGGGTGTCTGTCTTGAATGTTTCAGCGGCGGCACTCATTCGACCTGCCCCCACTGCGCCTGCGCGGCGTCACGCTGTTCGCGGGTCATCCGCGCCGATGGTCTGGCATATCCGCTGTGTTCGCTGCCGCGCACCAGCCGAAGGTAGGCGATGATGCCTGTGATAAGCCCGGCCGAGGCCAGCAGCGCTGCGGTCACCACCTGGGTTTCGCTATAGCTTTCCGCCGTCAGCGCCAGATAGCCGAAGGACCAGAACCCGGCCCAGGCGACCACATTGACGATGGCAATCAGCTTGTTCATGCCGCCGCCCCGACGTTAACCACTTCTTCAGAAATCCCGGCTTCGCCACATTTCGCCCAAATCTCTTTGCCAGCATGTTGGCGGGTAAAGTGAGTGGGACTAATGACCGCGATTTTCGAGGAAATCCGGCGGCTGGAGGCCGCGCGGAAGAAGGGATGGATTTCAGCATCCGAATACGCAGTGGCCAAGGGCCGGCTGCTGGAAACCGTCGAGGACGCAACCGTGCTGCCGCCGTTTGAAGCGCAGCCGCCAAGGCGGGCAGTTGCCAGAGACGCACCCGGCCCTTGGGGGCCGATGCTGATCGGGCTATGCGGGGCGGGAGTGCTGACCTTCCTCGCCGGGCAGGTGATTGGCGATCTCACCATCGCTTTCACACTGGTTGCTAGCGTCTTTGCCGCCGTCGTCATCGCCGCCTTCCGCCGGCTCGAGGGCTGAGCACGCAGGGAGCAGATCATATGAGCCTCAGACCCGTTCAATGATCTTCTCCCCGAACAGGCCCTGAGGACGGAACACTAGGAACAGCAGCGCCAGCACATAGGCAAACCAGTTCTCGGTGGCGCCGCCGACCATCGGGCCGATGGCGAATTCGAACAGTTTCTCGCCCACACCGATGATCAGGCCGCCGACAATGGCGCCGGGGATCGAGGTGAAGCCGCCCAGCATCAGCACCGGCAGCGCCTTCAGCGCGATCAGCGACAGCGAGAACTGCACGCCGGACTTGGTGCCCCAGACGATGCCGGCAACCAGCGCCACAAAGCCTGCGACCGACCAGACCAGCACCCAGATGAAGTTCAGCGAGATGCCGACCGACAGGGCTGCCTGGTGGTCATCCGCCACAGCGCGCATCGCCCGGCCCTGTTTGGTGTACTGGGCAAAGCAGACCAGGCCCGCCACCAGCAGCGCCGCGATGACGGTCGCCACGATGTCCAGATTGTCGATAAAGAAGCCGTAGCCGAAGATGTTGAAGGTGGTCTCGTCAATCCACAGGTTGATGCCCTGCGGCAGGCCCACGTCCAGCGTCTTGATCTCGGAGCCCCACATCAGGTCAGCCACGCCTTCCAGGAAATAGGCAAGCCCGATGGTGGCCATGAACAGGATGATCGGCTCCTGCCCCACCAGATGCTTCATCACCAACACCTGCACCAGCCAGGCCAGCAGCACCATCACCGCCACGGTCAGGGCAATCGCCAGCACACCGGGCACGTTCCAGCCGAAATGGGTGACGTGGCCGCCGAAGACCGCGTTGATCACATGCGAGAAAGGCACCTGCCCCTGCATGATCCCGACCAGCGTCATCGCCGCAAACAGCGCCATCACGCCCTGGGCATAGTTGAAAATGCCGGACGCCTTGTAGATCAGGACAAACCCCAGCGCGACCAGCGCATAAAGCACGCCCGCCATCAGGCCGTTCAGCGTGACTTCCATCGCAAAGACAAGTTGTTCGGGCATTAGAGGCTCTCCTCGGAATTCTGCGCTGCGGCGGTGCACAGGGGGTGCACAAGGGGTGTACGGGTGTCACCCTGCCGGCGGCTGGTGTTGCTGCAGTGCAACTCAGTCATGGCTGACCCCCAGATAAGCGTCGATCACATCCTGGTTATTGCGCACCTCATCCGGCGTGCCGTCACCGATCTTCTTGCCGTAATCCATCACCACGACCCGGTCGCTGAGGTCCATCACCACGCCCATGTCATGCTCGATCAGGGCAATGGTGGTGCCGAACTCGTCGTTCACATCCAGGATGAAGCGGGACATGTCCTCTTTCTCCTCGACGTTCATGCCCGCCATCGGCTCATCCAGCAGCAGCAGCTTCGGTTCCGCCGCCAGCGCCCGCGCCAGTTCGACCCTTTTCTTCAGGCCATAGGGCAGCCGCGCCACCGGAGTCTTTCGGATATGCTGAATTTCCAGAAAGTCGATGACCCGCTCCACGATCTCGCGGTTTTCGGTCTCTTCCTTTTCCGCTTTGCCCTTCCACAGAGCCTGCGAAAACAGTCCTGTTTTCATATAGTTGAGCCGACCGGTCATGACGTTGTCCAGAACGCTCATGCCATCAAACAGCGCGATATTCTGGAAGGTCCGGGCAATGCCCTGGCGGGCCACCTCATAGGGTCTCATCTGCGGCCGCTTGGAGCCGCGGAACCAGACTTCTCCCTCCTGCGGCACATAAAAGCCTGAGATCACGTTCAGCATCGAGGATTTGCCGGCACCGTTGGGACCGATGATCGCACGGATCTCGCCCTCGCGGATGTCAAAGGAGATGTCCTTGATCGCCACCACGCCGCCGAACCGCAGGGTGATGTTCTTCATCTCCATCACCACACCGCCGATGGTGCGGCCGTCTTCGGTGACGTAGCTCTCGGAATTGTCAAGCATAACAACGGCCTCCATTTTTTTGCCACATAGAAATTTTAAGATTTCCATGCGATACTTGTGGGAAACGAGCAGCAAGGAGATCGACGTTATGTTCGGCGAACTTGAGCATTCCTGCCTTCTGAAGATGGCACTTGAATGCAAGCAGATGGGCCTCAGCCAATCCGAAAGCCTGGCCTCCATCATTGAGCAGACACACGGGTTCAGTTCCACCTTCAAGATTCAGCAGGTGGTCAACACCGCGTTCCACCCTGAACTCAACCCCGACCTGATCTGAGACCGTTCCGGCCTGCCCGGCACGGGGCGGGATTATTTCCGGAGATACGTGCGTCATTCCGCGGCCACCTTGTGAACCGCTGCCGGTTTCACTTCGGCATCGACAATGGTCAGCGTCGCTTTGATCGAGCCTTTGCGGCCGTCCTCATAGGTCACTTCCGTGACGGTCGAGACCTTTTCCGAACCGTCGTAAAGCGCGGTGATGATATCGTCGAACTTCTCTTCCACGATACGGCGGCGCACCTTGCGGGTGCGGGTCATCTCGCCGTCATCGGCATCCAGTTCCTTGTGCAGCACCACAAAGCGGTGAACCTGGCAGCCTGACAGCATAGGATCCTCGGCAACCGATTTGTTCACTGCGCTCACATGCTCGCGGATGGAGGCCAGCACCTGCGGATGGCCGGCCAGCTCCTGATAGGAGGCATAGGCGATATTATTGCGCTCAGCCCAGTTGCCTACCGCCGTCAGGTCGATGTTGATGAAGGCGACACAGCGGTCCTTGCCATTGCCGAACAGCACGGCTTCCAGAATGTCCGGATAGAATTTCAGCTTGTTTTCCACATACTTGGGCGCAAACATGCTGCCGTCGGCCATCTTGCCAACATCCTTGGCGCGGTCGATGATCCGCAGATGGCCAGAGCCTTCCTCGAAGAAGCCGGCGTCGCCGGTGGCCACCCAGCCTTCGGGATCCTTGGTGGAGGCGGTGGATTCCGGGTTGTTGAAATACTCCACGAAAGTCCCCGGCGAACGGTAGTAGATCTCTCCGTTGTCGCCGATCTTGATCTCCACCTCCGGCGCCGGCACGCCGACGGTGTCAGCACGCACTTCGCCATCCGGCTGCACGGTGATGAACACGGTCGCCTCAGTCTGACCGTACAGCTGCTTCAGGTTGATGCCCAAAGAGCGGTAGAAATCGAAAATCTCAGGCCCGATCGCCTCGCCCGCGGTGTAGCCCACGCGGATGCGGCCATACCCCAGCGTGTCCTTGAGCGGCCCGTAGACCAGAAGATTGCCCAGCGCATATTTCAGGCGGTCCATCATGCCGACGGGCTTGCCGTCCAGAATGTCGCCGCCGACTTTCTTGGCGTGGGCCAGGAAATGGTGGAACATCTTGCGCTTCATGGCGCTCGCGTCCTCCATCCGGATCATCACATTGGTCAGCTGGCCTTCGAACACCCGCGGCGGCGCAAAGAAATATGTCGGACCGATCTCGCGCAGGTCGGTCATCATGGTGTCGGCGCTTTCCGGGCAGTTCACGCAGAAGCCGCACCAATAAGACTGGCCAACCGAGAAGATGAAGTCGCCAACCCAGGCCATCGGCAGGTAGGAGAGGATATTCTCGCTCTGTGTCAGCTTGTCGAACTCGGCGGAGTTCTTGGCGCTTTCGATCACGTTGCGGTTCGACAGCACGACGCCCTTGGGCTTGCCGGTAGTGCCGGAGGTGTAGAGCATCACGCAGGTGCTGTCATAGTTCAGCTTGCTCTGGCGCGCGTTCAATTCGCCGATCAGCTCGTCATAGGCCGCCCGGCCCTGATCCTGGATATGGCTGAACTGGTGCAGCTGGGTGTGGTCGTATTTACGCATGCCGCGCGGGTCGAGATAGATCATGTGCTCAAACTGATGAAGCTGATCCTGAATCTCGATCACCTTGTCGGCCTGCTCCTGATCGCCCACGATCACGAAGCGCGCGCCGCAATGGCCCAGCACATAGGCCATCTCCTCGGCCACCGCGTCCTGATATAGCGGCACCGGCACGGCGCCGACTGCCTGCGCAGCAACCATCGACCAGTAGAGATACGGGCGGTTGCGGCCGATAATGGCAACGAAATCACCTTCGTTCACGCCAAGGTTGATTAAACCCAGCGCCAGCGCCTCGATTTCCTTTGCCGCCTCGGCCCAGGTCCAGCATTGCCAAATGCCGAATTCCTTTTCCCGGTAGGCCGGCGCGTTTGCGAATTGCGCCGCATTGCGTTGAAGCAGCGCCGGCAGGGATTGCTTCCCCTCGGCGCCCATCTGCATCTGAGCCAACTTTTTTTCCTCCCTTTCCGGCGTTGCTGCCGGACCGACCGCCGTCCGCGGTTCTGGCCCCGATTAGGGACAGCCATAGGTTAGCCCGTCAACTTTTTCCTGAAGTTTTCCTAAATCTTACGAATTGTAACAGACGTCTTCCCCTTGTTTTACAGGTTGTTACGCGAGGCGCCGCGGCGCCCATCGCCGGGAATCCTTCCTGCCGTGCGGCGGCCGCGTCTGAAACTGCGCGGGATGCGCACAGATCGGTAATAGGCCGAATCAAAGGACCAGTGACTCTTTCTGAAATGCGAATCTGAAAGGGGCGGCAGCCGCTCCCTTCATCCGGCAATCAGGAGGCGATTTTTGCGGTGCGCGGCGGCCGGGTTCTTGGCCGCGGCTGAATGGCAATTTGCCCCTGTTCGATAGCGGTGCTAGCCATGGGCCGGGGAGAGCCATGAACCGGACAAGCAAACAGCACGCCGCCATGACCACCGCCGGGCTGAACCTGATCGCCCAGGCGCTGTCGATCTATGACAATGATTTGCGGCTGGCCGTGTGCAACGGCCGCTTTCAGGAAATGTTCAATCTGCCGGACCACCTGACGCAGCCCGGGGCGTCCTTTGCCGATACCATCCGCTTTCTGGCGGAAAACGGCGAATACGCGCCGGAAACGGATATAGAAGACATCGTGCGGACCCGGGTTGAGCAGGCGCTGGACTTCGTGCCCCACTATCTTGAGCGCGAACGGCCAAACGGGCAGATGATTTCGATCGAAGGCTCACCGTTGCCGCAGGGCGGCTGGGTCACCGTCTATACTGACATCACCCGCGCCAAACGGGCAGAGCAGCTGCTGCGTGCCCGGTCGGAAGAGTTGTCCGAAAAACTGATCGCCCACACCGAGGAGCTGTCTGCTGCCAACCGCCAGCTGGAGGCCACCAATACCGCGCTGGAAGAGGCCAAGCGGCAGTTGACCGAGATCGAAGGCCGCACCCGGCTGACCACCGAAATGATGCCCGCCCATATCGCTCATGTGGATGCGGATGGCTATTACACCTATACTAACCGCCGCCTCAGCTCTGTATTTCCCAGCCGCCCCTCGGACATTTTGGGCATGCATATCTCGGACGCGCTGGGGCCTGACGCCTTTGAACGGATTGAGCCGCATCTGCTGGCTGCCTACAAGGGCGGCAGCCCGGTGTTCGAGTTCACCGAAAGCCACAGCAGCCGCCGCATCCGGGTGGCTTTCACACCGGATCAGCAGGGCGGGGTCTATATCCTTTCTATGGACGTGACCGAAGAAACCCAGGCCCGCGTTGCCCTGCAACAGGCCCGCCGCCGAGAGATGGCGGCGCAGATGACCAGCGGGCTGGCACATGACTTTTCCAACCTCCTGACCATCATTCTTGGCATGCAGGGCAAGCTGGAAAAGATGGGGCTGAGCAGCGAAGCAGCGGAGATGGTTCAAGGCACCCTGTCTGCGGCAAGGCGCGGCGGACGGCTGCTGAACCGGATTGCAGAAATGACCGGCCAGCGCACCCTGCGCCCTCAGGCCACAAACATGCATGAGCTTCTGGGGGAGCTGAAGATCCTGGCTTCCCCTTCGCTGCCGCAAGGTATGGGGCTCAGCATCCTCGACAACATGCCGGATCAGGTGCTGCTGCTGGACAGCGGCAAGCTGCAGGATGCGCTGCTCAACCTGATCCTGAATGCCCGCGACGCCTGCGGCACCTCCGGCCAGATCACCGTCAGCGCCCATGCAGTCGGCCAGACCTGGGTGGAGATCACCGTCACCGACACCGGCCCCGGTTTCTCTGCCGAGGCGCTGGAGAAAGCCCTGAACCCGTTTTTCACCACCAAGGGCAGCGAGGGCTCCGGCCTGGGGCTGCCGATGGTCTATGACATGGCCAAGCTTGCGGGCGGCGACATGCGGCTTGGCAACACCCTGACCGGCGCCTCAGTCACCCTGCGGCTGCCCTACCGGCAGGCCCCGGATGCCAAGGGCGGCATGGCGCTTTTGGTCGAGGACAGCGAAGAGCTGCGCGCCAGTTTCCGCGACATGCTGATCGACCTCGGTTATTCGGTTATCGAAGCGGCCAGCGTCGATGAGGCAAGCGCGCTCACCGCCGACCTGCCGGACATCGCGCTGGTGCTTTCAGACATCAAACTGGAAGGCAGCGCCACCGGCATCGACCTGGCTGCCCGCCTGGACGGCTCAGGCCTTCCCATCATTCTGATGACCTCGCTGCCGACTAGCGACCCTCTGTTCCGCAAGGCATTGAAATGGGGGCCGGTTTTGCGCAAACCTTTCACCACCCACCAGCTGTCCGAATTGATCGCACCGGAGCCCGCCGCATGACATCGCCCCTGGTCACCATCCTGGATGACGAGCCGGAAATCCGCCGGATCCTGACCGAAACGCTGGAGGACGCAGGCTTCCGCACCCAAAGCTTCGCCCGCGCGCGTGAATTCGAGGCGGCACTGAACCGGGTGACACCGGACGTCTGCCTTGTGGATCTGTCGCTGCCCGATACCGACGGGCTGGCGCTGGTCCACCGCCTGGCGCTGGAACAGGGGGCGGCAGTCATCATCATCTCCGGCCGTGCCCAGGTGCAGGACCGGGTAACCGGGCTGGAGCTTGGGGCAGATGACTATATCACCAAACCTTTTGATCCGGCCGAGGTGGTGGCCCGGGTCCGCGCCCGCCTGCGCAGCGGCCCCCGCACCGCCGCACCCGCCAGCGAGACCGCCCGGTTTTCCGGCTGGACCGCCCATTTCGACCGCTACGTTCTGGAGGATGACACCGGCGCCGAGACCCCCTTCTCCCATGCCGAAGGCGAGGTTTTGCGGCTATTCCTGGACAGCCCCAAGCGGCTGATCTCCCGCGCCCAGATGCAGGAGGCGCTTGGCGGTGCCGCTGGTGAAAGCTTCGATCGGGCGATGGATGTGCGCATCTCGCGCCTGCGCACCAAGCTGCGCGAAGACCCCAAGAACCCGCGGCTGATCAAGACGATCTATGGCGCGGGCTACATCTTTCTGGGCGACGTGGACTGGGTCTGACCCCGCCAAAAAAAATATAAAGCCGCCTGAAAACACTGTGCTTTCTCCCGTCAGATGGAGGACTGCGCAAAGACGCGCCACTGGCCTCTTGCCCGGGCGAATCGCTGCGCGTAGAATCATTGCATGGCCACCTGTCTGCTCTACCGCCAAGCCCACTCGCGCCCGTCGCGGTTCTACCGCATCGAGCTGGCGATGAACTTGTTTTCCGAGGTTTCCGTGCTGCGCGAATGGGGCGTGGCCGGCGGCAGCGGGCGAAGCGTTATCAACATCTACGGCAACCTGCGTGAGGCCTCGCTGGCCGCCGACAAGCACCGCAAGCGAATGCTGAAACGCGGCTACGGCCGGGCCTGACCCGCGCCGCGCCAGCGGCGCCCGGCCCAACTGTGACGGGCATTCTTTGAATGTCCAAGAACAGGCGGGAGCACCCTGTCTCTGTTGCATACCGCCAGATTCATCCCGCCAGTGCCCGGGCCGCGCTGTCCAGCACCTGCAATCCCAGCACCAGATCCGCCTCGTCCGTGTCCTCGTCAAAGGCATGGCTGATGCCTCCAATCGAGGGCACAAACAGCATCCCCGCAGGCATCACCGTGGCCAGATTGGCCGCATCATGCAGCGCGCCGGAGGGCATTTTCTGCCATTTCCCGGGTGCAAGCGCCTCCGCCGCGGCAGCCAGTTCCGCCTGAAACCGCGCATCCATCGCCGCCGGTTCGATCCCCATCACCGTACTAAGTTCCGCTGTTACGTTATGATCGGCCGCGATCTCCTGGGCGGTCTCCCCGATAAGAGTCTCCATCCGTGCCAGCCGGTCTGCATCCGCATCGCGCCATTGCATCGAGAACTCCACTCGCCCCGGCACCACAGAGGATGCATTCGGGTGCAGCGCCACATGGCCGATGGTCCAGACCGTGGCCGGGTTCACCACTTCGGCAATCCGGCTGTTCAGCGCTGTGTTGAATGCAGACAGCGCCTGGAACGCGTCCCGGCGCAGGTGCATCGGCGTGGTGCCCGCGTGGTTCTGGCGGCCTTCGAAACTGATCCGCATATCGCGGATGCCGACAATATCCGTCACCACCCCCAACCCAAGCCCGGTTTCCTCCAAATAGGGCCCCTGTTCGATATGCATTTCCAGGAAACCGCTGAACAGGTTATGCGGCAGGAAATTCCCGGCTAAACCCGCCATCTTCCCCCGCATCTCCGCAAGAGTATTGCCGGCAGTGTCGGTCAAACCGTCAGCCTTTTCCAATACCAGCTTGCCGGTCCAGACATCCGATCCGGTCAGAACCCCGAACCGCCCTTCCTCATCCTGAAAACTGACGCAGGAAATCGGCGGCCTGCCTGCTTCCCTGGCCGCACGGGCGACCTCCAACCCGGCCACCACGCCCAGCGCCCCGTCCAGCCAGCCGCCCTCGGGCTGGCTGTCGCTGTGCGAGCCCACCAGCATGCTCCTTTCCCCGGCCAGCCCGAAAAGATTGCCTAGCGGATCGAAATGCGGCTCTAAACCGGCCTTCTTCATCCTCCCCGCCAGCCATCTGCGCGCCGCAATATCGGCATCCGAATAGGCCTGGCGCATCACCCCTTTGCCCACGCCCGACGCGCCAAAGCTGCGCAGCTTATGCAGGTCATCTAGAAATCGCTGTGGATCAAGGGGCATGACAGGTCTCCGGAGTTGCAGCTATAGAGTGCGTCAGGATTTCCCCGCCCTCAATCAATTTGACCAGGGCAGGGCCAAGCCCGCTCTTTCCTCTGCCCGGAACCTCCCCTAAGACTTCCCCGGTAACAACGGAGCCGCCCGCCCATGTCTCACATCACGCTGATCCGTCACGGCCAGGCCAACACCAGCGCCCGGGATGAGGCGAGCTATGACCGGCTGAGCGATCTGGGCCACCAGCAGGCCGCCTGGCTGGGAGACCACCTGCGCAGCAGCGGCAATCATCATCCGCGTGTCTATTGCGGCACCCTGACCCGGCATATCGAGACCGCCGCCTCAATGGGATATACGGACGCCGTGCAAGACGCGCGTCTCAACGAGATGGAGTATTTCACCTTGGCTGAGGCGATGCGCGATCAGCACGGGCTGCCGATCCCGCAAGAGCGTGAAGGCTTTGTCGAGCATCTGCCCAAGGTCTTTACCGCTTGGGCCGCAGACGAAATTTCAGAGCCTTACGAAAGCTGGTTGCATTTCGAAACCCGCACGCGGCAGGCGCTGGAGGAGATCGCCGCAGGCGAAGGGCCGGCGCTGGTGGTCACCTCGGGCGGGCTGATTTCAATGGCGCTGCGCCAGGCAATGGGGCTGGACACCACGGGCATGGCGCGGCTTGCGCTGGCGATCATGAACACCTCCATGCACCGGCTGTTTCCCATCGGCGGCCACTGGAGCCCGGTTTTGTTCAACGCAGTGCCGCATCTGGAAGCGCCGGACCGGCATTTTGCCCAGACACATCTGTGACGTCGGAACGGGAGGAAGACCATGCAGCTGTATTACGCCCCAAACACCATTTCAGTGGCTGTGGCCATCGCGCTGGAAGAAGCCGGGATCGACTATGAGACGGTGGAAATCGACTTTGCCGCCAAGCAGCAGGCTGGCGCAGCTTATGCTCAGATCAACCCCAAGGGCCGGGTTCCCGCGCTGGCCGTCGAGGGCGGCATCCTGACCGAAACCGGCGCCCTTCTGGAATACATCGCCGACACGGCGCCCGAGGCCTCCTTGCGCCCGCAGGATCCGGTGCGGCTGGCCCGGATGCGCGAGGTGATGTTCTACCTTGCCTCCACCATGCATGTGAACCACGCCCACCGCCTGCGCGGCGCCCGCTGGGCCAAGGAGCGGTCCAGCTGGAAAGACATGCAGAAGATGGTGCCGCAGACCATGACGGCCTCCTGCGTGTACATCAGCCAGTTTGGCCTGCGCGGGCCGTTTGTGCTGGGTGACGGAATAAGCCTCGCCGATTGCTATCTATATGTGGTCTGCACCTGGCTTGAAGGCGACGGGGTAAACGTGGCGGACTTCCCGAAAATCCAGAACTTCATGACGGCAATGGAACAGCGCGAGTCCGTGCGCGCGGTCTATGCCAAGGGAATGCTTTGAAGGACATGACAATGACGCATCTGTGGGTACGGGCCGAACAGCGCCCCAATGAAGAGCGGGTGGGCCTCACCCCCGAAGGGGCCAAGGCGCTGCTAGCAGGCGGCATCAAGGTCACGGTGGAGGAAAGCTCGGTGCGGGCAATCCCGCTGCAGGGCTACATTGACGCGGGCTGCGAGATTGCGCCGGAAAACTCCTGGCCCCAGGCGCCTGCAGACGCAATCATCTTCGGCCTCAAGGAACTGCCCGAGGACGGCACCCCGCTGCCGCACCGCCACATCATGTTCGGCCATGCCTTTAAGGGCCAGCACTCCGGCAAGGCTCTCCTGGAGCGGTTCAAGGCCGGCGGTGGCACGCTTTATGATCTGGAGTATCTCGTCGATGAGGCCGACCGCCGGGTTGCTGCGTTTGGCTACTGGGCAGGCTATGCCGGGGCTGCGGTGACGCTGAAGGCCTGGGCGGCCCAGCAGCGCGGCGAGGTCTGCGGGCCGGTTGGCGTTTACGGCGGCAAGGATTCGCTGCTGGCCGAACTTGGCGCAGAGCTTGACGCACTGAACAAGGACCGCCCCACTGCCATTGTCATCGGCGCGCTTGGCCGGGTCGGCACAGGCGCTGCTGATCTTTGCGAGGCAATGGGCGTGCAGGTCACCAAATGGGACATGGCCGAAACCGCAAACGGCGGCCCCTTCCCGCAGATCCTGGACCATGACCTGTTCCTGAACTGCATCTTCGCACGTCCCGGCACCCCGGTTTTTGTTCCCCGTGAAGCATTGGCTGCGGAACGCAAGCTGACCGCCATCGGCGATGTCGCCTGCGACCCGGACAGCGATTACAACCCGGTGCCGGTCTATACCCAGGCTACTACCTGGGACGTCCCCGTGGTGCGCGTTGCCGAGAACCCGGTGCTTGACGTCATGGCCATCGACAACCTGCCGTCGATGCTGCCGGTGGAAAGCTCGGAGGATTACGCCGCCCAGCTGCTGCCCTCGCTGCAGGCTCTTACCGATCTGGACAGGGGTGTCTGGGGCCGGGCCAAGGCCACCTTCCTGGAGCATGTGCCCGAATGATCGCGCCTTACGTCGGCTATTTGGCGGCCATCCTGGGCACCGTCTGCTGGATCCCCCAAGCCTGGAAGGCCTGGGCCTCCCGCGACACCTCCGGCCTGTCGCTGCCCTCGAACCTGATGTTCCTGGCCACGGTTTCTCTATGGCTGGCCTATGGGGTGATGGTCGGCGACTGGCCTTTGATCCTGGCAAATATCTGCGCCGTGACCGCCATTCTGGTGATCGTCACAGCCAAACTGAAATTCGGATAAGGGAGAACTCTCATGACTATACACTGGTGCGGCACCGGCCTGTCGGCAATCCCCGGCCTGCGACGCCTGCTGGAAGCAGGCCACGACGTGGCGGTCTGGAACCGGACCACGGACAAGGCGCGCGAGGCAGTGGGCGACCTGACCACCAACATCCACGCCTTCAGCATCGCCAACCTGGGCCAGATGCTGAGCCCCAAGGACGTCATCGTCTCGATGCTGCCCGGCGACTGGCACGTTTCGCTGGCGGAGCTGGCGATTGAACACGGCGCGCACTTTGTCTCCTCCTCCTACATCGCGCCGGAAATGCGCGCGCTGGACCAGAAGGCCAAGGATGCAGGCGTCTGCCTGATCAACGAGGTGGGGCTGGATCCCGGCATCGACCACCTGATGGCGCATGCGCTGGTGGCGGACTACAAAGCGTCCGATGCCTTTGACCCGGAAAACGAGATCAGCTTCATCTCCTACTGCGGCGGCATTCCCAAAATGCCGAACCCGTTCCGCTACAAGTTCAGCTGGTCGCCGCTTGGCGTGCTGAAAGCGCTGCGCTCGCCCTCCAAGTCGATCCGCGATTTCAAGGAACTGGATGTCGCCCGCCCCTGGGATGCGATCTCCTCTTACGAGGCGCCGCTGCCCGCACCGGAGACCTTCGAAGTCTACCCGAACCGCGACTCGATCCCGTTCATGACGCAGTATGAATTCGGTGAGGACTGGAAGGTGAAGGAATTCGTCCGCGGCACCCTGCGCCTCAACGGCTGGGCCGACGCATGGGCGGACGTGTTCAAGGAGGTCGAGACCCTCTCCGGCCCCGAAGGCGACGCTCGCCTCAAGGAAATGTCGGACCAGTTCTGGGCCGAGAACGCCTATGACGAAGGTGAGCCGGACCGAGTCGTCCTCTGTGTGGGCCTGAAGGCTGAAAGAGACGGTGCCGAGGTCTGGCACAAGACCTACGTTATGGACGCCTGGGGCGACGAGCGCGGCACCGCGATGGCGCGCCTGGTGTCGTACCCGGTGTCGTTCGCGATTGAGGCCGCCATGAACGGTAAGATTGCCGCCGGGGTTCACGCCGCCCCCAGCGGTCCGGCTCTGGTGGAGAAATGGATGGGTGAAATCGGCAAGCTGGCGCAGCACCTCGAGGTTGTTGACAGTAAGGGCTGACAGCCCGGAGTGCCCGCAAGCGGAACCTGCGGGCACTCATCAAGATCCTCTGTTCATGTGGCCTCAAATATCCCGGGATCCGGGGCAGCGCCCCGGGTGTCGCGTCAACAGCAGAGGGCGCCATAACCGCGGCGCCCCTTTTCTGTGCGAATACAAGGAATTTCTGACGGTTTGGTTGCCCGGCCTTAGCGGCCGATCACGTCGTCCTCGACGTCGTTTACGTCGATGCCCAGCGCCTCCAGCCCGGCCTCCAGATTGTCCGCCAGATGCGGCGTGCCAAGCAGGTAATCAACGGTCGGCGTGGTTGCCTCCTGGCGGGCGGTATATATTGCCTCGCCCAGTTCCTCAGGCTCGAAGCTCCCGCGGCCGACCCACATGATGCCGACCAGTTCGGACTGCTGATCCTCGCTCATCCGGTCGATGAAGGCGCGCAACTCGCCCTCCGCCCGCCCCAGTTCACGGGCCATCATCGCCACCTGTGCCACCTTGCGGACTGAGATCTCCAGCATTGCTCCATTCCTTCTGTTCGCTGCCTCAGCATATCAAACCGCGTGCGAAACGCCTAAGTCTTTGATCTGGGGCAAATGGAGCCGCGGTCAGCCCTGTGCCTTGCCGAAGAGCACGAGCCCCGTGCTGCGCCCGCGCAAGACCCCTGCCGGCAGTGCAGTCCAGCCGTTGCGCGCGGGCTCTGCCCCGGCTTGCTTCAGCAGCACCTCAGAGGCAATCAGCGCCATGCCGTGCTCTTTGGTCAGCTGCTCAAGCCGTGCCGCGGTGTTCACGGTGTCGCCGAAAACGGAATATTCCAGCCGTTGCGGTGTGCCGGTAACGCCCGAGAAGACCTCGCCCCAATGAACCCCGATCCCTGCTGCCAGCGCCGCATCGCCCGCCTGCTCCCGCATGCGGCACCAGGCCTCCACTTCCGCCAGCAGGCCTTCGGCACAGTCCAGCGCCCGGGCCGCCGCCCGCTCCCCCTCAAACAGGATCATCGCCGCGTCACCGATATATTTGTCGATCAGCCCGCTGGTCCGTCCCGCCACATCTTCCACCCGGGTGCGGAATTCCGTAATCAGGCTGCTGACCTCCTGCGGTTCGCGGCCCTCGCACCAGCTGGTAAAGCCGCGGATGTCGATGAACAGAATTGCCATCTGCTGCTGGCGGCCCTCCTGCAGCGCTTCCAGCCCGCCGCCTGCCAGGCGCCCCGCCAGCTGGGCCGGCAGGTAGCGGGTCAAATTGGCCTTCTGCCGCGCTTCTTCGATTGAGCGGTGCAGCAAACCCCGCGTCCGCACTGCAGCAACAACCAGAACGGCACCTGCCAGGCACAGCATCACCAGACGCATGACGTTCGGCGGCGGCGCCAGGGACAGGGTGATCCGCCCAGCAAGATCCGGCGTGGTTTGCGGCGGCTGCCACAGGATCATCCAGCCAAGCCCCGCAGCAACCAGAACCACCATCACAGCCAGCCGCAAGGGGTTGAGCCGCAGCACGCCAAAAGCCAGCACAACCGGCGCCATCCAAACTGCAGGCATCACAAAAAGCGCACTTCCGGGCACTCCGGTATTCACCAGCGACAGGAAGGTGTTCAGCAGCAGAAACGCGCAGTCCGCAAAGACCGCCAGCCAGATCATCCAAGGCTTGAACAGCCCCGTTCCGATCGCCCAGTAGATCAGCACCCCGGCGGTGAGGTAGGAGAGCATGGTGGCCGCCGCCAGCCCGATCTGGCGGCGCAAATGCGGCTCGTCTATCGCCTGCACTGAGTCAACGGCCAGCACCATTGCCAGCATAAGGCCCAGCGCCACAGCGATCCGCAAAAGCGCAACGATGCGTTCGGCTTCCACCTCAGCCGCGCTCAGCAGCGCCGGCTGCTCCGGTCTTACCGTTGGGCATGCCTGCGGCAGCCGCATCTACTCCTCCGCCAAAAGCGCCACCTGCCGCGGCTCGACTTCCACCTGGCCCGGATCTTCCAGCTCAGCCCCGTTTGCCACAACCCCCATCGCCTCGAACCGGCGTGCCGAGGGCAGCACCCGCGCTTCCAGAGAGCCAACGGCCTTGTTGTAGTTATTCACTGAAGAGGACAACGAGCGACCAACCGAAGCCAAGCTCTTTGAGAAGGTCGCAAGCCGGTCATAAAGCTCCTTGGCGGTCTTCTGCACTTCGACAGCATTTGCCGCCATCTTCTCCTGCTGCCAGCCGTAAGCAATGGATTTGACCAACGCCATCAGCGTGGTCGGCGTCGCGATCAGAACCTTGTTTTCAAAAGCATACTCAATCAACCCCGGATCCGCCTCAGCCGCGGCGGACACAAAGGTCTCACCGGGGATAAACATCACCACAAAATCCGGCGTTTCGCCCAGGGCGCTTTGATAGGACTTCGAGGCCAGCTGGCGCACATGGGTCTTCACGTGGTTTGCGTGGCGGGTCAGGGCTGCCTGCTGCTGCTCCGGCGTTTCCGCCTCCAGCGCATCCAGATACCCCTCCAGCGGGGTTTTGGCATCCACCACGATGCTCTTGCCGCCGGGGATACGCACCACCGCATCGGGGCGGCGCAGGCCATCGTCGGTGCCGACGCTCTTTTCCAGTTCGAAATCCACATGCTCGGCCATGCCAGCCATCTCAAAGACCTGGCGCAGCTGCATCTCGCCCCAGCGGCCGCGGGTCTTGGGTGCGCGCAGCGCCTGCACTAGCTTGCGGGTCTCGCCGCCCAGCGTGGCCTGGCCCTCCGCCAAATGCTTCACCTGCGCCTGAATCGCACCATAGGCCTCGTTGCGGGCCTGCTCGATCTCCTTGATCCGCTCGCCGAACTGGCCAAGCTTCTGGTCCAGGGGTTTCACAAGGCTCTCAATCGCCGCGTGGCGCTTGGCCAAGTCGTCATCCGCTGTCTTGCTGTGCGCCTGAAAGCGCTCACTGACCAGGCTCAGAAAGCTCTCTGAGTTCTGCTTGAGCACGCCCGAAGCCAGCGAAGCAAACTTGTGCTCCATCTGCTGGTTCATGTGGCTGAGTTCTTCCAGTCGCGCCGCGTGCTCTGCCTTCAGCGCTTGGACTTGGGCTTCGGCCTGGTATCGCGCTGTGCGTTCATTCTCGCTGGTGCGGCGCAGGGTGGCCAGCTCATCCGTCAGCTCCGGCAGCCGCGCCACTTCCGCCTTCAGCCCGGCAATATGGCTGCGCTGATCTGCGTTCACCCGCTCTAAATGCCGGGCGTGCCCGCGCGAGCGCCAGCCCGCCAGCGCCAAAAGCGCGGCCAGCCCAGCCAGCGCGTAGATTGCCCAGTGGGCCTGTTCCAATGTCACTGCTCGTCCTCCCTTTACCGGGGGTTCTTGTTCAGGTGCGCCCGAACAGGCGCTCGATATCTGCCAGTTTCAGTTCCACGTAGGTGGGGCGGCCATGGTTGCACTGGCCGGAGTGGGGGGTTGCCTCCATCTCCCGCAGCAGCGCGTTCATCTCCTCTCCGCGCATCCGGCGGCCGGAACGGATCGAGCCATGACACGCCACCCGGCTCAGGATCGCTTCGATTTTCGCCTGCACCAGCTGGCTTTCACCTTGGTCCGACAGCTCATCCAGGATGTCTTTGATCATGGCCTCGGCGTTGACTTCTCCCAGGATCGCCGGGGTTTCCCGCACTGCAACGGCATTGCCGCCGAATGCCTCGATCCCGAGGCCAAATTTTGCCAGCTCATCGGCCACACCCAGCAAGCAGGCGCACTCGTTGTCGCTTAGCTCGACAATCTCCGGGATCAGCAGAGCCTGCGCAGCAACGCCGTTTTCGGCCATCTGGCGTTTCAGCTTCTCATAAACCAGCCGCTCATGTGCTGCGTGCTGGTCGACAATCACCATGCCGTCCGCGGTCTGGGCGATTATGTAGTTTTCGTGCACCTGGCCGCGGGCCGCACCCAGCGGCAGCCGCTCGGCCCCGGGCGCGGCGGCTTCGGGCGTATCCAAGGGCTGACCCGGGGCCACTGGAGCTTCGGCGACTTCAGTCACCCGGCCGCTGTAAGCTCCCGCCAGTTCGGCAAAACCTTGCGATGGCAGCGCATCATTGGACGGCGCCTGCGGCTGGCCGGGGCACTGCGCCGCATAGGACAGGCTGCGTGCGCCATAGGACGGCCGGTCCATCTGGTAGATCCGCGGGGCGCCACTGGCGGCGGTGGACTGTTCCGGCTTCATTGCCCCCAGCGTGGCACCTGCCACGGTGGTCGAGGCACGGTGACCGGCCTCCGCCAGCGCATGGCGCAGCGATGACACGATCAGACCGCGCGCCAAGCCGGGATCGCGGAAGCGCACTTCGGATTTGGCCGGATGCACGTTCACGTCGACCAGCTGCGGATCGCAGTCGATGAACAGGGCCGCCGCCGGATGCCGGTCGCGGCTGAGGAAATCGAAATAAGCCGCCCGCAGCGCACCGGTCAGCATCTTGTCCTTCACCGGTCGGGTATTCACGAACAAGAACTGTGCCACCGCCGCACCGCGGGAATAGGTCGGCAGCGCCGCGTAGCCATAGAGCCGGATGCCCTCGCGGGTGGCGTCAATCTTCAAAGCGTTTTCAGCAAACTCTCGCCCCAGGACCGAGGCCAGCCGACCGTGCAGCGCATCAAACAGATCGCCGGACAAAGGATCTGCCCGAAAGGTCACCCGCCCGTCGCCGCCGCCCGAGACATCGCGCAGGGTGAAGCCCACCGAGGGCTCCGCCATCGCCAGCCGTTTCACCGTGTCGGAGATCGCCTGCGACTCCGCCCGGTCGGTGCGCATGAACTTGAGCCGCGCCGGCGTGGCAAAGAACAGGTCGCGCAGCTCGACAATAGTGCCCGCCCGCAGCGCCGCCGGCTTCACCGGCTCCAGCTTGCCACCGGACACCCGGATCTGTGCCGCCTCATACCCGGCTGCGCGGCTGGTGATGGTCAGCCGCCCCACCGCGCCAAGCGAGGGCAGCGCCTCGCCGCGAAAGCCGAACGTGTGGATGTTCAAAAGGTCGGTGCCGTCGATCTTGGAGGTCGCATGGCGGCTGAGCGCCAGCGGCAGATCCTCTGGCGTCATGCCGCAGCCGTCATCCGTCACCCGGATCAGCGTCTTGCCGCCATCGGCGATCTCCACAGTGATCCGGGTTGCCCCGGCATCAATGGCGTTTTCCACCAGTTCCTTGACCGCAGAAGCCGGCCGTTCCACCACCTCCCCGGCAGCAATCCGGTTGATGGCACTGTCATCCAGCTGGCGGATCACAGGACGGGATTCAAGCCGCGAATTTTCGCTGATATGGGGTTCTGCACTGCTCATACCGCTAAATTTAGCATGTGGGGCCGATTCTGCCACCGGAATGCGCGCCGCGGCGGCAGCAGAATCGCAAAACACGATTTCCCCGCTTTACCGCCCGCCCCCAAGGGATCGCAGCTACCCGGCGCTGCCTTTTCGGGCCAAAAATTTGTCCATTCAGTCAAAAAACCTAACGGCAGCCCCGGGCGCTCGCTTGCCAATATGCCGCACCCGTGCGATTTTCGCACGGAACTCTTCTGAGGATCCCCAATGGAAAGCCATATCGCTGAACGAAGCGCGCAGCTGCCGCAGCTGGCTGAGCCGCGCAACCCCGGCATGGAGCTGGACCTGGACTGGGTCGCTGCCGTGCAGGCCAATACTTCGGCCATCGAACGCCGCTGCGCCACCCTGCCGGGCCGCCGCAGCGTCAAGAAAGACCACCAGGCCGCCTGGCTGCTGAAGGCCATCAGCCTCATTGACCTTACCACCCTGTCCGGTGACGACACCGAAGGCCGTGTCCGCCGCCTGTGCGCCAAGGCGCGCCAGCCAGTGAACGCCGGCATCCTGCGCAGCCTGGGGATGGAGGGCCTCACCACCGGGGCTGTTTGTGTCTACCACGACATGATCCCCACCGCCGTAAAAGCGCTGGAAGGCACCGGCATCCCGGTGGCCGCGGTTTCCACTGGTTTCCCGGCAGGCCTGTCGCCGTTTCACCTGCGGCTGGCGGAGATCGGCGAAAGCGTCAACGCTGGCGCCGAGGAGATCGACATCGTGATCTCCCGCCGCCATGTCCTGACTGGCAACTGGCAGGCGCTCTATGACGAGATGAAAGCCTTCCGCCTGGCCTGCGGCGAAGCCCACGTTAAGGCAATCCTGGCCACCGGCGAACTGGGGTCCCTGCGCAATGTGGCGCGGGCGTCGCTTGTATGCATGATGGCGGGCGCTGATTTCATCAAGACCTCCACCGGCAAGGAAAGCGTGAATGCCACCCTGCCCGTCAGCCTGGTGATGATCCGTGCGATCCGCGACTACTATGACCGCACCGGCTACCGCGTCGGCTACAAGCCGGCGGGCGGCATTTCCAAGGCCAAGGACGCGCTGGTTTACCTGGCGCTGATGAAGGACGAACTAGGCCACCGCTGGCTGCAGCCCGACCTGTTCCGCTTCGGCGCCTCGTCGCTGCTGGGCGATATCGAGCGCCAGCTGGAGCATCATGTCACCGGTGCATACTCCGCCGGCTACCGCCACTCCATGGGGTAAGGGCGCCGGAATCCGGCACGAATACCGGGCCGGATTCCTGTTCCGCGAAAAGGATCAGTATCATGACCATAAAAGAGATCTTCGACAGCATGGAATATGGCCCCGCTCCCGAAAGCGCCGCTGAGGCACTGGCCTGGCTGGTCGATCAGGGCAGCCGCTTCGGCCATTTCATCAATGGCGAGTACACCGCCCCCGGAAACGGTTTTGAAAGCAGGAACCCGGCCACGGGTGAGGTGCTGGCGACCCTGACCCAAGCCACTCAGGCCGACGTGGACGACGCAGTCAAAGCCGCCCGCAAGGCGCAAGGCAAATGGGAAGCCCTCGGCGGCCCGGGCCGGGCCAAGTACCTCTACGCGATTGCCCGGCTGCTGCAAAAGCACTCCCGCCTGTTTGCAGTGCTGGAAACACTGGATAACGGCAAGCCGATCCGCGAAAGCCGCGACATCGACATTCCCCTGGCCCAGCGCCATTTTTACTATCATGCCGGCATGGCCCAGTTGATGGAAAGCGAGCTGCCGGACGCCGAGGCTTTGGGCGTCTGCGGCCAGATCATCCCCTGGAACTTCCCGCTCTTGATGCTGGCGTGGAAGATCGCGCCTGCGATTGCCATGGGCAACACAGTGGTGCTGAAGCCTGCGGAATACACCTCGCTGACCGCGCTGCTGTTTGCCGATATCTGCCGCCAGGCAGGTCTGCCCAAGGGTGTCGTCAACATCGTCACCGGCGACGGCACCGTGGGAGAAATGATCACCTCGGCGGATGTGGACAAGATTGCCTTCACCGGCTCCACTTCGGTTGGCCGCAGGATCCGCGAGGCCACTGCAGGCAGCGGCAAGGCGCTGACCCTGGAGCTGGGCGGCAAGTCCCCCTACGTCGTCTTTGACGACGCCGATATCGATTCCGCCATCGAAGGGCTGGTGGACGCAATCTGGTTCAACCAGGGACAGGTCTGCTGCGCCGGTTCGCGCCTTTTGGTGCAGGAAGGCATCGCAGAACGCTTTCACAGCAAACTCAAGGCCCGTATGGACGGACTGCGCGTCGGCAACCCGCTTGACAAATGCATCGACGTCGGCGCCGTGGTGGACCCGGTGCAGCTCGATACCATCAGCAGCATGGTCGCGGCCAATCGCGCCGGCACCATGCACCAGGCACAGGTGGAGATGCCCGAAGGCGGCTGCTTCTACCCGCCGACGCTGATCGAGGGCCTGTCACCAGCCGATCCCCTGATGCAGGAGGAAATCTTTGGCCCGGTCCTGGTGTCCTGCACCTTCCGCACGCCCGCCGAGGCGGTGGAGCTGGCAAACAATACCCGCTACGGTCTCGCCGCGACGCTTTGGACCGAGAACGTGAACCTTGCGCTCGACATGGCGCCGAAACTGGTTGCGGGTGTGGTTTGGATAAACGGCACCAACATGTTTGACGCCGCCGCAGGCTTTGGCGGCGTGCGCGAAAGCGGCTTCGGGCGCGAAGGCGGCTGGGAGGGGCTGGCAGCTTATACCCGTGCCAAGGCCAAACCAAAACCGCTGGCCAAGGTGGAAGCCTTTGCGGGCACCGGCGCCCCGGCGGACCCGCTGGACCGCACCGCCAAGATGTATATCGGCGGCAAGCAAGCCCGCCCTGACAGCGGCTACAGCCGGGCAATCTACGGAAAATCTGGCGCCCTGCTGGGACACGTTGGCGTAGGCAGCCGTAAGGATGTCCGCAATGCGGTTGAGGCAGCAGCCGGCGTAAGCAAGTGGTCCAAGACAACCGGCCACCTGCGCGCGCAGATCCTCTATTATATCGGTGAAAACCTCTCTGCCCGCGCGGAGGAATTTTCCGCCCGGATCGACGCCATGACCGGCAGGAAGAGCGGCGCGGCAGAGGTCGAAACTTCAATACAGCGCCTGTTCTCAGCTGCGGCCTGGGCCGACAAGTTCGACGGCCGGGTGCACGGTGTTCCAATCCGCGGCGTAGCACTGGCAATGAAGGAACCGGTTGGCGTGATCGGAGCGCTCTGCGCCGATGAGGCACCGCTTCTAGGACTGGTTTCCGCCATGGCACCGGCGATTGCGATGGGCAACCGGGTGGTTTTGGCCGCTTCGGAACCCTTCCCGCTGGCGGCCACCGACTTCTACCAGGTGCTGGAGACCTCGGACGTGCCTGCGGGCGTTGTAAACATCCTGACTGGCAGCCATGCAGAACTGGCCAAACCGCTCGCTTCGCATCTGAATGTGGATGCGGTCTGGAGCTTCTCCTCCTCCGATTTGTCGGCAGCAATCGAAGCAGCCTCAGCGGGTAACCTGAAGCGCACCTGGGTCAACGACGGCACCGCAACCGACTGGACGCAGGACCTGACCAAGCGCTTCCTGCAGGAGTCCACCGAGATCAAGAACATTTGGGTGCCCTACGGCGAGTAAAATCCAGCCGGTTTCCGGCAAAGGCAGAACGCCGCTCCATCCGGGGCGGCGTTTTCTTTTCAGACCGGCCATCGTCCCATCAGGGCCTGCCGTGCCGCAAGCAGGAACCGCCCGTGCGCAGCACGGACCGCCGCCCAAGGCCAAGGGTTGCCCGGCGCAGCCGGGGAGCCTGCGGGCGCGGGAGCACTTCGCCGCTATATGGCTCCGTTGCAAAAGAAAGCGCCCGCTCCTTTCGGAACGGGCGCTGAAATCCGGATAAGCGCGGATTAGCGGCGGATACCCAGGCGCTTGATCAGGTCCTGGTAACGGGCCTCATCCTTGCCTTTGGTGTAGTCCAGCAGCTTGCGGCGCTGAGCAACCATTTTCAGGAGACCACGGCGGCCGTGGTTATCCTTCTTATGGGTTTTGAAGTGCTCAGTCAGAGTGTTGATGCGCGAGGTCAGGATTGCAACCTGGACTTCCGGCGAGCCGGTGTCGCCGTCCTTGGTTGCGAATTCTTTCATCAGGCGCGCTTTTTCTTCCGCAGTGATCGACATCGGGGTCTCCTTCATAGGTTAGAGTGGATGGCACAAGCCGGGATGTCGTCCAGCACAGGCCCATGGAGAAACCTGCCGCGGAATCACGGCAGATGCGGGCATATATGATGTTTCTGCTGTAAAGGCAAAGACTAACTGCTAGGCGCCGGATGCCAAAGCTATTGCGGCAGCAGCCCGGAGACCGACGCCGACTCCGGGTCAATCAGCACCAGATCATCGGCGGTCAGCCCCTCGGCACCCGAAACTCGTAATGCACTCTGGCCATTCACCAGAATCAGCATCTCGGCCGCAGCATCCGGGTTCTGCCGCACCTCCACCGTGGGCTCCTCCCCGTCTTCGAACTCCCAGACAACTACCAGCTGGTCCTCGCCCGCATCATAGTCCATCAGCTGCACCGCCTCGGCACTGCCTGTCCAGCTTCCAACTGTGAATTGATCCGCGCCGGCGCCACCTGTCAGCGCATCGCCTCCACCTGCAATCAGCGTGTCATCCCCGTCACCGCCGTTCACGAAGTCCTGATTGGTCCCGTCACCTGCACCGGACACCACATCGTTGCCGTAACCACCGAACAGCGCGTCCTCCCCGGCGCCGCCGGTCAGGCTGTCATTACCATCGTTCCCGTGCAGCGTATCCTCGTCCGTGCCGCCTTCCAGCCAATCCTGGCCCTGGCCGCCATGCAGAAGGTCCGCACCGCTGCCGGCCCGCAGGCTGTCGCTTCCGAAATGCCCGTACAGGCTGTCATCGGCGGCACCGCCTTCCAGCCAGTCGCTGCCTTCCGCGCCATGCAGCACATCCTGGCCGTCTCCGCCAAACAGGCTGTCATCACCGTCTTGCCCGTAAAGAGAGTCGCTGCCAGTACCGCCTCCAATCCAATCGTCCCCGGCGTATCCGCCGATCTGGTCGTCCCCGGCACCGCCTGACAAGCTGTCTGCCGCTTCGCTGCCAACCAGAACGTCGCCGCTGTCCGTGCCGGTCACGGGCCCGCCGCCCGGCTCGACAAAGCCGTCGTCGAGACCATCCACGTCCCCCTCCGGCTCATGCCGCGCTTCGGAGTCATCTTCCTCCGTACCGGTGTCGGCAAAAACCGCGCTGCCAACTGCTACAAGTCCCAGAACACTTGCTAACCACAACATTGCCCTATCAACCCCTGGACAAACATTTACCTGAAATACAATCTCACGTTGTAGGAACGCGTTCAAAACAAAACGAGAACACAGGTTAACGGACGCTGAAAGTGTCCTAGTCCGGGTGCCACAACTGAGGCTGCTGGCTGTAGGCGATGTAAAGCGGATGCCTGGGGTGGCCCGCCTTGCTGAGCCCCAAGTGATACAATGGCTTGCCGCTCGACCTCAGTGCCGCTGCGACCCGCGCACCCTGGGCGCGATGCGTGCCGTGGGTGCCCCACGCGCAGATCACCATATCGGCCCAATCCACCCCTTCCAGAATCACCGCCATATTGTCCGGGCCTTCCGGCGCCTCCAGCCGCCGCATCTCACGCGGGTCGGTAACCCGGCAGGCAAAGATGTTGGTCGCCCTGAACCCGCCAAACCCCAACGCGCGGGCGCGCCGCTCGCAGCGCTCGATGGTAGGATCATTCTGAACCTCGGTTGCCGTCGAGGGGTTCAGCATCACAAACATCACCCGCTGCCCCGCTGGATCCCAAACCCGTGTCAGGCTGTAGCGGTAGGTTTCGCAGTCCGAATAGACGGCGGTCGAGGGGGCATCGCCCTTGGTGTGGCGGCGGGTGATCATGCGCGCTTTATTAGTTTGACGCGGCGTGTTTTCCAAGCAGGTCGGCCACTGCGTCTAGGGGAATAACGCCGCTTCTGCGGTAAATGAATTTTCGGCATTTACGAGACTGACATGGAACTAGTTCGTTTCCTCGCCCTCTCCGGGTTAGTCGGCGCTATAAGCCACGATGGCTGGAATTCGGATACAGGCGACCAGGAGGGCCGAAGGTTGCGGAGCCGGACCAGGATGATCCCAACCTGCCGCCAAGCGGGGTCGAAGCAACGGAGAGACGCTTCTTGAAGGCAGCCTCCCGCATGGTCCCAGCTATGACCTTCGCTGCCGTGTCCGAGTGGTCGAGACAGAGAACGGCAGCTCAAGTGTTCAGGCCGGCGGACGCGAATTGCTGATCCTGGAAGGACAATCCGGCCTGGGGACCATCTCCCTTAGCACAGCGTCAGAGTTCGATGAAACTTGGTACAGTGTGGATGGGAATGAGGCTGACCCCGGCAGCCTGCATGTCCGGCTTGAGGTGTACCACTATTATTCCGGCAGATACTATCAAGCCTGTGCCGGAATTCAGCAGGATCACTCCGGCTGCACGAAAACCCGGCTCGGATGCAGCTCGCCCGATTTGTAGATGCCCACGGCGACCGCCTTGCCTTCAAGGGAGGCCCAGGCTTCGTCGCCATATTCCACGTCTGCGGCCATTACCATGCCCGGATTGCCATTGCGGAGCCGCACAGCCCCCTGCGGCGTGCACTTCAGTTCGGGCAGGTCGGCCAGGCCTTCCTCCAGCGGCCGCAGGTACTGATCGAGCTCAGGCGATTTCGCCAGTTCGTCAATGAGCTCCAGTGAGATGCCGTCTTCGGCATCAAACGGGCCTGACCAGATCCGCCGCAGTTCCTTGACGTGGCCATGGCAGCCCAGAGCCGCGCCCAGGTCGCGGGCAATTGAGCGCACATAGCCGCCCTTGCCGCAGGTCATTTCCAGCACCACATGGTCTTCGTCAGGGCGGTCCAGCATTATCAGCTCTTCCACCCACAGCGGACGGGCCGCAATCTCCACATCCTCGCCATCGCGGGCAAGCTTGTAGGCGCGCTGGCCGTCGATCTTAACGGCGGAGAACTTGGGTGGCACCTGCATGATCTCGCCCAGAAAAGGCAGCAGCGCCTCCTTGATCTGCTCGTCGGTGGGGCGGGCATCGCTTTCGGCGATCACTTCGCCCTCAGCGTCATCGGTGTTGGTCGCCAGGCCCAGCCGCACCGTGAAAGTATAGGCCTTCAACGCATCGGTGATATAGGGAACGGTCTTGGTCGCCTCGCCCAGCGCCACGGCAAGAACACCGGTTGCTTCGGGGTCCAGGGTGCCCGCATGGCCGGCCTTCTTGGCGTCCAGCGCCCAGCGCACCTTGTTCACAACCGCCGTCGAGGTCAGGCCCGCGGGCTTGTCCACCACCAGCCAGCCGGAAATATCGCGCCCTTTGCGTTTGCGTGCCATGCATCGCCCCCCATGTGTCAGTGAGGCGCGCCGGTTACCGGATCGCCGGGACAGTGTCAATTTAGCAAATGGCAGGCCTCAAAGGAAAGCACCGGGGCCAGCGGAACCCGGCCATGCTTGCCCCGGACCGCCTGTGGCGCTAGGCAGGCGCCCATGGCCGTATCAAGCGATTACACCCCGCCGCAGGACCCGCTGGAGATCCTCCACCACGACGCCGAGCTGCTGGCAGTGAACAAGCCCGCGGGCCTGCTATCGGTGCCAGGACGCGGTGAGCACCTGGCCGACTGCCTGATCAGCCGCGTTCAGGCGGTGTTCCCCGAGGCGCTGCTGGTGCACCGGCTGGACCGGGACACCTCCGGCGTGATGGTGTTCGGCCTCAGCCCCCACGCGCAGCGGCACCTGTCGATGCAGTTCGAAAAGCGTACCGCAAAAAAGGCCTATGTGGCGCGGGTCGATGGCAGGCTGGAGCCGCGGAGCGGCACAGTGGACCTGCCGCTGATCGTCGACTGGCCGAACCGGCCGAAACAGATGGTCTGCCATGAGACCGGCAAGCCGGCTGTCACCGGCTGGCGGGTGATGAAATACGAGGAAGGCGCCACACGGGTGCGGCTGACGCCCAAGACCGGGCGTTCGCATCAGCTGCGGGTGCACATGCTCTCTCTGGGCCACCCGATCCTGGGCGACCCGCTTTATGCCAGCGGCGCGGCGCTGGACCACCCGCGGCTGATGCTGCACTCCGAGGAGCTGCGGATCAAACACCCCGACAGCGGCGAGTCGCTGAAGTTCCGGGTGAAACCGGACTTCTGACTCCGCCGCAGGTCACGGCGCCTCCATCACCATGATAAACAGTGTATCCGCGTGCAGCGCCTCATAGCTGTGCAGCCGGTCGCCGGGGTAGGTGTAGTAATCGCCGGGCTGCAGGCTCTCCTCCTGTCCGTCCGGCCCTGCCCGCATCTGCCCGGAGCAGACCAGCATATGCTCCACCGTGCCGCGCGGATGCGGCTGGGCGCGGCGGACCTGTCCCGGCTGCATCACAACCCGGTAGACATCACGGCGCACATTCGGCGGGCAGCGCGACAGCAGGACAGCGGTGAAATCCGATTGCTCCGATTCCAGCGGTTCCCCCTCCCCTCCCCGGATCAGGGTGGTGGCGGGCGCTTGGGTTTCAAACAACAGGCTCAGCGGGACATCGAGCGCAGCAGCCAGCGCCCAAAGCGTCTCTACGCTGGGATTCCCGTTGCCTGCCTCCAGCTGCGACAGGGTCGATTTGGCAATTCCCGCCTGCGCGGCAAGCGCTGACAGCGACTTGCCTGCACGGTTGCGCTCGCGCTGGATGGCTGCTGCGATCATCTGATTGGGCGCTGACATGTTCTGTATTTCATCCTTTCGTTCGCCTTGACGAACAAACGCAGCGTTCGATATAGAAGTCTCGCGTTCGGTATAGCTGAACTACAGACCCGCTTCCAGAGGAGCCGTCTAATGACCCTGCAAGAAATAACCCGCAGCAGTCCCGCCCGGAGCCAGTTGACCGCCGGTCTTCGGGACATCCTGCCCCTGGCAGTTGGGGTAGGTGTCTACGGACTGGCGTTTGGCCTGCTTGCTGCGCAGGCGCAAATGGACGGACTTCAGACCGGGGTGATGGGCACTATCGTCTTCGCCGGCTCCTCGCAGATCATCGCTGTGGAACGGCTGGTTGCGGGGGCAGGCGCCGGGGCGGCGCTGCTGGCCGGGCTGGCGCTGAACCTGCGACTGCTGCTGATCACTGCCTCGCTGCGGGATGAATTCGCCGGACGCCCCTGGTGGCAGGTGGTGCTCGGGGTTCACCTGGCGACGGATGAGAACTGGGCGCTGATGCACGCGATGCGCGCCCGCGGCCGCCGCACCGGCTATTGGTATCTGGTGGGCGGCGGCCTGGGGCTGGTGGCGGTCTGGGTGCTGGCCACGGTGGCGGGAGCCAGTTTTGCCACGGCGGTGCCGGAGCCCAAAGCGTTGGGCATGGATTTTGCCTTCACTGCCGCCTTTATCGCCATCCTGCGCTCGTTGTGGAGCGGCAGCGCGATGCTGCTGCCTTGGATCGGATCCATCGCCGTTGTTCTGCTGGCGGGCCTGCTGACCCCGCTCGATCCCACTTGGACCCTGATACTGGGCGGCCTTAGCGGCGCCGCGATTGCCGGAGTGCTGGGCAGTGACTGAAACCTGGCTCCTGATATTCGCCCTCGCAGCCGCAACCTTCACTGTACGGCTCTCTGGCTACCTGCTGGGCCGGCGGGTGCCGGAACACGGCCCTTGGGCGCGTGGCCTGCAGGCCTTGCCGGGCTGCCTTATCCTTTCACTGGTCACCTATCTGTTGATGCAGGGCGGACCGCTGGAGTGGGCAGCGGGCGCTGCCTCGCTGACCATAGCATTAGCAACCCGCAGCCTTCCCCTGGCCATGGCCGGGGGAATCGCCGCAATCTGCCTGCTTAGAGCGTACTTCTGATCCCCTGCGCCGCCAGCGCTTTTCTGCCCCTTGCCCGGACGCAGCACGGGCCACGCCCAAGCCGGCGGGCGCCCGGCGCAGCCGGGGGCATGCGGGCGCGGGAGCACACCCGCACGGGACGGGGGCGATGCTGGAAAAAAGAAAGCCGCCCCGGAAGGCGGCTCTCCGTTCGTTCCAAAACAGGGGGCTTATTCAGCTGCCCAGCCGCCGACGGCTTTCACTTCCAGGAAATCTTCGATCCCCCATTTGCCGCCCTCCCGTCCCTGGCCGGACTGCTTCATGCCGCCAAAGGGCGATCCGGCGGAGCGCGACTTGCCGTTCATTTCCACCATGCCGGAGCGCAGCGCGCGGGCCATGCGGTTGGCGCGGGCGCCATCCTGGGTCTGCACATAGTTGGTAAGGCCATAGGGTGTGTCGTTGGCAATCTCTATCGCCTCTTCTTCGGTCTCGAACGGCAGGATCGACAGCACCGGTCCAAAGATCTCTTCACGCGCGATGGTCATCTGGTTGTTCACATCGGCAAAGACCGTGGGCTTCACATAATAACCCTTGTTCAGCCCGTCCGGACGCCCTGTGCCGCCCGCCACCAGTTTGGCGCCTTCATCGATGCCCTTCTGGATCAGGTCCTGGATCTTGTTCCACTGCAGCTCATTCACCACCGGGCCGATGTGGCGGCCTTCCTTATCGGCGGGACCGACTTCGACCTTTGCCGCCACTTCCGCAGCCTCGGACACCACGCGGTCATAGATGCCCTTCTGCACCAGCATCCGGCTGGGCGCGTTGCAACTCTGGCCGGTGTTCTGCATCATGTGCAGCACGCCGCGCTTCACTGCCTTCTCGTCGGCATCCTCAAAGATCACATTGGCGCCTTTGCCGCCCAGCTCCAGATGCACTTTCTTCAGGGTCTGAGCCGCGTTCTGCGAAATTGCGATACCTGCGCGGGTGGAGCCGGTGAAGGACACCATGTCCACGTCCGGGTGCCCGGTAAGCTGCGCACCAACACCGGTCCCGTCGCCGTTCACCAGGTTGAAGACGCCTGCGGGGAAGCCAGCCTCGTCCATCAGTTCAGCAAAGATCATCGCGTTCAGCGGGCTTTGCTCGGACGGCTTCAGCACCATTGTGCAGCCGGCAACCGCCGCTGCGCCCACTTTGAGGGTGATTTGGTTCATCGGCCAGTTCCACGGTGTGATCAGCGCACAGACGCCGACGGGCTCATGGATAATCCGGTCGTTCGGGGCGTTTTCGTTCAGCGGCGCGTCGAACTTGAACTCCTTGGCCGCGGCGATGAAGTTGCGCAGGTGCCAGCTGCCGGCACCAACCTGCGACGTGCGCGACAGGTTGATCGGCGCGCCCATTTCCATCGACATTGCCTGGGCCAGGTCCTCAGCCCGGGATTCATAGATTGCGACCAGCTTTTCGACCAGCGCGATGCGCTCTTCCACCGGGGTGTCCATCCAGCCCGGAAAGGCAGCCTTGGCCGCCGCAACCGCAGCGTTGGTGTCAGCCTCTGAGCCCAGCGAGATGACAGCGCAGGGTTCCTCGGTCGAGGGGTTGATCACCTCGAAGTCATTCGGCTCAGCAGGGGATACCCACTGGCCATTGATGTAAAAGTCGCGTTTCTCGATCATGCGGGATCTCCCAATTCAGACGTTTTCTCCCAACCGTCTGGCCGGTTTGGCGGCCACTGTGTCACTCGGCCAGCAGGGGGGCAAGGGGCTTCGGCTGCGTAATTTGATCAAATTTCAGCCAGTGCTGTCAACGCACCTGACGCAGCGCCCGCAAATCCTTGCCACGCAAGGCAATTGGAGAATTCTCGTGGCATCCCGGGCCAAGCGCTGTAACGTAGCGGCGGAGCCCCCAGGTTGCACTTGGGGCGACTCGGGCTGCCCGACGGCAGCCGGACGCAACAATCAGACACGACACCCTGACTAGGAGGACACTGCAATGGGTTTGCGCATTAACGACGTGGTCCCGGATTTTACCGCTGAAACCGACCAGGGCACCATCAACTTCCATGACTGGATCGGCGACAGCTGGGCGATTCTGTTTTCGCACCCCAAGGACTTCACCCCGGTCTGCACCACTGAATTTTCGGCTGTCGCGCAGCTGAATGACGAATGGGCCAAGCGGAACACCAAGGTCATCGGCGTTTCCGTCGACAGCGCCGAGGATCACCGCAAGTGGAAGAAGGACATTGAGGAATACGGCAAGGCCAATCCCGGCTTCCCGATCATCGCGGATGACGGTTTGGCGGTGTCCAAGGCGTTCGACATGCTGCCGGCCGAAGCCTATCTGCCCGACGGCCGCACCCCGGCCGACAGCGCCACCGTGCGGTCCGTCTTCATCATCGGCCCGGACAAGCAGCTGAAGCTGAACATGACCTACCCGATGACCGTAGGCCGTAACTTTGCCGAAATCCTGCGCGCGCTGGACGGGCTGCAGATGACCGCCAAGGGCGTCGCCACGCCCGCCAACTGGGTGCCGGGCGAGGACGTGATCATCCCGCCGAGTGTCTCGGACGAAGAGGCCACCGCGAAATTCGGCGAGTACGAAACCATCTTCCCTTACCTTCGCAAGGTAAAGGCGCCGGAGTAATATCAGACACACGCAATTTGGGGACGGCATGGCAATCAGGCAGTGCCGTTCTCAGCCCGGCAGGCCGCGTTGAGCGTTTGTCTTCGGAGTTCCATTCGCTTATAGCGCATGAAAAAACAGGAGGTCCGAATGCAGATCACTCCAGTCTTGATGTGCGGCGGCTCGGGAACACGGCTGTGGCCGTTGTCACGCGAATCTTACCCCAAGCAGTTCACGTCTCTGAAAGGTGGAAAAACCCTGTTTCAGGAAAGCGTCGGGCGGCTGTCAGGCGACGGGTTCGCGGCGCCCATTGTGGTGACCAATTCGGATTTCCGGTTTGTCGTGACCGAACAGCTTCTGGGCGCAGGCATTGACCCGGGCGCCATCCTGATTGAGCCGGACCGGCGCAATACCGCGCCTGCCGTTCTGGCAGCAGCCTTGCACGCTTTTGCCGAGGACCCCGATACACTGCTGATCGTTGCCCCTTCTGATCATGTGATACCGGATGCAGACGCCTTCCGTGCTGCAATTCTGGCAGGAACAGAGCGAGCGCAGGCTGGCGATCTAGTGACCTTCGGCATTGTGCCATCGCACCCGGAAACCGGCTATGGTTACCTTCAGCTGGACGGAGAAGCCGAGCCTGGAAAGCCAGCACCGCTGAGCCGTTTTGTCGAAAAACCCGACGCCGCCGCCGCGGCCAAGATGCTGGCAGCCGGAAACTACCTTTGGAACGCCGGCATCTTCCTGTTCACCGCACGCGCGCTCATTGCCGCTTTTGAACAGCACGCTGCGCATTTGGTCGATCCAGTCCGCAAGTCCGTCGAAAACGCCAAGGCGGATCTCGGCTTTCTGCGCCTGGACCCGGCCTCCTGGTCCGCGGCGGAGGACATCTCGATCGACTATGCGATCATGGAAAAGGCCAAGAATATCTGTTCCGTGCCTTTCGAGGGAAAATGGTCAGATCTTGGAGATTGGAACGCCGTCTGGGCAGAGAGCGGCCCGGATTCGGACGGTGTCGCGACCAATGGCAACGCAGCGGCAATTGACTGCAAGGATGTGCTGCTCCGGTCTGAATCCGACGGCCAGCAGATTGTCGGCCTGGGACTGGACGGCATTGTGGCCATTGCCATGCCCGACGCTGTTCTTGTGGCGGACAAGTCCCGGACGCAGGACGTCAAGAAGGCCGTCGAACTGCTGAAATCGGAACAGGCGCCGCAAGCGGTGAAATTCCCGCGCGACCACCGCCCGTGGGGCTATTTCGACAGCCTGGCTACAGGGCGGCGGTTCCAGGTGAAACGGATCGTTGTCAAACCGGGCGCAGCGCTGTCGCTGCAAAGCCATTTCCACCGCTCAGAGCACTGGATCGTGGTGCAAGGCACCGCGCGCGTCACCATCGATGATACCCAGCAGCTGGTCGGGGAAAACCAGTCTGTCTATATCCCGCTGGGTGCCGTTCACCGGATGGAAAACCCCGGCAAGTTGGACATGGTGCTGATCGAGGTTCAGACCGGTTCCTACCTCGGCGAGGATGACATCATCCGTTACGAGGATGTCTACGCCCGCAGCGAAACCGACTGAGCACGGGCCGGTTCGGAATTGGCGGCAACATTGGCCAGCAAATCCTGGCCAAAGTCGCGCCACGTGCGAAGCTGATCACGGTTCGCCGCGATCTTCGCCCGCCATTCGGCGGCAAAGACTTCGTCCTGCACAAGGCGCTGAATATGCCCGGCCAGGGTTTCAGGGTCATCGACGCCGAAATACAGCCCCAGTTCGCCGCAAACTTCGTGCATGACCGGAATGTCCGCGCAAACCGCTGGGACACCCGCCCACAGCGCCTCGCCGGCGGGCAGCCCCCAGCCTTCGATGCGGGAGGGCAGGATCACCCCCTGGGAGGATTCGTACAGCCGCACCAGGTCGCTCTGGTTCGGGGTGTCCAGCTGCAGTACATGCGGCTTGACCAGCGCCATTTCCTCCTTGTCGAGGTAGTCCATCGTGCGGTGGCGCCGTTTGCCGGCCATGACCAGCAGCGGCGGCGTCCCGCCCCGCTTGGCGATCAGGTTCATCGCATTCAGAACCACATCAAGGTTCTTGCGGCCCAGCATCGTGCCGACCATCAGGAAATAGGGGCGCTCAGGGATGTCCACCGACTGCTCTTCATCTCCGGCGCGCAGCTCATGAACCAACGGCGCTACCGAGGTGCGCTTGAGCTCGGGCAGAATGCCCTGGCTGGCAAAATCCTTTGCATCATCGATGGTGAACTGCGAGTTGCCGATCACGTGATCCGCGTGCTCCAGCAGCCACTGGTTGTCGCCCAGGAAAGAACTGGAGAAGTCGGGGGCACCGCCGCGTTTGAAATCATGCAGAGGGATCATATCGTGAATCAGCACGTGAATTTCCACGTCCAGATTTTTCAGATGCTTGATCGGGTGAATGATCAGCTTGGGTCGTCCGCAGCTCACCCAGGCGCCGCCATCCAACGACACGATCGGGTTGTCAGCGCCGCTCAGCGCCCAGCGGGACCGCTCGATCAGGTCCACAACACCGAACACAAAAGGCGCTGCGTAGTGCAGAGCCTTCTTTTTCTTGCGATTGTGGATCCGGCGCATGAAAAAAGGCTTGCCGGAATTCGGCACATTCAGGTCAATCCCGCCCTCGGCGGTATCGTCATACTTTGGGAAAATCTCAAAAAACGCGTCATGCCCCTGGGAATACGCAACAAACCGGGTGCCGTTGTTGGCCCGGAAGGCCTCTTTGGCGCCTTCCGCGACGACCTTGGCAATGCCGTAATACGTCTTGAACCCGTGGGACAGATACAGCAGCTCGGTCAAATCGTAAAAGAGCGGACGCATGGGATCTCCAGCTGAGTTTTTAAGCAGCCCGGCCATCGCTCCCGTCGGCTTCACGACAAGCGGAGCAGCGTAAGAACCGGAAAGCGCAGTGCGTTGTGCGCAGGGTCCGGGCACCTGCCGCCAGCGGCAGCGGGGCGGGTCAGAGCAGACGGGTTCCGGCCTTGCAGCCGGAACCCGTCCGGAAACTGTTGCAGGCCTTAGCCTTCGGCAGCTTCCTCTTTCTTGATCTCTTCGCCGGTTTCCTGGTCGACAACCTTCATCGACAGGCGGACCTTGCCGCGGTCATCAAAGCCCAGCAGCTTGACCTTCACTTCCTGGCCTTCCTTCAGAACGTCCGACGGATGGTTCAGGCGGCGGTTCTCGATCTGGGAAACGTGCACCAGGCCGTCGCGTTTGCCGAAGAAGTTCACGAAGGCGCCGAAGTCGACGATCTTCACGACCTTGCCGGTGTAGACTTGGCCTTCTTCCGGCTCTGCCACGATCGAATAGATCATGTCATAGGCCTTTTTGATGGCCTCACCATTCGGGCTGGCGATCTTGATCACGCCATCGTCGTTGATGTCGACCTTGGCGCCGGACACTTCGACGATCTCGCGGATCACCTTGCCGCCGGAGCCGATCACTTCGCGGATCTTGTCGGTCGGGATCTGCATGGTCTCGATGCGCGGAGCGTGGACCGAGAACTCGGACGCTTCGGTCAGAGCCTTCGCCATTTCACCCAGAATGTGGATACGGCCGTCCTTGGCTTGCGCCAGGGCTTTCTCCATGATCTCTGGGGTGATGCCGGCGACCTTGATGTCCATCTGCAGCGAGGTGATGCCGTTTTCGGTACCCGCCACTTTGAAATCCATGTCGCCCAGGTGATCTTCGTCGCCCAGGATGTCGGACAGAATCGCGTAGGAGCCGTCGTCTTCCAGGATCAGGCCCATCGCAACACCGGCAACCGGTGCTTTCAGCGGAACACCTGCGTCCATCATCGACAGCGAGCCGCCGCAGACCGATGCCATCGAGGACGAACCGTTCGATTCGGTGATCTCGGAGACAACGCGGATAGTGTAGGGGAAGTCGGTTGCCGCGGGCAGAACCGCCTGCAGCGCACGCCAAGCCAGCTTGCCGTGACCGATTTCGCGGCGGCCCGGAGGGCCCACGCGGCCAACTTCGCCAACCGAATAGGGCGGGAAGTTGTAATGCAGCAGGAAGTTGGATTTGAAGTTGCCGTGCAGCGCGTCGATGAACTGCTCGTCGTCGCCGGTGCCCAGCGTGGTCACAACCAGGCCCTGGGTTTCACCGCGGGTGAACAGAGCAGAACCGTGGGTCCGCGGCAGCAGGCCGGTTTCGGACACGATGTCCCGGATCTCGTCGGTTTTGCGGCCGTCGATACGCTTGCCGGTCTTGACCACGTCACCGCGCAGGATGCCGGCTTCCAGCTTCTTCAGCGCGGAACCCAAGTTGGCATCTTCCAGCTGTTCTTCGGTCAAAGCAGCCTTGATGGTCTCGCGGGCTGCGGCAACAGCTGCGGTACGCTCCTGCTTGTCGCTGATCGCAAATGCGGCGCGCATCTCGGTTTCGCCAGCGGCCTTCACGGCTTCATACAGCTCGGAGTAATCCGGCGGGGTGAAGTCGAACGGCTCGTTCGCGGCTTCTTCGGCCAGCGAGATGATCAGGTCGATCACCGGCTGGATCTGCTCGTGGGCAAACTTCACTGCGCCCAGCATTTCTGCTTCGGACAGTTCGTAAGCTTCCGATTCCACCATCATCACGGCGTCTTTGGTGCCGGCAACAACCAGGTCCAGACGCTGATCGGGGTTCAGGCGCAGGTCCTGCATGTCATCGACGGTCGGGTTCAGGACGTACTCGCCACCCTCGAAACCAACGCGGCAGCCTGCAATCGGGCCCATGAAGGGCGCGCCAGACAGGGTCAGTGCAGCCGAAGCCGCGATCATTGCAACCATGTCCGGATCGTTGACCAGATCGTGGCTCAGCACGGTGCACATCACCAGCACTTCGTTTTTGAAGCCGGGAACGAACAGCGGGCGGATCGGACGGTCGATCAGACGCGCGGTCAGGGTTTCTTTTTCGGTCGGGCGCGCTTCGCGCTTAAAGAAGCCGCCAGGCACCTTGCCCGCAGCATAGTATTTTTCCTGGTAGTGCACGGTCAGCGGGAAGAAGTCCTGGCCGGGCTTCTGCTGACGGGCAAAGGTCACGTTGGCCATGACCGAGGTTTCGCCCAGGGTGGCAATCACAGAGCCATCAGCCTGGCGGGCAACCTTGCCGGTTTCCAGTGTGAGCGTTTCTTCGCCCCACTGCATCGATTTCTTCGTAACGTTAAACATCTAGCGTATCCTAAAAGGGAGCACTCCCGGCCCTCCGGGTCTCCCGTTTGCGTGGCGGCCCCATTGCCGCCGGCCCCACCTATCTTTCTTTCGCGTGCCGGGGCCCGGGCACATCGTCTCAGATAGGCCCGCCCATACATGAGTTGGCGGCAAATTGAAAGGGAAAGCAGTGGAGGCCAGCCGCGATGGGCGGCAGTGCGCCTTGCGAACAAGCCACGGCGGCCCCGCAAAGCAGACGGGCGGGGGCACACCCCGCCCGGCAAAATATCAATTCGTGGTTTCCAGGCCTTCGGGGCGGCCGGCAATAACGAATTGCAGTCCCTCAGGGTCCAGGAACTCCGCTGCAAAGCGATTCACAGCTTCCAGGGTGACGGCGTTGATCCGGTCGTTGCGGGTTTCCGCATAGCTGATCGGCAGGTGATCCATCTGCATCCCCGCCAGGATCGAGGCGATGCGGCTGTTGCCGTCAAACCGCAGCGGATAAGCACCGGTCAGATAGGTCTGAGCGTCCTTCAGCTCTTTTTCTGTCACACCGTCTTCGGCCATGCGGCGCCATTCATTGCGGATCACCTCGACCGCTTCGGCCATCTTACCATTGGCGGACGCAACCGATCCCATATAGACCGCCGCCAGATCCCTCGGCACCAGGTAGGAATAGACCCCATAGGTCAGTCCGCGCTTTTCCCGCACTTCGGTCATCAGGCGGGTTTCAAAAGATCCGCCGCCCAGAATCTGGTTCATCACATAAGCCGTGAAAAAATCCGGATCTTCGCGCTTAATGCCCTTCTGCCCGAACAGAGCAACCGACTGCGGCGTCTCGAAATCCACGACGGTGACACCGCCCTCTATGGAAACCTCTGCCGGGCCGGGGATCGGCGCCCCTTCCGGAGGCAGCGCCCCAAGCAGATCATCCAGCAGCCTGCCCAATTCCTCGGCAGTTATGTCGCCCACCGCGCTGACATAGAGCCTGTCGCGGGCAAACACCGCCTCGTAAGCGTCGAAGATGTCCTGGCGGCTCAGCGCGGAAACGGTTTCCAGCGTGCCCTTGCCGTCGCTGCCATACGGGTGATCGCCAAAAGCCAGTTTGGAAAACACCTCACCAGCGATTTTGTTGGGGTTCTTGGCATCAGAGCGCAAGCCCGCCAGCACCTGCGCCCTCACCCGGTCCAGCGCATCCTGGTCAAATCGCGGCTCAAACAGGGTCTGGCGCAGCAGTGCCATCGCCTCGTCCCGGTTTTCAGTCAGGAAGCGGGCGGAAATGGAAACTGCATCCTTGTCCGCGTCATAGGAGAACTCCGCTGCTAGCGATTCCACTGCTCGGGCGTAATCCTGGGCGCGCAGATCGCCGGAGCCCTCCTCCAGCAGCCCGGTCATCAGGTAGACCGCACCGCGCTTGCCTGGCACATCCAATGAGGTGCCGCCGCGAAAGCGCAGCTCCAGAGCCGAGAAGGGAATGCTGTGGTCTTCCACCAGCCAGGCCTTGATCCCGCCGGGAGAGGTGACTTCCTCGATCTTGATGCCTGCCCAAGCGGGCAGGGCCAGGAAGCAGGCCACCAGTGCCGCAGCGAAATATTTCAGCGGGGTCATTGGGTTACCTCTTCGTCGCGCGTCATCCAACCGGTGACAGATGTTTCGGGCCGCAGAACCTCCTTGGCGGCGGCGATGATCTCATCCGCCGTGACCGATTGCAGGATCTTCGGCCAATCCTGCACATCCTGCACAGTCAGCCCGATGCTCAGCGCCTGGCCATAGCGGTTGGCAATGCCGTTCACGTTGTCGCGGTCATAGATTTCCGCCGCCCGCAGTTGCAGTTTGATCCGCTCCAGCTGAGCTTCATCAACACCGTCCTCCAGAAAGCGGGCGATTGTGGCATCCAATGCCGCCTCCGCGTCGTGCATGCTGACGCCCTCGGCCGGAACGATCAGAAAGGTAAAGGACGTGTCGTCCAATGTACTGCCCGAATAGAAGGCGCCGGTGTAAACGGCAACCTGCTGGTCGAATTGCAGCGCATTGGCCAAGTAGGAGGTGTTGCCGCCGCCCAGAAGCTCTGCCAGCAGATACAGGGCTGCAGCTTTCTGCTGGGCGCCGCTGTCGCGCTCTGGCGCCAGATAGGACCGCTGCACGTAGGGCTGCGCGACGCGGGGATCCTCGAATGTCAGCCGGCGGGCCGCGGTCTGCGGCGGCTCCTGGCTGCGGAAGCGCTCCGGCAGGTCCGGATTGGCCGGGATTACGCCGTAATACTTCTCGGCAAGCGCCTTCACTTCTTCGGGCTGCACATCACCGGAGACGACCAGGATGGCATTGTTGGGCGCGTAATAGGTTTGATAGAAGGACAGCGCGTCCTCCATATCCAGGCTTTCCATCTCGTGCCGCCAGCCGATCACCGGCTGGCCGTAACGGTGATTGAGGTATTGCACGGCCTGCAGCTGCTCGCGGAACAGGGCGACCGGGTCATTGTCGGTGCGCTGGTTGCGCTCTTCCAGGATCACCTCGCGCTCGGTGGCGATATCCTCCTCGCTGAGGCGGAGATTGGTCATCCGGTCGCTTTCCATCTGCATCATCAGCTCCAGCCGGTCGGCGGCGACGCGCTGGAAATAGGCCGTGTAGTCATAGCTGGTGAAAGCGTTATCCTGGCCGCCGTTTGCGCGCACAGTGGCCGACAGCTCTCCGGGGGCGAGCTTGTCGGTGCCCTTGAACAGCAGGTGCTCCAGAAAATGGGCGACTCCGGACTGGCCCGGCGGCTCATCTGCAGAACCGGCCCGGTACCAGACCATCTGCTGCACCACCGGTGCACGGTGGTCCTCGATCACGACAACGTCCATGCCGTTGTCCAGGGTGAACGCGGTCACCGCGTCGTCCCCGGCCCGCAGGGGGCCGGACAAAACGGTAATCAGCGCCGCGGCGGCCAATGTGATCCTGTGGATCATCTGGCGTCCTCCAATTCTTGCGCCCCTGCCCTTGCCCGGCAGGGAGCAGTTACTGCTCTGTTGTTTATTGCAGCCACAATTCACGGCCCGTTGCCAGCAGAAAGGCTGCTGTCAACCTACGCGGCGGCTGGCGTCTTGCAAGACCGGCTGGCAGAAAAGTGAGCGCTCAGGACTCTTCTTCAGGCGGCGAAGACGGTGTCGCCGCTCCCGCCCTGCGGAACTGGTCGCTGACGGCAAACGGGTCGATGCTTTGCTTGCGGTACAGCTGCTCGTAGCGGTCCACCGGCACGATCTTGATCCGCCCAAGGTGGCGGTTGCGGTGACGAAACTTCGCGTCTTCCTTGGCCAGGGTGTCACGCACTCCGGGCTCAACACCATAGCGGCTGGAGGCTGTGACCAGCGCGGCATCGCCAGACGGCACGCCGCTGACGGCAACGAGATCCCCCGGTTTGCCGCCCAGGGCAGCCACCGCTTCGGCCTGCGGATTAACATCGGTCAGATTAGCTCCCCCAGGGGTCGGCGCCGGCAGGCTGCTGAAATTGTCCGGCGTGCTCAGCGGCTTGGTGGGCAGGACCAGGAATTCATCCGGGCCGGTGCCCGGCTTCTGAAGAACGCGCAGCCCCTTCTGCGCGCAGCCGGACACTGCCAGCGCGCCAGCCAGAACCATAACTCCGAACGGGATCCGCATTGCCCCAAACTCCTGCCTGTTTCCTGGCGCTTTTAGCGTATTTGCCCGGCAAGGTCTACGCAGGCTTTTTGCGGCGCCCGTCAAAGAAGATCAGCCCGGCAGCACCGGCGAAGATAAAGATGTCGGCCACGTTGAAAACGAAAGGATTCTGGATGCCGCAGCAGGATGTGTTCAGGAAGTCCAGCACAAAGCCATAAAGCAGCCGGTCCGCGACATTGCCCAGCGCGCCGCCGATCACCAGCCCGGCGGAAAGCTGCATGCCACGGGACTTGTCCTGACCGCGGCAGACCCACACCGCCAGGATCACGCAGATCACGGCTGACAGGCTGATCAGAATCCAGCGCGCTGCTTCATCCCCGCCGCCGAAAAGGCCAAAGTTGATGCCGGTGTTCTCGCCGTAGCGGAAATTGAGGAACGGCGGCAGCACGTCGATCCGGTGGCGCTGGTCCAGCCCCATCCAGTGGATCACAAAGTACTTGCTGGCTTGGTCCGCCAGGAACGAAAGGGCTGCGCCCCAGATCATCCAACGTGCTGCCATGTCTTAACTGCCCGGCTTAGTGGCGGAAGTGGCGCATGCCGGTGAAGACCATGGCCAGGCCTTTCTCGTTGGCCGCCTTGATCACCTCGTCATCGCGCATCGATCCGCCCGGCTGAATGACGCAGGTGCCGCCCGCGGCGGCTGCTTCCAGCAGACCGTCCGGGAAGGGGAAGAACGCGTCCGATGCCACCGCGCAGCCCTTGGCGAGGCTTTCCTTAAGGCCCAGCTCAGCCGCCATACGGCCTGCCTTGGCGGCCGCCACATTGGCGCTGTCCAAACGGCTCATCTGACCCGCGCCGACACCGACGGTTGCGTTATCCTTCACATAGACGATGGCGTTGGACTTGACGTGCTTGGCAACCTTCCAGGCAAACAGCAGATCCTGCATCTGCGCATCGGACGGCGCCTTCTCGGTCACCACCTTCAGGTCTTCCATGCCGACGTAGCCGACGTCCTTGTCCTGGACCAGCATGCCGCCGGCCACCTGCTTGTAAGCCACGATAGGCTTGCGCGGGTCCGGCAGGCCATCGGTCAGCAGCAGGCGCAGGTTTTTCTTTGCGGCAAAGATTTCCTTGGCCTCGCCAGACGCACCCGGCGCGATGACCACTTCGGTGAAAATCTCGGTGATCTTGGCGGCGGTCTCCGCGTCCAGCGGCTGGTTCAGCGCGACGATGCCGCCGAAGGCCGAGGTGCGGTCGCAGTCGAACGCCTTCTGATAGGCTTCTGCCAGGGTCGCGCCCTTGGCCACACCGCAGGGGTTGGCGTGTTTGATGATCGCGACGGCAGGGCTGTCGGCCGGGTCGAACTCCGCCACCAGCTCGTATGCCGCATCAGTGTCGTTGATGTTGTTATAGCTCAGCTCTTTGCCCTGCAGCTGCACCGCGGTGGCAACACCCGGGCGATTCGAACCATCGGTGTAAAAGGCCGCCTCCTGGTGGCTGTTCTCGCCATAGCGCAGGGTCTGCTTCAGTTCACCCGCAAAGGCACGGCGGCGCGGAGTCTTTTCCTCCAGCGCCGACGCCAGCCAGTTCGAAACAGCCGCATCATACGCCGCAGTGCGGGCATAGGCGGTCTGGGCCAGGCGTTGTCGGAAGGCATAAGACGTCTGGCCGTTGTTGTTGTCGAGCTCTGCCAAGAGCGCCTCATAGTCCTGGACGTCGGTCACCACGTTCACGAACAGGTGGTTCTTGGAGGCCGCGCGGATCATCGCAGGACCGCCGATGTCGATGTTTTCGATCATCTCATCGTAGTCCGCACCACGCGCCAGCGCTGCCTCGAACGGATAGAGGTTCACAACCAGCAGGTCGATGGCGCCGATGCCATGTTCCTTCATAGCGGCGACGTGGGTGTCATTATCCCGCAGGGCCAGCAGGCCGCCATGCACCATCGGGTGCAGGGTCTTCACGCGGCCGTCCATCATTTCCGGGAAACCGGTCACTTCGGAGACGTCTTTCACAGCCAGCCCAGCATCGCGCAGTGCCTTGGCGGAGCCGCCGGTGGACAGCAGTTCGACACCGCGCGCATCCAGCGCTTTGCCCAGCTCGATCAGGCCGGTCTTGTCGGATACGGAAAGCAGCGCACGGCGTACGGGGTGAAGGTCGGTCATGGCAGGGCGGTCCTTTTCAAAGGCTCAGTCAAACGTCTCGGGTTCGTCCCGGTTCAGGTCTCGCACGGCAATGGCAGTCTCCTGCGCCTTGCTGAGCGTCCACCGGACGCGGGTGGCATATCCCATCGCCCGCCCGGATAAAACGATCTGCTTTGCCGCACGCGGCTTCAAGCGGGTCTTTTCCAGGAAAACGCTTGGCTCCAGCCGCAGCTGGCAGTTGCCGTCATGGCGGAACACCCAGATTTCCCCGCTCTTGAGCGCCATGGATACTGCCGCGCCGCCCAAGTCAAGGGCTGCATCCACCTCCGGGTGCAGGTGCAGACGGATGTCAAAGCCGATGCCGCCGTCCTGGCTGGCATCCCGCACCTTGGTGAACTGGCGTTTGGCGGCATCATCCAAGGCCACCAGCATGTCCTCGCCGCTGAGGCTTCGCCCGTCAAAGGACAATTCCAGCGTACGGGCATGGGTCAGGCCGAAATGCGCGGCATAGCCGTTATGCCCGCCCTGAAACCGCAAGCCTTCCGCCAGATCGCTCAGCTCCAGCGGCACATCGTCAGGCGCTTCGATCAGCTCCTCATGGCCGGTGGTTTTATGCGGGGGCGCCAGCCGGGCGCTGGAGTGCCCCTCGATACACAGTGTGGTGTGCGACGGTGTGGCCCGCCCGGCCCGGCGCCATTCCAGCCCGAAGGTTTCACCAGAGCCGCAATTCACGATCAGCGGCCGCCGCCCCGAGGTCAGCTCAAACGCCAGGGTCGAAGCGTGCCCGTTGTAAGACGCCTTGCCCTTGGGTGGCGCAGAGGCATCGACAATCACCGAGGTGCGCCGCGCCGACAGCCGGACAAAACCCATCGCCAGCCCGTCGGCATGGCGCTCCGCCACATGGCTGGCAGCCAGAGCATGATCCAGCCGGCCTTCCAGCCCGCGGCCGCCACCGTGGAACCGTGCCAGGCCGCCATCACTGTGGCGCAGGGTGCGCAAGGTGGGGGCGATCCGTTCGATGGCAGCGGAATGCGCAGGCGGCACCGCCCGTCCGGCCTCGTGCAAGGCTGCGGCAGCCCAGGTCAGAAGGGTGAAGACCTCCAGCAGTTCCTCCGGGTTGCGGGTCGGCAACCCGCCTTGTCCGTCGATCTGAGACTCGCATTCAGCCGCCAGCGCCCTGACAGCCGGGTCTGCCAGCTCCTCCCGCCCCTGCAAGGCAAGGCCTGCATAGATCAGGCCGCACAGGGCCTCGAACCGCGGCAGTCCAGGGGCCGCCCCCTGCCAGCGCTGGGACAGATACCAGGTCTGCCGCGCCAAGGAGGTGTAGAAAGCTTCAGTCTCATCCTTGTCCTTGCCGCTCAGCAGGAACAGCGCGTGGTTGATCCACCGGATCACCCGCCGTCCAGTAAGATCCGGAAGCCAGGCCAGTCCGCCGCCGTGCCCGTGATGCGCAATCCAGCCCCAGACCCATTTCTGCGCCTTGGCACGGGCCTTGAAATCACCGACCGCAGCCAGGTCGTCGAGCCAGGCAAAGCCGTGCCGCTCAGCATCAAAGGCAGCATCCGGTGCAGCGACCTCCCACAGGCCGGTATCCGGCGATTCGACCAGGTAGCCTGCAAACAGCAGGTTGCCCGCCACCAGCTGACGCCCGCGGGCAAAGCTGCCGATGGTCCGCGGTTCAGGCTGCGAGACAAAGCCGGTCGCTGCAGGCTGTCTGCGGGCCCGCCAAGCGTAATACCGGTTCAGCAGCCGGGTGCCGCGGCCTGCCATTCTGTCATAAGTGGACATGCTCTTTTGCCTCACGCCGGGTTTTTCCAGGGCGTTTTGGCAGGAGCATAGCGCGGGGTACGGCTCAAGTCACCGGGGAATGCCCGGCACGCCCCGGGCTCACGCGGTTTTGCGCAAAAGGGCCATATAGAAGCCGTCCATGCCGCCTTGTTCCGGCCAATAGTCCGGGCGCAGCCGCAGGCCGCCTTCTTCGGTGATCCAGTCAGCATCCACGCCGGTCACTTTCAGCGCTTCACGGTCGGCAACCATATCCGGGAACATCTCCAGCGCTTCTTCGACCTGGCATTCCCCCTCGTCCGGCAGCAGGGAGCAGGTGCAGTACATCAGCCGCCCGCCGGGTTTCACCAGGGTCCACGCGTGCGCCAGCATCTGCGCCTGCAGCTCAATCAGCGCGCCGAACTCGCTGCCGTCCTTGGCTTGCGGCAGGTCCGGATGGCGGCGAATGGTGCCAGTAGCGGAACAGGGCGCGTCCAGCAGCACCGCGTCGTACTGGCCGGTCTGCTCCAGTGCGTCGGCCACCACCAATTCGGCCTCCAGACCGGTGCGCTCCAGGTTCTCCATCAGCCGCGCCACGCGGCTCTCCGAGATATCGACAGCCGTCACTTTGGCACCGGCAGCGGCCATCTGCATGGTCTTGCCGCCCGGGGCTGCGCACAGTTCCAGGGCTTGTTCCCCCGGCAGCGCATTCAGGATCAGCGCGGGCAGCGCGGCGGCGGCATCCTGCACCCACCAATCGCCCTCCCGGTAGCCCGGCAGCGCCGACACCTGCCCCGCGCCTGCGATCCGCAGCGAACCGGTGGGCAGCAGCACACCCCCTAGCGCCTGCAAGTCCGCGCCCGGCTTGCCGGTGATATCCAACGGCGCGCCGGCATGATGCGCGGCCTCCATGCTCAGCATCGCATCAGCGCCCCAAGCCTGCACCAGTGGTTTGCGCAGCCAGTTGGGCAGGCGCGGCACACGCAGCTTTGCCCATTCCTCCGGACCCTCGTCAGCCACCTTGCGCAGAATCGCGTTCACCAGCCCCTTCAGCTGCCCGTGGCGGCGGTGCTTGGAAACGATGGCCACCATCGCATTTACAACCCCATGCGCCGCGCCGCCTGAGCACAGCTCCACTGTGCCCAGCCGCAGCGCGTTCATGACCATCAGCGGCGGCGTTTTCTTCAAGTGCTTTTTCAGGATCCGGTCGGCGCGCTCCAGACTGCGCAGGGTTTCCACGGCCAGCCGCTGCGCCCGTGCACGGTCTTCCGGCGCCAGCTTCTCCAGCGCGCCCGAGGCATAGCATTCCGCCAGGAGCCGCCCCTCCCCCAGCACCTGATCCAGCAGATAGACCGCTGTGCGGCGGGCGTGATTGGCATCGGACATCTGGCAGCTCCTTGGGGCACGGCTTGTTTGCGCGGGACAGGGGCGTATATCATGGGCGCAGCATAAAGGAACCCGCGATGAGCGAAGAGACCGCCCCCGGAAAGAAAGACCTGCCCCCCGCCGCCCTGCGCGCGCTGGCCGAAGCCGAAGAGCGCCGCAAGGCCGCCGAAGCGCAGGAACCGCGCCCCAAGGAGCTGGGGGGCCGGGACGGCCCCGACCCTGCACGCTATGGCGACTGGGAGAAAAAGGGCATCGCCATCGATTTTTAGGTCTCGCAGCGGGGGCCAGCCCCCGCACCGCCAGAGTATTTCTGGAAAGATGAATGAACCGCCGTTCTTTCATCTTTCTCCAAATACTCCTGCCCGCTGCCCGGCAGGCGGCTTTGCCGACGAGAGGAGAGGAATCGGCCCGTCAGGGCAGTCTCTCAGACGTCACAGACCCAGCACATCCACCATGTCGTACTGGCCCGGCCCCTTGTCCTGGCCCCAAAGTGCCGCCTTCAGCGCACCGCGGGCAAAGATGGCGCGGTCGGTGGCCAGGTGGCGCAGCACGATCCGCTCGCCTGCCGCGGCAAACAGAACGTCGTGCTCACCGACGATGTCGCCGCCACGAATGGCGGTGAAGCCGATGTCGCCGCGATTGCGGGCTCCGGTGATACCGTCGCGGCCGGAATCGCGCACATCCGCCAGCCTTACACCGCGGCCCTCGGCGGCGGCTTCGCCCAGCATCAGCGCGGTGCCGGAAGGCGCGTCCACCTTATGGTGGTGATGCGCCTCGATTACCTCAATGTCGAAATCCTCATCCAGCGCGGCGGCGACCTTCTTGGTCAATTGCACCAAGAGGTTCACGCCGAGGCTCATGTTGCCGGCGCGGATGATCACCGCGTGGCGGGAGGCCGGTTCCAGCTGTGCGATCTGATCATCCGTCATGCCTGTGGTGCCGATCACATGAACTGCGCGGGCCTGGGCTGCCAGCTTGGAAAAGGCCAGCGTCGCTTCCGGCGCGGTGAAGTCTATCACGGCCTGCGCCTTGGAAAACGCCTCCAGCGCATCGGCGGTCACGGTGACGCCAACGGCCTGGCCGCCCATCATCTCACCCACGTCGCGGCCGACCCACTCATGCCCCTCGCGCTCTACCGCCCCGACCAGCGTGGCCTTGCCGCTTTCCAGCACCGTCCTGATCAGCATCTGCCCCATGCGGCCCGATGCGCCGGTAATCACGATCCCAGGTTTGTGAGTCATTGGCCAATTCCCTTGTTCAAGCTTGTTTTGTCCTACAGCGCCGGGCAGCGCTTGGCAAAGCCCGCGATCCGGCATAGATCGGGAATATGGCAAAGAACAAATTCCACGATGGCCCCGGCCCGTCCCAGCGCCAGCTTCGCGTCGGCGAACTGATCCGCCGCACCCTGTCTGAGGTGCTGGCGCGCGGCGATGTGCATGATCCGGACCTGAACCGCATGTCGATCACTGTGGGAGAGGTGCGCACCTCACCCGATCTGAAAATCGCCACCGCCTTTGTGCTGCCCTTGGGCGGCAAGGGGCAGGAAGATGTGCTGAAGCTTCTGGCCCGCAACAAGAGCGAGCTGCGCCGGATGGTCGGCAAGAAGCTGGGGTTGAAGTTCACTCCGGATCTGCGGTTCCGGCTGGACGAGACCTTCGACCAGATGGACGAAACCCGCCGGATGCTGAACCAGGACGCGGTGCGCCGCGACGTGGAAGAGTGATCCGCAAGGCTGCCTTTCTGCTGGCAGCGCTTGGGACCGCCCCGGCGGCCGGGGCGGTCGAATGCAGCGATATAGCCTATGAGGGCAGCCGGTACACACTCTGCCAGATTAACGCCGCCAAGGAACAGCTGCGGCTGTTCCTGCGCGATGGCGAAGGCCAGGTCTATGGCCATTTCTCTACCCTGGAAGAAACGCTGGCGGAAGACGGCAAGACGCTGGCCTTTGCGACCAATGCGGGGATGTACCACAGCGACCGCTCGCCCGTGGGATTGTACGTCGATGAAGACGGCGAGGAGATGCGGCTGGTGACCAATGCCGGTCCCGGAAATTTCGGCCTGCTGCCAAACGGTGTGCTGTGTATCCGAGACGGCCGGGCGGATGTGTTCGAAACCCTGGCTTTTGAACAGGCACAACCCGGCTGCGCCTATGCCACCCAGTCCGGTCCCATGCTGGTGATTGACGGCGAGCTGCACCCGCGTTTCCTGCCCGATTCGGACAGCTACTATATCCGCAACGGAGTGGGCACGTCAGCGGATGGCACCCGCGCGGTTTTTGCAATCTCGCGCAATGCGGTGACATTTCACCAGTTCGGCAGCCTGTTCCGGGATCACCTGAAGCTGCCCAATGCGCTGTACTTCGATGGCAATATCTCGCGCCTGCACGCGCCTGAGCTGGGCCGCAGTGATGCCGGGTTCATGATGGGGCCGATCGTGGGCGTGGTCGAGGACACACCGGCCGGAGGATAAGCCCTCCTCAGCCGGGGCGCTTGCGAATCTGCTGCACCATCGGCACGGTATAGATCACCAGGGCGGCCCAGATCATCGGGAAAGCGATCATCCGGGCTTGGCCGAACTCCTCTCCGAACACCAGAACTGCCATAAGGAAGATCATCGTCGGCGCGATGTATTGCAGGATGCCGATGGTGGACAAGCGCACCAGCTTGGCCCCGTTGGCATAGACGATGAGCGGCACAGCCGTGACCACGCCGCAGCCCAAGAGCATGGACGTATCAAAAGCCGAGCCGCCGAAACTGCCGGCGCCCGTCACGGTCAGGTAAACAAAATAGCCCAAGGCCGGAGGCAGGAGAATCAGCGCCTCCAGCAGGAACCCTTGGTTGGGGCCAATCGGCAGCGACTTCTTAAAGAAGGCATAAAATCCCCAGGTCAGCGTGAGGCCCACCGCCACCCAAGGCACCCTTCCCGCGTCCAGAGTCAGCAAAACCACTGCTCCCGCAGCCAGCGCCACCGCCGCCAGTTGCGCCTTGCTGAGCGGCTCGCGCAGCAAGAGTGCGCCCAGGGCGATACTGAACAGCGGATTGATGTAATAGCCAAGCGCCGCGTCCAGCGCCCGTCCGGCCGCAATCGACCAGACATAGATCCCCCAGTTCACAGAAATCAGCGCTGCGGTGATGCAGGCCATACCCAGCATCCGGGGGTTCTTGAGTGCGGCCTGCAAATCCTTGGTCCGGCGCAGGACGATCAACAGCGCACCTGCCACCGGCACCGCCCAGATCACCCGGTGGGTGACAATCTCCGCCGCTGGGATATGAGAGAGAGCTTTCATGTAGAGCGGCAGGAACCCCCACATGAGATAAGCGGTGCTGGCAAAGGCCAGCCCGCGGGGCGTGTCCATGTTTTCAGAGGTTTGCCGTGTCATGCCGCGCTCCTGTGCAGGGCGCTGTTATGACCGGTTTTGCACGGCTTGAAACTTCGTTTTCTGTGATACCCGGCATTCACCGCCGTTATGGGTTACCGTGGCGGCCGCGGGCAAAAGAAAAAACGGCCCCGGAAACCGGGACCGCAGTGCAATTTGGGGTTTGCAGTTTCAGCTATGCGCGCACGTCAGGCTTCCAGCGAGCGGCGCAGCATTTCGACGTCCTCGGCGATCTGGCCGTCGGTCGTCTTCAGCTCCTCGATGCGCTTGACGCCATGCATGACGGTGGTGTGGTCGCGCCCGCCAAAGCGGCGGCCGATCTCGGGCAGAGAGCGGCTGGTCAGCTGTTTGCACAGGTACATCGCCACCTGACGCGGACGCGCATAGGAGCGCAGGCGCTTGGGGCCGATGATGTCGGACATCCGGATGTTGTAATACTCGGACACCTTGCGCTGGATTTCCTCGACCGTGATCTTACGCTCGGAGGCGCGCAGCACATCCGCCAGACAGTCCTGGGTCAGATCCATGTCGATCTCGCGGCCGACCAGCGACGCAAACGCGAACAGCCGGGTCAGCGCGCCTTCGAGAACCCGCACGTTGGTCGAGATTCGGTGTGCCAGGAACTCCAGCACGCCGTCGGCGATGCGCAGGTCCGGATAGGTCTCGCGTTGCTGCTGCACCTTGGTCTGCAGAATGCCCAGACGCAGTTCGTAGTCGGTCGGGTGCAGGTCCACCACCAGGCCGCACTGCAGGCGCGATTTCACCCGGTCTTCCAGATCCTTGATTTCGCCCGGGGCGCGGTCGGCGGAAATGATGATCTGCTTGTTCTGGTCCACCAGCGCGTTGAAGGTGTGGAAGAATTCTTCCTGGGTGGAATCCTTGCCTGCGATGAACTGAACGTCATCCACCATCAGCACATCGACCGAGCGGAACAGATGCTTAAAGTCCATCATCTTGCGCTCGCGCAGGGCCTGCACAAAGCGGTACATGAACTGTTCCGCCGACAGATACAGCACGTTCAGATGCGGGTTCTTTTCCTTCAGTTCCCAGGCGATGGCGTGCATCAGGTGGGTTTTACCCAGGCCCACGCCGCCATACAGAACCAGCGGGTTGAAGGTGACAGGGCCGCCCTCGCCGACACGGCGCGCTGCCGCATGCGCCAGTTCGTTCGGCTTGCCGACCACGAAGCTGTCGAAAGTGAACCGCGGGTCCAGCGGTGCCGCCTGCAGCGCCTCCAGCGTGTCCTTTCCTGCCGCCGCTGCCGGTGCCGCCGCCCGTGCGGTCATGACAGCCAGATCATCCTGCGCCCCGCCGAAGGACTCAGCCGCCACGGCCGGTTCCGCCGGGCGCGCCGGGCTGTTTGCCGCAACCCGGAACGCCAGGCGCTGCACCGGCTCGCCGGACATGGTCAGCTCATGCAGGATAAGGTCCGCAAAGTTCTGACTGACGTAATTTCCCATGAAATTCGTCGGCACTTTGAAGACGGCCACCCCACCGTCGACTGTGTCGAACTCCAGCGGCTCAATCCACGTGGTGAAGTTGTTCTGGCCAACCGTCTTCAACAGCCGGTTTCTGAGCTGTCCCCATTTTTCTTCTGTCATGCTGCGCCTCACGCGTCCCCAAAAAGCAGCGGCCCCTTAGCCGGGCCAATTCCATCGTAACCCCCAACCACCCGGGGGCCGTTCACGCACAGAGTTACCGTGTGCGGACCATTGCTGGCCGCATCGCCCGAAGGCTAAACGTTCGTCTGGAAACAGCAAAACCCGCCGCAAAAAGCGGTTAAGCTGCCGTCACGAACAGTATCGCACACAATTGAGACAAGGCTGCTGTCCTTAACGATACAGCAGTAGATCCCGGACAGAGCCAGACACATGTGTGCCGTCTGTTCCGGGAAACCTGGCAACCTTGATGCCCGTCAAGATTGCCGCAAGCAGCCTGTCCCCCCAGCGAGTGAATCGCTGACACAGTGGTAGCAATTTGAGGGGGTCAGCAGCAACGAAACTATGATGTTGACTCTGCCTTTGGCCGCAAAGAATCTCCTGCACCAGCGGCAACCAGCCAAGGCTTTGCCCAAAAAACAAGGCGCTGCAATTTGCAGCGCCCTGACGACTTTTCAACAGCTCGTGAGCCTGCTCAGCAGAGCGAATCTCAGGCCAGTGCCTTCACGCGTGCGGACAGGCGCGAGATTTTCCGGGAAGCGGTGTTTTTGTGATACACACCCTTAGTGACGCCGCGCATCAGTTCGGGCTGAGCAGCGCGCAGAGCTGCGGTTGCAGCTTCTTTGTCGCCGGAAGCGATGGCTTCTTCAACTTTACGCAGGAAGGTGCGGATGCGCGAACGACGGGCTTTGTTAACGGCAAAGCGCTTTTCGTTCTGACGTGCGCGCTTCTTGGCCTGGGGCGAATTTGCCATGATGTCTGACCTTATCTCGGGTTCTGTTTCAATCGGACGCAATGCCAGCCAAACCCGGGTCGGAACACCGGTGTGATTCTAGCCTGAGCGGGCTGCACGCGCATGTATGAGGGCGGCGTTTATCCAACTCTGTGCAGAATTGCAAGGGCACCGGCCCGGAATGCAAGACGGCGGGCCATCCAGCCCGCCGCTCTATGGGTTCGTCTGGCGCTTACTTGTCGCGGAACTGCGCTTCGCGCTTCTCCAGGAAGGCCGCCATGCCTTCTTTCTGGTCTTCGGTGGCAAACATCGAGTGGAACACCCGGCGCTCGAACAAGAGGCCTTCATTCAGGGGCAGCTCGTAGGAGCGGTTCACCGCTTCCTTGACGGCCATCGCTGTCAGCAGCGATTTCTCGGCGATCTTCTGCGCTGCGGCAGTCGCTTCCTCAATCAGCTTCTTGGGCGGCACCACGCGCGACACCAGGCCCGCGCGCTCAGCTTCCTCGGCGTTCATAAAGCGGCCGGTCAGGTTCATGTCCATCGACTTGGACTTGCCCACGTACCGGGTCAGACGCTGGGTACCGCCGATACCAGCCACGACACCCAGGTTGATCTCAGGCTGGCCGAACTTAGCGGTTTCCGCGGCGATGATGAAATCGCACAGCATCGCCAGCTCACAGCCGCCGCCCAGCGCATAACCGGCGACCGCCGCGATGATCGGCTTGCGGATAGCCGAGATCCGGTCGTTGGCATCGGCAAACAGGTTGGTGGAAAACACTTCGGTAAAGCTCATCTCCGACATCTCCTTGATGTCGGCACCGGCGGCAAAGGCCTTTTCCGAGCCGGTCAGCACGATGCAGCGCACCTTGTCGCTGGCATCAGCCTCTTCCAGAGCATCGCAGAGCTCGCCAATAAGCTCCTTGTTGAGCGCGTTCATCGCCTCCGGGCGGTTCAGTTTAATGAGGCAAACGTGGTCCTGCACATCGACGTTGATCGTCTCGTAGGCCATGATTTCTCTTTCGGTTGTTCCGTTCAGTCCTGAGTCCTTACCAAAAGGGTCCCTTTGATCAAGCTATCTTTGGCACTTTACACAGTAGAACGTGGAGCGCCCCGATTGGGTGATTCTGGCAATTGACCCTGCGCAACCTTCCCTCCGGCAGGGTTCGCCCTCGCGTCCGTAGGCATCAAAGCTGTGCTGGAAATATCCAAGTTCGCCAGAGGCTTGCCTGAAATCCCTGAGCGACGATCCGCCCGCGCGAATGGCATCCTGAAGCACCTGCCGGATGATCGGCACCAGTGCTGCCACCCGATGCGCGGCAATCTGCCCGGCCTTGCGGCGTGGCGAAATTCCCGCGCGGAACAGGGCTTCGCAGACATAGATGTTACCAAGGCCCGCGATGATTCCCTGATCCAGTAATGCGGATTTCACCGGCGTGTTGCGCCCCTTGAAGGCGGCAACCAGGTGATCCTCGTGGAAGTCATTTCCCAAGGGTTCCGGCCCCAGCACCGCCAGCAGCTTGTGGGATTCGGCGGCGGCAGTCTCCAGCAGATCCATCGCCCCGAACCGGCGCGGGTCGTTAAAGGTGATGCGGGCGCCATTGTCCATGTCCAGCACCACATGGTCATGCTTCTCCGCTTGCGGATGCTCATGCGTGAACTGTCCCAGCGGATCGCCTGACACCGTCATCCGTCCGGACATCCCCAGATGGATCAGCAGCGTCTCGCCGGTATCCAGGTCGGCCAGTATGTATTTAGACCGCCGCCTAAGAGCATTCACCCGCGCACCGGTCAGCCGCTCGGCCATCGCGGGAGGAAACGGCCAGCGCAGGTCCGGGCGGTTCACCTGAGCCCGCGCAATCACCGCCCCCTCCATCGCAGGCGCCAAACCGCGTTTCACCGTCTCGACCTCGGGCAATTCTGGCATTACACCCCTCCTGAACCAACGGGCCGCATTGTGCCTGCCCCACAGCGCCTTATAACAAGGGCGGAATTCAGCAAACGGCAAGCCCTATGAGCAACACCAGCGACAACACCACCCATTTCGGGTTCGAAACCGTCCGCGAGGAAGAAAAGGCCGGCCGCGTGCAGGGGGTCTTCAATTCGGTCGCCTCAAAATATGACATCATGAACGATGTGATGAGCGTCGGCATCCACCGGGTCTGGAAGGACGCGATGATGGACTGGCTGGCACCGCGGCCCGGCCAGCGGCTCTTGGATGTGGCAGGCGGCACCGGCGACATTTCCTTCCGCTTCCTGAAGCGCGCAGGCCATGGCCATTCCACCGTGCTCGACCTCACCCGCCCGATGCTGGAGGAAGGCCGCAAGCGCGCCGAAGCCGAGCAGATGGCCGACAGCCTCGACTGGGTCACCGGCGACGCGATGAAGCTGCCGTTCAAGGACAACACCTTCGACGTCTACACCATCTCCTTCGGCATCCGGAACGTGACCCGGCCGCAGGAGGCCCTGAACGAGGCCTACCGGGTGCTGCGCCCCGGCGGACGGCTGATGGTGCTGGAGTTCTCGCAACTGCCGAACGACGGGCTGCAAAAGCTATATGATCTCTATTCCTTCAACGTGATCCCGCGGATGGGGCAGATGATTGCGGGGGATTACGACAGCTACCAGTACCTGGTGGAATCGATCCGCAACTTCCCGGATCAGGAAACCTTTCTGGGCATGGTGAAACAGGCAGGGTTCGGGAATGCCAAATACCGCAACCTGTCGATGGGCATCGCTTGCCTGCATTCCGGCTGGAAGATCTGACCCATGCGCGGACCCCATAATATTCTGCGCCTGATCCGCACAGGCGCCACTTTCGAGCGCACCGGCGCCATGCACTCGGTGCTGGAGGCCTTCGAGGCGCCCAAGCCGCTGCGCATTCTGGCCCGCACCCTGGGCTGGCCGTTCAAATGGCTGGGCTACAAGGGCGATCCCGCGATGCCGCCGGAAACCCGAGCGCTGAACGCGCTGGGGCCTGCCTATATCAAATTCGGACAGGTGCTTTCGACGCGGCCCGATGTGGTGGGCAAAGATCTAGCCAACCAGCTGCGGGTGCTGCAGGACAAGCTGCCACCGTTTTCCCGCGCCCAGGCGCTGGCCGAGGTGGAAAAGGAACTGGGCCGTCCCGTCTCCGAGATTTTCTCCGACTTCAGCGACCCGATAGCCGCCGCCTCGATCGCCCAGGTTCACCGTGCAACGCTGGCGGAAACAGGCGAAGAGGTTGCCGTCAAGGTGTTGCGCCCCGGCATCGAGCGTGCCTTCAACCGCGACGTCGATGCCTTCTACTTTGCCGCACGCATCGTGGACTTGTTTGCCCCCGGCGCCCGGCGCCTGAAGCCAATGGATGTGATTGAGCATTTCGACGGCGTGGTGCAGGGCGAACTGGACCTGCGGCTGGAAAGCGCCGCAGCCTCGGAATACGCCGCCAACACCGCAAAGGACGAAGGCTTCCAGCTGCCGGAGATCCGCTGGGCCTATTCCGCCCGCCGGGTGATGACGATGGGCTGGGCCGACGGTATCCCGCTTGGCGACAACGACGCGCTGGATGCCGCAGGCCACGACCGCAGGCTGCTGGCCAACCGGGTGCTGTCGCTGTTCCTGCGCCATGCGCTGCGCGACGGCTTCTTCCACGCCGACATGCATCAGGGCAACCTTAAGGTCGCCGCCAACGGCGATATCATCGCCTATGACTTCGGCATTATGGGCCACATCGACGAATACACCCGCCGGGTTTATGCCGAGATCCTCTATGGCTTCATCAAACGCGACTACAAGCGCGTGGCGGAGGTGCATTTCGAGGCCGGCTATGTGCCTGCGAACCGCGACGTCGACGAATTCGCGCGGGCCCTTCGCGCCGTGGGAGAGCCGATCTTCGGCATGGATGCCTCGCAAATTTCGATGGGCCGGCTGCTGAACTACCTGTTCGAGGTGACCGAACGCTTCGGTATGGAAACCCGCACCGAGCTGATCCTCCTGCAGCGCACCATGGTGGTGGTCGAGGGCGTCGCACGTTCGCTGGATCCGCATATCAACATCTGGGAAGCGGCCCGGCCGGTGGTTGAGGATTACATCAAGAAATCCATCGGCCCGCGGGCAGTAGCTTCCGACCTGCTGGAAACGGCCAAGGTGATGGCGCGTTTTGGCCCGCGCCTGCCTGCACTGGTGGAACAAGCGCTCATTGCCCAGGCGGCGCAGAACGGCACCCAGAACCGCAGCGCCAGCAGCTGGGTCGCGCCAGCGGCCTTGGGCGCCGCTGGCGGTGCCGCCTTCTTTGCGGCCGTTGCCCTGCTGATCTGAGATCCGCCGCCAATAGCTGCACCGCGCTTCTTTCTGGTCAGAATTGCCCAGGACGTGGGTTGACCTCAGGCCAAGAGAGGGCGGCGCTCCGCCCCCTCTTGCCCGTTCGCGGACGGCTGGTTTTGGCGGGCTTCAATGGCACACCCGCCCAGGCCATGCGGCTCCCGTGTGCGGTTTTCGCAGGCTGACCAGAAGGAAGGCAGCAGGTTTGGACTGACCGCCTCTTCCGCTATCGCAGTTTTGCATGGTTGAGATTGAACCAGATCGTTGCATCACAAGATCCTGCGGCCAAATGCCTGTTTCTGGATCCAGCCGCACCAGCATGGGACCAGGCAATGAGACATCCGTGGCAAGTCCTGCTTTTAGGAAACGATGAGCCCACGCAATGCATGAAGCCCGAACAATTTCCGGCGCTTGGCGCGGAATACAAAAGTGCAAAAGGCAGGAAGCAGAGCGTCAGTAACCTCGCTACCGCGCCGGGCTCGCTACGCAAGGTGCCGATCACCGCGTCGCAGGCTGGCATGGCCCATCATGGCAGCGTCACCATCGCGCAGGGCCACGGCACTGCGAAATGTAGCGGCATGCCAGGTTTTGCGACTGAAACCGGCTGCATCAACTTGACGCTAACGCCGCCCCAGATCGTTGAATGGTCCTAGAACGTCCAGGCCTAGCCGCGCGACCTGGAGCGGCTGTGCCCGGCCGCGGATGACCCCAGCAAGTTAACCGGGCTCTTTGGCAACCTGCTGCCCCCCACCCTGATTGACAAGTAGGAGAGCGACACTCTGACCCCCCGCATCGGCCGGTGGATACCGGCACTGGGTATCGACGACTACGGGCAATACGTCGATTACTGGCGTTCCAGCGGTGACGCAATCGAAGCACTCCGCCGCGACTTGCTCATTTCTCTCACCCGCTTTTTCCGCCACCCGTAACAAATCCGCACGCTGTACGCGCGACTGGAGAGACCTCTGAGCCCCCTCGGCTTTCGAAAGCCTGCCACAGGGCAGCACCCGAACAAGCCGCCTATGCAAACCTGCCGCTGGCCCGTTCTGTTGTCCTGAATGATAACATCTGCACCCGCAATGGCGATAACATCGAGGTTCTGGACCACATCAGCGGCAAAGCGAAATCCGAGCCTGCATGCCGAGATCGCTGAACGTCAAGAGGCGCCGAGACCTGCCGCCGCCACTCTTGCAAACTCACCATTGATGCCGAAGCGGGCAAGGCCGCAGGAGTCAGCCAGCCGCCCTGGCGGCAACCCTTCCGGTCACATGATCTACCATGCTGAGGAGATCGGAAAGGTTGACCGGTTTTCGCAGCACCCAGCGGATATTGCGGCTGAGGGTGAACAATTCGCCGCCGGAGAACAGCCGGCTGCCGGTGATACAAACCACCGGGATGTCCGGACGCAGCAGGGCGGCGTAATCTGCCACCGGCAAGGTCAACTCCTCCCCGATCATCAGGTCCAGCACCAGCACGTCGAGCGGCAACTCGGTCAATGCAGAAATGGCCTCGCTGCAGGTGGTGACGGCCGTCACATCATATCCGGCTTCCTGGAACGCCATGCTGACAGTGAAGCGGACGTCGGCGTCGTCCTCCAGAAGCAAAACTTTGGCTGTCACTTTAGTACCCTGCACCGGCAAAAGCTGCTGCCGGGATCACGCTATTTTGGCGTATTCACGGCCGTTCTCTTAACCCCGTCAGGTGATTTCAAAAGAAAATTCTCGAATTCACAGTGAATCGCCAAGCGTTCCAACGGGATAAGTTTTTCTACTTAAAGTTGCTCTCCTTGCCTATGCAAACCGCGTTACTTCTTCGTAAAATCAGTGTGGCCCAGGCAGGGGGGCTTGTAAGGAAACCACCCCCTGCCGCGCTTGACCTCAGAGCCGCTCGATCGCCAGGGCAATGCCCTGACCGCCGCCGATGCACATCGTGATCAGCCCCTTCGAGCCACCGGTCCGCTCCAGTTCGTAGAGTGTTTTCAACGTGATAATCGCGCCGGTAGCCCCCACCGGATGGCCCAGTGCAATAGCGCCGCCATTGGGGTTCACCTTGGCCGGGTCCAGCCCCAGCTCCTTGTTCACGGCCAGTGCCTGCGCGGCAAAGGCTTCGTTGGATTCGATCAGGTCGAAATCGCCAGCCGACAAGCCGGTTTTCTCCAATAGGTTGCGCACCGCAGGCACCGGTCCGATCCCCATCACCTCGGGACGCACCCCGGCATGGGCATAGCCCAGAATCCGCGCCTTGGGTTTTAACCCTGCCCTCTCGGCCGCCGCAGCTGTGGCCAGCACCATGGCTGCCGCGCCGTCGTTGATTCCGCTGGCATTTCCGGCAGTTACCCGGCCGTCCTTCTGGAACACCGCCCTCAGCCCGGCCAGCGCCTCCGGCGTGGTGGCCTTGGGGTGCTCGTCCACCTCAAACGGCACCAGGTCGCGTTTCACCTTCACTTCGACTGGGGTGATCTGCGATTTGAAGTGCCCGGCCTCGATCGCCGCCGCCGCGCGGGTCTGGCTGGTGAGGGCAAATTCATCCATCTGCTCACGGGTGATATCATGCTCATCCGCCACATTCTCTGCCGTCACCCCCATATGGCCGGTGCCGAAGGGGCAGTTCAGCGCGCCCAGCATCATGTCGAGCGACTTCACATCGCCCATCTTCGCGCCCCAGCGGCTTTGCTGGATGATGTAGGGGCTGCGCGACATGTTTTCGGCGCCGCCGGCCAGGGCGAACTCTGCGTCGCCCATGGCAAGAGATTGGTAAGCTGAGATAATTGCTTGAACGCCGGACCCGCAGAGGCGGTTGACGTTCATCGCGGGCACCGCATCCGGCACCCCGGCCTGCATCGCGGCAACGCGGCTCAGGTACATATCGCGCGGCTCTGTGTTGATGATGTGGCCGAACACCACATGGCCGATCTGGCCGCCCTCGACGCCGGAGCGTTCCAGCGCGGCCTTGGAGACCGTCGTGGCCAGATCAATCGGCGCGGTGCCCGCCAGCGCGCAGCCAAAAGTGCCGATGGCAGTGCGGGCGCCGTCCAGGATCACGATGTCATTCATACTCTCTCTCCTAGTCAGATTTGCCCTATCATGCACCCGCAGCATTGATCTGTCTGCTGATACGTGCCGTCACCGCAGCACGTCGTCACCTCCCGTGCACCCCCAGTGCACCTCCTGTGCACCGCTGCGGCGCAGCACGGCTATTTGCGGGAGTATTTGACAAATCCGCCTCGCCAGCGCAGAGAATCCGTCATGACGGAAAACACAGACGATATCCTGACCCTGCTGCCCGCCCGCCTGAAGGAGGCCCGCCGCGCCCAAGGCCTGAGCCTGGAGGCCGTTGCGAACCTGTCGGGCGTCAGCCGGTCGATGGTCAGCCAGATCGAGCGCGGCGAAAGCTCCCCCACCATTGCGACGCTGTGGAACCTGACCCGCGCCCTGCAGGTGGATTTTGCCGGGCTGCTGGAAGCCGGCGACATGCAGGACCGGATTGAGGTGCTGCGCGCTGCGGACGTGCCCAAGATTGAGAACATGGGCCAGGGCTGCCGCATCCGAATCTTGTCGCCGCCGGAAGAAGCCGGCGGGCATGAGGTGTATGACATCCGGTTTGACCGGGACGGGGCGCTGATCAGCCAGCCCCACACCCGCGGCGCGGTGGAGCAGCTGACGGTGCTGGAGGGCGAGATCGCGGTGAGTTCCGGCAATGCCAAGGACCAGCTGCAGGCCGGCGACACCGCCCGGTATGCCGCTGATGTCGCCCATTCGATCACCGCCCCCGAGGGACCCGCGCGGGTGTTTTTGATTGTGAAGAATGCCTGACTGGGGCTTTTTCCGCGACTAAGTTCAGACGGGACCTGCAAAAACCTTGGCGCGATACCGCACCAGCTGATTGGAAACCTGCATCGGCGGGAAAGCCCCTTATCGGCTCTTTTACGAACAAAGCCCTTGAACGACTCGGGACTACGGCCCATATGTGGTCCGCTTACGTTATTCTTGTCGATCCACTGTCTCCCGCTCTGCGGCGTTTTCAGTCTCTCGATCCAGACCGACTACGCCAGGCTGCCGCACTTCCGCGGGCAGCAATTATTAGGAGACTACGGATATGGCCACTGGCACCGTAAAATGGTTCAACACCACCAAAGGCTTCGGCTTCATCGCACCCGACGGCGGCAGCAAGGATGTGTTCGTGCACATTTCCGCCGTTGAGCGTTCCGGCCTGACCGGCCTGGCGGACAACCAGAAAGTCACCTTCGACATCGAAGCAGGCCGTGACGGCCGCGAGTCGGCGGTGAACCTGCAGCTGGCATAAGCCACGCAGCATTGCAGATCGTAAGCGCGGCCCCTGAAAAGGGGCCGCGTTTTCATTTGGGCTGTCAGCCTTTGTTGTTTTCGTCCCAAAGCTTGGGCTCCCACAGCTCCACCTTGTTGCCCTCAGGGTCCATCATCCAGGCAAAGCGGCCGTTTTCATGGGTTTGCGGCCCTTGCAGGATGGGGATGCCTGCCGCGGTCAGCTGCGCGATCATCCCGTCCATGTCGTCGACGCGGTAATTTATCATGAAGGTGGCGGCGCTGGGGGCAAACCAGGTGCCGTCCGGATCGGCAGTGGCCCAGACGGTGAGGCCGCCGTCCTCTGCCGTGTCGTCCTGCCAGTTGAGAACGGCCCCGCCGAAATCCTCCAGCGCCAGCCCCAGGTGATCCCGGTACCACGCCGCCAGCGCCTTGGCGTCGCCGCGCGCTTTGATGAATACACCGCCAATTCCCGTCACCCTTGCCATGTCTGCAATCCTCCCTGGTTCCGGTGGCAGATAGTCCGGCTTGGCAGAATTTCACCGGCCGCGTCCAGTTTCACGGATATTTTTCCGCAATCCTGAAATCCTGTATTCCGGAAACGTATCCGCTATGATAGACACGCGACTCGAGACACCAAAGGAGTTTGCGCATGTCCACTGCTTTTCTGACCGACATCTCCAACACGCTGGCCCAGATCGAGGCTGAGGGGCTGTACAAGCGCGAGCGAATGATCACCTCCCCGCAGGGGGGCGAGATCACCGTTCAGAATGGTGCTGGCGGCAACCGTCAGGTTATCAACCTGTGCGCCAACAACTATCTGGGTCTGGCCGACCACCCTGCCCTGATCAAGGCCGCCAAGGACGCGATGGAGCCGAAAGGGTTCGGCATGGCCTCGGTCCGGTTCATCTGCGGTACCCAGGACATTCACCGGGAGCTGGAAAGCCGCCTGGCGAAGTTCCTCGGCAAGGATGACGCGATCCTGTTTGCCGCCTGTTTCGACGCCAACGGCGGGTTGTTTGAGCCGCTCTTGGGGCCGGAGGATGCGATCATCTCGGACAGCCTGAACCATGCCTCGATCATCGACGGCATCCGGCTGTGCAAGGCCAAACGCTACCGTTACCTGAACAGCGACATGAACGACCTGGAGGCCTGGCTGAAGCAGGCGCGCGAGGACGGCGCGCGGCATATCATGATCGCCACGGACGGCGTGTTCTCAATGGACGGCTATCTGGCGAAGCTGCCGGAGATCCGGGCGTTGGCGGACAAATATGATGCCATCGTCATGGTGGATGACTGCCACGCCACCGGCTTTATGGGCGCGACGGGTGCGGGCACGCCGGAGCATTTCGGGGTGGACGTGGATATCGTCACAGGGACATTGGGCAAAGCACTTGGGGGGGCCATCGGCGGTTATATCGCCGGGCCGCAGCCAGTGATCGACCTGCTGCGGCAGCGGGCGCGGCCCTATTTGTTCTCCAATTCGCTGCCGCCATCGATTGTTGCTGCCGGGCTGGAGGCGATCCGGCTAGTGGAGAAAGGGGACGATCTGCGGGCGCAGTTGTTCGAAAATGCGAAATATTGGCGTGCGGGGCTGGAAAAGCTGGGCTTTGACTTGCTGCCGGGTGAGCATCCGATCATCCCGGTGATGCTGGGCGAAGCGCAGCTGGCGCAGGATATGGCGGCAAAACTGTTTGACGAGGGCGTCTATGTCTCCGGCTTCTTCTTCCCGGTGGTGCCGCGCGGCCAGGCGCGGATCCGGACACAGATGAATGCGGCGCTGACGCGAGAGGAGCTGGACCGGGCGCTGGCGGCCTTTGGCAAGGTGGGCAGGGAACTGGGGGTGATCTGATGAACCGTCCGAACACGATGAAGGCGCTGGAGAAGAGCCGCCCCGAGGAAGGCCTGTGGATGGTGCAGGCGCCGGTGCCGGAGATCGGCCCGGACGAGGTGCTGATCAAGGTGAAGAAGACCGGCATCTGCGGTACTGACATCCATATCTGGAACTGGGACGAATGGGCCGCCCACACCGTGCCGGTGCCGATGATCACCGGGCACGAGTTTGCGGGCGAGATTGTCGAGATCGGGCGTAATGTCACCGATCTGGCGGTGGGCCAGCGCTGTTCCGGCGAGGGGCATCTGATCAAGACGGATTCGCGCCAGAGCCGTGCCGGCAAGTTCCACCTGGACCCCGGCACCCGCGGCATCGGGGTGAATGAGCAGGGCGCCTTTGCCCAGTATCTGAAGCTGCCGGCTTTCAACGTGGTGCCGCTGCCGGATGATATTCCGGACGAGATCGGCGCCATTCTCGACCCGCTGGGCAATGCGGTGCACACGGCGCTGAGCTTTGATCTTTTGGGGGAGGATGTGCTGATCACCGGGGCCGGCCCGATTGGCATTATGGCGGCGGCGGTGGCGAAACATGCCGGCGCGCGGCATGTGGTAATCACCGACATCAACCCGGACCGTTTGACGCTGGCCGCGCATGTGGTGCCGGCGGTGCGCACGGTGGATGTGTCCAAGGAAGAGCTGCAGGATGTGATTCAAGAGCTGGGCATGAAGCAGGGCTTTGACGTCGGGCTGGAGATGTCCGGCAGCCAGGCGGCGCTGGATCAGATGGTGGAGGCGCTGGTGATGGGCGGCAAGATTGCCCTCTTGGGCATTCCGCCGGGGAAATCTCCGGTCGATTGGTCACGCATTGTGTTCAAGGCGATCACCATCAAAGGCGTCTACGGGCGCGAGATGTTCGAGACCTGGTACAAGATGATCGCCATGCTGCAGAACGGCCTGGATGTGAGCCGGGTGATCACCCACCGGTTTGGAGTGGATGATTTTGCCGCAGGGTTTGCGGCGATGAAATCCGGGTCCAGCGGCAAGGTTGTGCTGAACTGGACATGAGGGCTGTTTGAGGGGGCTTTGCCCCCTCAGCCTTGCGGCCTCACCCCCAGGGTATTTTCAGCCAGATGAACAGGGGAAGAGTCAGGGTGTCAGTGGCTGGCGGCCCGCGTCTGTCAGCAGCCAGCAGTCGCTGCCCTCGAACACCGCAGCGGTGAGCGGGCGGCCATAGCCGGCGCCGCTGTCGAGATTGACGCGGTTGCCATAGTGGCTGGGCTTCTCCACTGGTGTGTGGCCATGCACGACCAGCTTCGGATGGGGGCCGGTGTGGTCGTGGAACGGCTGCCGGATCCAGACCAGGTCGTCCTCATGCTGCTGGGCAAGAGGCACTCCGGGACGTATCCCGGCGTGCACAAAGGCTAGCTCCGGCGTCTCGTGCAGAGCAGGAAGGCTGCGCAGGAATTCGGCGTGCCGCGCCGGAATCACTTCCTTGGTCCGGGCGTGCAGATCGTCGAGCCGGGTGCGGTCTTCGAATGTCAGCCCGTAGCTGGCCAACGTCTCAACTCCGCCGATCCGCTCATGCAGCCAATGGTAACCGATCAGCAGATGCGGGTCGTGGCGGGGTGTCTCCTCCAGGAACCATTCAAACATCCGGTCGTGGTTGCCCTTGAGACAGATCCAGTCCCTGCCCTGTTCCTGGCCGGCAATCAGCCGGTCGATCACCCCGCGGCTGTCGGGGCCGCGGTCCGTGTAATCGCCGAGAAAGACGATGCGGGCGCCCGGGCCGCCGTCGGCCTCGATCAAGGCCAGCGTTTGTTCCAGCATCTCCAGCTGGCCGTGGATGTCGCCGATGGCGTAAAGGGGGGCGGTCATGGCGGCTCCTTGCTGCGGGGTGTGGCGGATTGATGGCGTATTGCGGCGGCAGGCTCAACCCCGGGAAAACAGGCGGGCGGCTGGCAATCCGGCACTGGCGCTGCATGTTATCGGGCAAGACACTTGCAGACAGTCAGAGCCGGGAGGGTTGGTCATGGTCGGAGTTGCGCGGTGGTTCATGCTGGCGGCGGTGGTTTCGGCGCTTGGCGGCATGGTCTGGGGCATCCAGATGTCGGCGAGCCAGGACCACCTGCTGTCGCCGGCGCATGGGCATCTGAACCTGCTGGGCTGGGTCAGCTGTTCGATCTATGCGTTTTATTACCACCTGCTGCCGGCGGCAGCCGGTGGCGTGCTGCCGCGGCTGCATCTGGCAACGGCATCGCTGGCGCTGGTGCTGCTTGTGCCGGGCATTCCGCTGGCCATCCAGGAGCGCGGTGAGACGATGGCGCAGGCGGGATCGGTAGCGGCACTGCTGTCGATGCTGCTCTTTGCCGCGGTTGTGCTGCGGCACCGGCCCGAAAGGGCGTTGTTAGCGCGTCGGAAGGGGCATTGAAAAAGCCCCCGCCACTGCCGCGGGGGCTTCTGCGGTCTTAAGCCAGCATCGTCAGACGACGTCGAACTCCAGCGGCTTGATCTGGTTGAACAGGCCGGTTTCGGCAAGCTTGGCGCGGATCTCAGCCGGGACGGGCTCATCCACGTAGAGCAGCGCAATGGCCTCACCGCCGGCCTCGGAGCGGCCCAGGGTGAAGTTGGCGATGTTGACGCCATTGTCGCCCAGAGTGTGGCCCAGGGTGCCGATGATACCGGGCACGTCCTCGTTGGTGGTGTAGAGCATATGCGCTCCCACATCCGCCTCGATGTTGATGCCCTTGATCTGGATGAACCGCGGCTTGCCGTCGGAGAACACGGTGCCCGCCACAGAGCGCTCGCGCTTGGAGGTGACCGCGGTCACCTTGATGTAGCCGTCAAAGGCGCCGGACTTGTCCTGGTTGGTGGTGGAGATCTGGACACCGCGCTCCTTGGCGACCACCGGGGCGGAGACCAGGTTCACCTCGGGGTTGGAACGTTTCATGATGCCCGCGATGACCGCGCAGTTCAGCGCGTCCAGGTTCATGCCCGCCGCGACGCCGTCATAGAGGATGTTGATCGCCTTGATCGGTTCATCGGTCATCTGGCCGACGAAGCTGCCGAGGTGGTCGGCCAGCTTGATCCAGGGGCCCATGACCTTGGCTTCCTCGGCGGTGACGCTCGGCATGTTGAGCGCGTTTTCAACGGCGCCGGTCAGCAGGTAGTTGGACATCTGCTCGGCCACCTGAAGGGCGACGTTTTCCTGCGCCTCGGTGGTGGCGGCGCCCAGGTGCGGGGTGCAGACCACGTTGGGCAGGCCGAACAGCGCGTTTTCCTTGGCCGGCTCCTCCGAGAACACGTCAAAGGCGGCGCCTGCCGCATGGCCGGAGGTCAGCAGCTCCGCCAGCGCTGCCTCATCCACCAGGCCGCCGCGGGCGCAGTTGATGATGCGCACGCCCTTCTTGGTCTTCTCCAGGTTTTCCTTAGAGAGGATGTTGCGGGTCTGGTCGGTCAGCGGCACATGCAGGGTGATGAAGTCGGCGCGCGCCAGCAGCTCATCCAGCTCCACCTTTTCGACGCCCATCTTGTCGGCCTTTTCGGTGCTCAGGTAGGGGTCATAAGCAACCACCTTCATTTTGAGGCCGCGGGCGCGGTCGCAGACGATGCCACCGATGTTGCCGGCGCCGATCACACCCAGGGTCTTGGCGGTCAGCTCAACCCCCATGAACTTGGACTTTTCCCATTTGCCGGCATGAGTGGAGGCGGAGGCCTCCGGCAGCTGGCGGGCAACCGCGAACATCATGGCGATGGCGTGTTCGGCGGTGGTGATCATGTTGCCGAAGGGGGTGTTCATCACAATGACGCCGCGCTTGGAGGCAGCTTCTTTGTCGATGTTGTCGGTGCCGATGCCGGCGCGGCCGATCACCTTGAGGTTATCGGCGTTCTCCAGGATCTTTTCCGTCACCTTGGTGGCGGAGCGGATGGCGAGGCCGTCGTACTGGCCGATGATTTCAGCCAGTTTTTCCTTGTCCTTGCCCACGTCGGGCAGGAAGTCGACGTCAATGCCGCGGTCGCGGAAGATCTGGACGGCGGCCTCGGACAGTTTGTCGGAGATGAGTACTTTGGGAGCCATGTGTGTGGTCCTTTATGCGGGGGCCGGTATGGCCGGATGTTGATACAGTTCCCCCGAAGAGATGAGGATCGCGCCCGGTCCGGGGGTGGGGGCGCAATCGCCCCCGCCCTGGGGGGGCGGGTCGGGGGCGATCCGGGGCTAGCGCCCCGGCAAGTCCATTCTTCAGGCCGCTTCGGTTTGCGCGGCAATCTCGGCCTCAAAGGCCCATTTGATCCAAGGCATCAGGGCTGCCACGTCGGCGGCCTCAACCGTGCCGCCGCACCAGATGCGCAGGCCCGGAGGCGCGTCGCGGTAGGCACCGATGTCATAGGCCACGCCTTCGTTTTCCAGACGCTTGGCCACAGCCTTGGCAAAGGCGGCGCCGTCCTGGATGCGCTCGTCGGTGAACTTGAGGCAGACCGAAGTGTTGGAGCGGTATTCCGGCTGTTCCGCAAGGAAGGCGATCCAGGGGTTGTCCTGCACAAAGCTTTGCACCGCGGCCAGGTTGGCATAGGCGCGTTCGCGCAGACCTTCCATACCGCCGATGGACCGCGCCCAGTCGAGCGCCAGAAGGTAATCCTCCACCGCCAGCATCGAGGGCGTGTTGATGGTGGCGCCCTGGAAAATGCCGTCGATCAGCTTGCCGCCTTTGGTCAGGCGGAAGATCTTGGGCAGCGGCCAGGCGGGGGTGTAGCTTTCCAGCCGTTCCACCGCGCGGGGGCTGAGGATGATCATTCCGTGCGCCGCTTCGCCGCCCAGCACCTTCTGCCAGGAGAAGGTGGTCACATCCAGTTTGTCCCAGGGCAGGTGCTGCGCAAAGGCCGCAGAGGTCGCGTCGCAGATGGTGAGGCCTTCGCGGTCCGCCGGGATCCAGTCGCCGTTGGGAACGCGCACGCCGGAGGTGGTGCCGTTCCAGGTGAAGACAACGTCATTGGTGAAGTCGACAGAGCCGAGGTCGACGATCTGGCCGTAGTCGGCGGTTTTGACGGTGGCGTCCAGCTTGAGCTGTTTCACAACGTCGGTGACCCAGCCGGAACCGAAGCTTTCCCAGGCCAGCATCTCAGTGCCGCGGGCGCCAAGCAGGTTCCACATCGCCATTTCAACCGCGCCGGTGTCGGAGGCGGGCACGATGCCGATTTTATAGCCTGCGGGAATATTCAGGATCTCCCGGGTGCCTTCAATCGCCGCCTTCAGCTTCTCCTTGCCAACGGCAGCGCGGTGCGAGCGGCCCAGCGGCGCGCCGGACAGTTTTGACAGATCAAAGACGGGAGGTTTGGCGCAAGGGCCCGAAGAAAAACGCGGATTGGCCGGCCGCGATGCCGGTTGTGCAATAGCCATCAATGCTACCCTTCCAGATAAGCGCCCCTCGTTGGGGAGGGGTGTCCCGGGTACAGAGCTAGGCTGCTGCAGCGCGGCATGCAACAAATATTTCAACAGAATGCGGCTGTTGGTGCATTTTTTGCGACATGATTTTCCACCATCGGAAACAGCCGCCCTGAAACGGCGAAAAGGACCGCTCCTTATGACGGCCTCTGTTTTGAACGGCTTTTTGCCGTCTGGCCGATGCCCCGGCGGCCCGTTATGACAAGGGGTATCCAAAGGAAACGGAGCCCGCCGATGTTTGTTGCCAGCCTGCTTTGCAATCCCGCCAGCCCGGTGCTGGAGCCCGCCTTGCCCGAATCGCTGCGCAATGCCTGGGGCGGCGGCGAGGCCATCTGGCTGGCGCCGGGTGTGGCGGCCGAGTTTGCGCTGGAGCAGATGCCGGACAACCGCTGGCCGGTCTGGGAAGATCTGCAGCAGATGGGTGTGGACCTGGTGATCCAGCCGGTGAAAGGCCGGAAGAAGAAGATGCTTCTGGCCGACATGGACTCGACCATGATCCAGCAGGAGTGCATCGACGAACTGGCCGAGGAGGCCGGCGTCGGCGCGCGGGTCAAGGAGATCACCGCCCGGGCGATGAACGGCGAGTTGGATTTCGAGGGCGCGCTGATCGAGCGGGTCGGCCTGCTGCAGGGGCTGCCGGAGACGGTGATCACCAAGGTTCTGGAGGAGCGCATCACCCTGATGCCCGGCGGCAAGCAGCTGCTGTCGGTGATGAAGGCAAATGACGCCTATGCGGCTCTGGTCTCGGGCGGGTTCACGGCGTTTACCGCACGCGTCGCGGCGGAGCTGGGTTTTGACGAGAACCGGGCCAACACTCTGCTGGCGGAAGGCGGCAGGCTGACCGGTGAAGCGGCGCGGCCGATCCTGGGCCGCGAGGCCAAGGTGGAGGCGCTGGAGCAGATCACGGCCCGGCTGGGGATCACTGAGGCGGATGTGATTGCGGTGGGCGACGGCGCCAACGATCTGGGGATGCTGAAACGCGCAGGCGCCGGTGTTGCGCTGCACGCCAAGCCCTCGGTTGCGGCGGAATGCGATATCCGGATCAACCACGGCGACCTGACGGCGCTGCTGTATATCCAGGGTTATTCCCAGGACGATTTTCAAGGCTGAGACCGCTCCCCGGATCGGGATCCGGGGAACTCCCGCGCCCGCAGGTGCGGCTGCTGGCGCAGCCACCCCTTGGCGGCCTTGGGCCCGGCGCTGCGCAAACGCGCAGCGCCGGGCCCAACGGGAGGATGCCGGTTCGCAGAACAGGCTGACGACGGGCGGGAGCACACGCTTAGTAAAACACACCCGGCGCGCAATTTCAGCTGGTCTTACTCAGAGGAAGAATAATAGCTTCCATTATTTAACAATATAGTTAATAATGGTCTCATGACTCCTCTGCTAAAATCCTTCGCCGCCCTGTCGGACGAAACCCGCATGTCGATTGTCGATCAGTTGATCAAGCAAGGCGAGCTACCCGCAGGCGATCTGGCACCCGGCGCCGGAATTTCAGCGCCGGCCATATCGCGGCATCTGAAGGTGCTGCGCGAGGCCGGGCTGGTGAGCCAGCGCGCCGATGGCACTAGGCGGCTCTATTCCGCCCGGCCCGAGGGCCTCAGGATGATTGCCGAATGGACCCAGTCCCGCAAAGCGTTCTGGGACGGCAGCCTGGACCGTTTGGAAGCGGCCCTGATGGAGGACCGTGCATGAGTGATTTGCAGTTGCGGAGAATCTTCCCAGTCAGCCCGGAAACATTGTTCGCGTGGGTGACCACACCGGACAAGCTGCTGAAATGGTGGGGACCGGAGGGGGTTAGCATTCCGGAACACGATCTGGACCTCAGCCGCACCGGGCCCTGGCATTCCGTCATGCAGAACAGCGACGGGCAGCGGTTCCATGTCTCCGGCCAGGTGACCCATGTGGATGTGCCGAGATCTGTCGGCTTCACCTGGGCCTGGCACGATGAGGACGACAGCCGCGGCGCAGAGAGCCATGTGACCTTCACCGTCGCTGCGGCCGGGGACGGCGCCATGCTTCTGATTGATCACCGCGATCTAAGTGACGATGAGATCGCCGCACGCCATGAAGAGGGCTGGACCTCGACCCTGCGCAAGCTGGAGACCCGGCTGGCCGCAGACACATGAAGCACACGTTTCACCGCAACCAAGGGAGAAGACCGATGCCAGAGTTCATTTTTGTCTACCACGGCGGCAAAACCCCGGAGAGCGAGGAGGAAGGCGCCAAGGTGATGGAGTCCTGGAAGAGCTGGATGGGCTCGATGGGCGATGCACTGAAGGTGCCGGGCGCCCCGGTAGGCATGTCCAAGACCGTCAGCGCTGGCGGCGTGGCGGACAATGGGGGCGCCAATCCGGTTTCGGGTTATTCGGTAGTCCAGGCGGTGGACCAGGACGCGGCCTGCGAGATGGCCAAGGGCTGCCCGATGGTGGTGGACGGCAGCGGCTCGGTCGAAATTGCCGAGATCATCGAGATGGAGATGTAAGAAGAAATGCCCCGGTCCTGAACCGGGGCATTTCATTTCAGAACAGCAGTTCCGCCGCGGGGCGGATTGAACCGCATTCCAGCCCACGTCGGCTGTAGAGAATCTTGTTCATGTATTTGCGGGTCTCCGGGTGTTCTGCGTCCAGCACGCCGAGGCTGACCAGCAGCGCCGCAATCGCACATTCGCTGGCGCGGGTGGTGCCATCTGTGATCTTGAGCGCCACGCCCAGCTTTTGTTGCGGCAGGATGGCGATAAATACCGCCTCGGCGCCGGTCTTGATTGCGACCTTGCCGCCCATCGCGCGCATCAGGTTGGTGCAGCAGCGGGTTTCGCCGGCCACCAGCTCAGGGTGCGCGGTCATTGCTGCGACCAGCTGCTGCGCCGCCTCGGATGCGCGGTCGGAGCGGTCCGCGGCGCTGGCAAACCAGGCCATCGAACGGGCCAGCCCGGTGACGGTGGTGGCAAAGTTCGGGGCCGAGCAGCCGTCGATTCCGTAACCGGGGCTGTCCTGGCCGGTGGTTTCCTCAAACGCCGCCAGGCAGGCCTGCTGCACCGGGTGATCCATCTCGATATATTCCGTCCCGGCGCCGAGGTACTGGGTCAGGGTCAGGAAACCCGCGTGCTTGCCTGAGCAATTGTTGTGCACCTGGCAGGGGCTGCTGTCGGATTTGATCAGTTCATTGCGGGCGGGAATGTCATCCGGCAGCTGCGGACCGCAGCGGAAATCGTCGTCCGATAGCCCCAGCTGATCGAGCCAGCTGTTCACCCGGTCCGTGTGGATAAGGGCACCATTGTGAGAGGCGCAGGCCAGCGCCAGCTGCTCGGAGGTGAGGCCGTAGCGCGCGGCGGCACCGGAGGTGATCAGCGGCAGCGCCTGGATCATCTTGGCCGAGCTGCGCGGATAAATCACCGCATCGGGGTCGCCCCAGCTGCGCACCACCTGCCCGGAGGCATCGCAGATGACGGCATGACCCAGATGCAGGCTCTCCAGCAGCGGGCCGCGCCAGACTTCGGCCATGGGCACAGGTTTCGGCATGATCTCTCCCCTTATGTTTTGTTGGCGAAATCCTGCCAAAACGCACTTTCGCCCGTGGTGCTTGTTACGTTAGTGTGCTTGTGTAGCGCAAGCGAGGGGATCGGGACCAGACAGCGGATGAAACGCTGCGGGCCCTTTGCTTGGTTTTGAGGTAAAAGAACAGTCTTGGAGTCGGGACAAATGGCATTGAAACTCGCCCGCGTGGCTGCGGGCCTGTGTCTGGCAGCATTGGCAACCACCGCATCTGCGCAGGAAACTTCGAAGAACCGGGTCGCCGCAAAGGTCGACTGGAGTGTGTTCGAAGGTGAAAGCCCGAGCGAATGCTGGGGCGTGTCCGCACCTAAGGAAACAGTGAACACCCGCGACGGCCGCGTGGTGGCGGTGCGCCGCAGCGAGATCCAGCTGTTTGTCACCTTCCGCGAAGACGCCACCCCCAAGGGCGAGGTGAGCTTTACCGGCGGCTATCCGTTTGCGCCCGGTTCCACCGTCAACCTGGCGATCGGCGACTCCGAGTATGAACTGTTCACCGAAGGCGAATGGGCCTGGCCGGCGACACCCGCGGATGACGCCAAGATCATCACCGCGATGAAGCGCGGCACCGATGCGGTGCTGACCGCGCGCTCCGCCCGCGGCACCCAGACCAAGGATACTTTCTCTCTGCTGGGCTTTACCGCCGCTGTGGAAGACGCCGAGAAGCGCTGCAGCAAGTAAGCGCTGTCCGCATCGGTTTTCAGTAAACCCCGGCCCGCGCCGGGGTTTTCTTGTTTGAAGGCCGCGAGGCGCGTAGCATGGGAACGGGAGGATTACGCCATGCTGCGCAGCGTTTTCGGTTTACTGTTTTTGCTGGCACAACCCGTTTTCGCCGACCCCTTGCTTGAGTGCAGCGATGCCGGCTCTCAGGTGGAAGTGGGCGAGTGCGTTGCCAAAGACGAGGAGCGCGTGGAGGCTGCGCTCGCCGCGGCATTGGGCTTTGCCATGGATGCTGCAGAAGAACTCGACAAAGCCACCGGCCGAAGCGCCGCAGTTTCTGCACTCGAGGCAGGGCAAACCGCTTGGGAGGCCTACCGGGCGGAGCATTGCGCCTTTGTCGGAGCGACATATGGCGGCGGCTCCGGAACGGGCATTGCGATCCGTTCCTGCTGGACAAAGCTGGGCCGCGCCAGGATTGATGAGCTGATGCGCTATGCCGGGTAGCCGCTATGCAAGCAATTTGGCAGGATTCCTTTTGATCTTCGGTCAGAATCCTATATAGAGCCGCATCCGCCCATCAGCATCGAGTCCGAAAGCCATGACCGCCAGCGCGCCGATCACTCAAGACGTATTGACCCTGCCCCGCAAGGATCCCGAGGGCGGCAAGATCAATCTTGTCGGCCTGACCCGCGATCAGATGCGCGAGGTGCTGATCGAACACGGCACGCCGGAGAAGCAGGCCAAAATGCGGGTCGGCCAGATCTGGCAGTGGATTTATCAGTGGGGCAAACGCGACTTTGGCGAGATGACCAACCTTGCCAAGGCCTACCGCGCGCAGCTGGCGGAGACGTTTGAAATCCGTATCCCCGAAGTGGTGAGCAAGCAGGTGTCGACCGACGGCACCCGCAAGTACCTGGTGCGCATTGCCGGCGGCCATGAGGTTGAGGTGGTCTATATCCCCGAAGAAGACCGCGGCACCCTGTGCATTTCCTCTCAGGTGGGCTGCACGCTGACCTGCTCCTTCTGCCACACCGGCACTCAGAAGCTGGTGCGCAACCTGACCCCGGCTGAAATCGTCGGCCAGGTGATGATGGCGCGCGACGATCTGGAGGAATGGCCCACGCCCGGCACCCCCAAGGAGGAAACGCGTCTGCTGTCGAACATTGTGCTGATGGGCATGGGCGAGCCGCTGTACAACTTCGAGAATGTCCGTGACGCGATGAAAATTGCAATGGACCCGGAAGGCATCTCCCTGAGCCGCCGCCGGATCACGCTGTCGACCTCCGGCGTTGTGCCGGAAATTGCGCGCACGGCGCAGGAAATCGGCTGCCTTTTGGCAATTTCCTTCCACGCCACCACCAACGAAACCCGCGACGTGCTGGTGCCGATCAACAAGCGCTGGAACATCGACGCGCTGCTGCAGGCGCTCGCGGACTACCCCAAGGCGTCAAACTCTGAGAGGATCACCTTTGAATACGTGATGCTGGACGGCGTGAACGACTCGGACGAGGACGCGCACCGGCTGATCGACCATATCAAGCGCTACAACATCCCGGCCAAGATCAACCTGATCCCGTTCAACGAATGGCCCGGCAGCCCGTACAAGCGGTCTTCGAACAACCGCATTCGGGCGTTTGCCAATATCATCTATCAGGCCGGCTATGCCTCCCCGATCCGCAAGACCCGCGGCGATGACATCATGGCGGCCTGCGGCCAGCTGAAGTCAGCGACCGAACGCGCCCGCAAGAGCCGCAAGCAGATCGAGGCCGAAGCCGGGATGAAGTGACCCGGCTCCGGCCCCTGCGCGGCAGGGTCCCCGGCTGCCTTAGGTAAAGAGAAAGTCGTCCTGGGTGAGTGTGCCGGTGAAGCCGGTAAGCTCTATCTCGTAGTGTCCGTAGTAGCTGATGAACGTGCTGCCGCCGCTTTGGCTGATCAACAGGTCACCGAACTCGTCCACAGAGGTGCCGGAGAATTCGATCCTGTCGCCGCCGCGCCCGAAATCCGTGATCACTTCCTGTTCGTAGTAATCAGCCGACACAAAAACAAAGGTGTCCGCGTGGCGGCCGCCTGTCAGCTGGTCCGATCCGTCGCCGCCGACCAGGCGGTCGCGGCCGTTACCGCCCACCAGCGTGTCATCTCCGGCTCCGCCGGAGAGAGTATCCCAGCCGCCGCCGCCAACCAGCTTGTCCGCCTCATTTGTGCTGCCGGAATATTCATCATCGTCCAGGCCGCCGATCAGGACGTCCGCTCCCTTGCCGCCGATCAGGCAGTCCTCGCCGTAGCCCCCGACGAGGGTATCCAGACCAGCGCCGCCAATCAGCCGGTCGCCGGCTTCGCGGCCAACCAGTGTGTCGCTGCCGCCGCGGCCTAGAATCTTGGTAGCCTGGCCGACCGCCAAAACGGTTTCAGCTGCGGTGCCGGTGTCGATCACGACCATGCCGCTGGATTTGACCCGCACGCTCCACTCTGCGGTACCCGCGCTGCTGCCGTAGATATGCTGCAGGGCCTGCACGTCAAAGGCTCCCAGCTCAGTCACGTTGTACCCGGCATAAGTATAGGTCATCACAGTGTTTGCCTGGGTATCCAGGTGATCTGCCAAAGTGGTGTCGCCGTCATGCGGATGCTTCAGTCCCAGCGCGTGGCCGATTTCGTGCAGAACAGTCTCATAGCCGAAAGACCCGGGCATAATATTGCCGCCCTCAATCGCCAGGCGGCCTTCGTTTGTCGAGTAGCTGCTGGCCCAGGGATAATCCGCCCACCCGGCTGCCGAACCGCCATCATAGCCAAAGACATTGATCATGGCCGGACCGTCGGTTTCGACGAAGATCACGCCTGAAGCTTCTTCAAACTCTTCCAAGGCCCTGCGGAAATATTCACGCTGCTGGCTGTCGAAGGCCCAATAGCTGGACGCCCCATAGGGGTCGCTGCTTGCGTCGCCCAGATCACTGGCGCTCGTGAAACTGTAGGTCACAACTGAGCTGGTCCCCAGATCAGCCAGGCTGTTCCAGCGGAAACTGTCGTTTGACGTGTACGCCAATAGCGCCGTGTAGTCTGTTACCTCGGACATCAAGTCTCTCCACTGTTCGACCGCCGGTAAGTTTTTGTTTGCAAATGTGGCCAAGTTTAGCCCGATTCCGGGCGAATTCCGTTCGCGTCTGGGGTGCAAATCTCAGATGCCTGAACACAGCTGCAATTCAATGAACATTATTTTCTATGCTGCCGCACGGGACTGCCGGGGCGAAAGACTGCCACCTGCTGTTCTGGCACTGTGGCGGGCTCTCTGTTGCCGGAAAGCACCAGTCAGCCGCCGCCCTATTTTTTCCCAAGACCGGCGCGAATTCCGCCATTTGCCCGGGACAGTTTCCAATACATGGACAAATGTTTTGAAAGGTAATCGTCTAATGGCACCGGTAGACAAGCAGGCCCCGCCCGTTGACCCCAGCGTTCTGGAACTGATCCGCAGCGAGCGGCAGAAAGCGCTCAGCCCGCGGGAGTGGAGATTCCGCCTGCGCGGATATGGCTACGCAGTGAAGACCGTGGCAGGCACCCCGGTTCTGACCCGGCTGACCACCGGGGACGAAATCGGCACGCTGCCGCCGGAGCTGGCCTGAGCCCGGCCGCAGCTGAGTTCAGTTTGCGCGCTCAGCGTTCGCGCCCGGGAAGGGTTTCGCGCGGCGGCGCCGGTTCCCAGTTGTCAATGATCTGAACCGCTTCCTGGGCGGTGTCGACCGCGCGGAACAGGTCCAGATCCTGATCGGAAATGGTGCCGGCATCGGCCAGCGCCTCCCAGTTGATGATCTTGTCCCAGAACTGCTTGCCGAACAGCAGGAAGGGCACCCGCTCCATGCGGCCCGTCTGGATCAGTGTCAGGCTCTCGAACAGCTCGTCCAGGGTGCCAAACCCGCCCGGGAACACGCTGATCGCCCGCGCCCGCATCAGGAAATGCATCTTGCGGATCGCGAAATAGTGGAAATTGAAGCTGAGATCCGGCGTCACATAGCCGTTGGGCGCCTGCTCATGCGGAAGAACGATCGACAGGCCGATGGAATGGCCGCCCGCATCCGCTGCACCGCGATTGCCGGCCTCCATCACACCGGGTCCGCCGCCGGTCACCACGACATTCTGACGACCACCGCTGCGCTTTGACTTTTCCGTCATCAGCCGTGCGAATTCACGCGCTTCATCGTAGAAGTGCGACAGATCTGCCAGCGTCTGGGTGCGCGCCTTATCCTTGTGCTCCGGATCCGGAATACGGGCGCCGCCGAACATCACGATGGTGCTTTCGATGCCGCGCTCGTTCAGCATCAGCTCCGGTTTCAGAAGCTCCAGCTGCAAACGCACCGGGCGCAGCTCCTCCCGGTACATGAACTCCTGATCAGCGAAAGCCAGACGGTAGGCAGGCGACCGTGTCTGCGGCGTGGCGGGCACATGCTCTGCCCGGTTCCGGTCGGTATGGGCATCGCTGAAACGGCTGTGGCGGTCTTCGGTCATGGGCAATCCAGGTAAAAAATTAAAGGACTTCCTTTGTAACCGCCCTCGGCCGTTAGCGCCAATCAAGAATGCATCAGAACGCGCCGTTCCGCTTGCGTCCGGACCCCGCGCGGCTAAGGTTCCGGAGCAGCAGGCAGGAGGGCAGCGCATGGACTGGCAGAAAGAAATCACCGCAGCGGCAGAGCGCATCCGCCCCCATGTGCAGCGCACCCCGGTGATGCAAACACAGGGCTTCGGACTGCCGTTTCCGGTGGAGCTGAAACTGGAGCATATGCAGCACACCGGCAGCTTCAAGGCCCGCGGCGCCTTTAACACACTGCTGAGCCAACAGGTGCCGGCAGCCGGGCTGGTCGCCGCCTCGGGCGGCAATCACGGTGCCGCCGCGGCCTATGCAGCGCACCAGCTGGGCCACAAAGCGCGGATCTATGTGCCGGAGATGGCAGGCCCTGCCAAAATTTCCCTGATCGAACGCACCGGCGCCGATCTGCAGGTGGTGCCCGGCGCCTATGCCAACGCGCTGGAGCGGGCGGAGGCTTACGAGCAGGAAACCGGCGCCATGCAGGTTCACGCCTATGACGCGGTTGCCACCGTTGCCGGCCAGGGCACTTGCTTTGCCGAATGGCAGGCCCAAGGGCTGGAGGCCGACACACTGCTGATTGCCGTCGGCGGCGGCGGGCTGATCGGCGGCGCGCTGGCCTGGTTCCAGGGCTCCCGGAAGATCATAGCGGTGGAGCCGGAAACCTCCTGCGCGCTGAACGCGGCACTTGCGGCAAGACAGCCTGTCGATGTTCACGTCTCCGGCGTTGCGGCCAACGCCTTGGGCGCCAAGCGCATCGGCAGCATCTGCTTTGAGCTTGCGGCAACGCAGGGCATCACTTCTCTGACTGTGCCGGACAGCGCCATTACCGAAGCCCAGACGGCGCTCTGGCGCGATCGGCGGATCCTGGTCGAACCAGCAGGCGCAACGGCGCTGGCGGCGCTGATGTGCGGCGCCTACCGGCCGGCACCGGGCGAGCGGGTGGCGGTGCAAATCTGCGGCGGCAACATCGCCCCGGATCCGCTGGGATAATCCTTGCGGGTAGAGAGCCGCCCCGGTATCGCCATTACATGTCTGCAACCATTGCCGATACGATCTACCAGGCGTTGAGCGAGCGCATCATCACCGGCAGCCTGGCCGCCGGGGAAAAACTGCGCCAGGACCATATCGCCCGCGAGTTCGAGGCCAGCCATGTGCCGGTGCGCGAGGCGCTTTTGCGGCTGGAAGCGCATGGGCTGGCCAAATCCGAACCCCGCCGCGGCACCAGGGTCAGCGCGCTGGACCCGTCGGAGATCCGCGAAGTGATCGAGATGCGGGTGGCGCTGGAGGTGCTGGCCCTCACCCACGCGTTTGCCCGCCTGACACCCGGGGATATCGAGGCAGCTGAGGCCGCCCGGCTGGCCTGCGACGCAGCAGAGGACATGGCTAGCTGGGAGCGCCTGAACCGCACGTTTCACCGGGTGATCCTGGCGCCCTGTGCGATGCCGCGGCTGCTGGCCTCAATCGACGATCTGCATATCGCCGCTGCCCGGCACCTGTTTGCCAACTGGCAGCACCAGTGGACCCGCCGGGTGGACGCCGACCACGCCGCCATCGTCCAGGCGATGACCCGCCGCGATCCCGCCGCCGCCTGCGATACCCTGCGCCGCCACCTGCGCCGGGTGCGCTGACCGGCTGGAACCCCGCAAAACGCCGTCAGCAGCGGCAATTTGGACGCAATCCGGACATGACCTGCCGGCAGATTGCCGCTATGAAGCTGCGACTCAAACCGATGCCGGAGGAACCCCCATGTCCAACGCCCAGCTGGAAGCAGCGATCGAAGCCGCCTGGGAGGCGCGCGACACCATCACCCCCGCCACCACCGGCGAACAGCGTGACGCTATCGAAGACACCCTGAACGCGCTCGATTCCGGTCAGCTGCGGGTGGCCGAGAAGCTGGAAAGCGGCGACTGGCACGTGAACCAGTGGGCCAAGAAGGCCGTGCTGCTGGGCTTCCGCATCAAGGACATGGAAATCCAGGAAGGCGGCCCGCAAGCCGGCGGCTGGTGGGACAAGGTCGACAGCAAATTTGCCGGCTGGGGCGAAGCTGACTGGAAATCCGCCGGCTTCCGCGCGGTGCCGAACTGCGTGGTCCGCAAGTCCGCCTATATCGCGCCCGGCGCGGTGCTGATGCCCTCCTTCGTGAACCTCGGCGCCTATGTCGATGAAGGCACCATGGTCGACACCTGGGCCACCGTCGGCTCCTGCGCGCAGATCGGCAAGAACGTGCATCTCTCGGGCGGCGTCGGCATCGGCGGCGTGCTGGAACCGATGCAGGCAGGCCCCACCATCATCGAGGACAACTGCTTCATCGGCGCCCGTTCCGAGGTGGTCGAAGGCTGCATCGTGCGCGAAGGCTCGGTTCTGGGCATGGGCGTGTTCATCGGCAAATCGACCAAGATCGTCGACCGTGAGACCGGCGAAGTGATGTATGGCGAAGTGCCACCCTACTCCGTGGTTGTGGCGGGCTCGATGCCGTCGAAGAACAACATCAGCCTATACTGCGCGGTGATCGTGAAGCGTGTTGATGAGAAGACCCGCTCCAAGACCGGCATCAACGAGCTGCTGCGCGACTGATCCGCGCTGAAATTCTGAACGACAGGAACGCGCCCCTTGCCGGGCGCGTTTTTCTTTTGCCTCCGGCGGCAGGGGCTTTGCCCCAAACCCCAGGATATTTCCAGCCAGATGAAAACTAGATCCTCTATTCATCTGGCCCGGAGATATCCCGGGGTGAGGCCGTCAGGCCGAGGGGCAGCGCCCCTCCTATGCAAAACCCTTGCCGCGCAATAAGCCTGCCGCTAATAGTATTACATCTACACATAAGAGGGTCAGATGCAGACCATATTTGCCCAGCGCGCCCGCCTGCCTAAGGGATGGGCTGAGAACCTCCGGCTGACGGTTGAGAATAGCCGGATTTCGTCCCTGGAAACCGGTGCCGCGCCGCAGGCAGGGGATGCCAAGGTGGACGCGCTGCTGCCATCGCTGGGCAATCTGCATTCGCACAGCTTTCAGCGCGCCATGGCCGGGATGACCGAGTACCGCGCAGCTGGGAAGGACAGTTTCTGGACCTGGCGCGAGCTGATGTACCGCTTCATGGACCGCATCACCCCTGAACAGTATGAGGCTATCGCCGCGCTGGTCTTCATGGAAATGCTGGAAGCGGGCTACGCCTCCGTTGGCGAATTTCACTACGTTCACCACCGGCCCGGCGGCGCGCAGTTCGGGTCCATGACGGAACTTAGCGAGCGGGTGTTTGCCGCAGCCAGCCAGACCGGCATCGGCCTCACCCACCTGCCAGTGCTTTATAGCTATGGCGGGGCTGGAAAACAGGCTCTGAGCGGGGGGCAGCAGCGGTTTGGCAACTCAGTCGCAGAGTTCTCCGCGCTCGTCAGCCGCGCCCGCGAAATTGCCACACGGGACCTTCCGGAGGATGCGAGCGTTGGTATCGCACCTCATTCGCTGCGGGCCACTTGCCCCGAGGATCTGGCGGAGGTGCTGCAGATCCAGGACGGGCTGCCCGTGCATATCCACATCGCCGAACAGCCCAAGGAAGTGGCGGACATCAGCGGTTGGCTGGGCGCGCGGCCTGTAGAATGGCTGCTGGAAAACGTGCCCGTGGATGGCAAATGGTGCCTGATCCACGCCACCCATATGACCAGTGCTGAAACCATCGGCATGGCCCGCTCCGGCGCCGTTGCAGGCCTCTGCCCGATCACTGAGGCCAACCTGGGCGACGGCCCGTTCAACGGTGTGGAATACCTGGCGCATGATGGGGCCTTTGGGGTCGGGTCCGATTCTAACGTGCGGATTTCGCTGCCGGAGGAGCTGCGGACGCTGGAATATTCCCAGCGCCTGCGCGACCTGGCGCGCAACGTTCTGGTACCGGGCGAGGGCTCGGTTGGTGAGACTCTGTACCTGGGCGCGGCCAAGGGCGGGGCGCAGGCGCTGGGGCGCGATGGCGGGCGGATCGAGGAAGGCGCGCTGGCGGATCTGGCGGCAATTGACAGCGGCGTGCCCGCTCTTTGTGCGCTGGAGCCGGAGCAACTGCTGGACGGGCTCTGCTTTGCGGCAGGAGATGACACTGTGACCGACGTCTGGAGCGCAGGCCGCCATGTGGTGCAGCAAGGCCGTCATATCGCGCGGGACAGCGTGATTGCAGGCTACAAGACGGCAGTCAAAGAGCTGCTCTACAGCCTCTAAACTGGCAAAAACCGCACTTGGATGACAGCACCGCCGCCGGTGATCACCGCGCTGGCGGCGCTCTCCGTCACGACACCTTCTCCGGGGCCGAGACGGTCTGTACCTGCCATCTCCACGCTGCCGGAGACCACTAACAGCACTTGCCAGCTTTCCGGACCCGGAACTAGGCCGTCTGCCAGAATTCTGGGTTCTGCCGTCACCCGTCCCGGGTCGTAGATCACGTTGAACGCCCTGCAGGGCCCATCTCGCAAGCGGCAGTGCAAATCCACTCCGCCATCGAAGCACAGTGGCTCCAGAGGCCGGGCCTCCAGCTGCGTGCTGTCGTTGGACAGGGTGTGGCCAGCGCCTTCGACAACGCAATGGATACGGGCGAGTCCCGGAAAGGCGGAAAACGGGCCGCTTTGGGCGATTTCCGCCAGACTGAGGCGCCAGACCTTCCGGCCGCCTTCCTTGTGCACGGCCAGTTCGCGGGTCACACCGCCGCCGTTCTTCCAAGGCACTGCCTGAGCGGTTAAAGCGGAGATGCGCATCGGGCTATCCTTCTGACAATCGGATAAGCCCAGCCATAATGCGGAGAGGTGAAATACCGCAAGCCTTCCGTTTCCTGCTCAACCGGCCTGCGCTGCCCGCGCTATTTGATTGACCATCCCCCTGCCCCGGCGCTATGGCGGCGGCATGGAAAAGAAGAAACCCTCCCGCCAGCAAGTCTATACCCTGCTTGTCCAGATCGGCCGCAAGGACGGGGACGGGCTACCCGACGGTGCCACAGGTGCGGCGCTGATGATCTATGCCTCCGGCGTGGACGAAGCCGAGGCGGTGCGCGAGACCGTGGCGATCCTCAAACAGGCCGATACCGCGCCGCTGGATGTAACCGGTTATGGCACGCTGGAAGAGCGCGAGTCCGAGGGCCATGAGATCGGCGACGAGGAACGCGCGCTGATGCAGCGGGCATTGGAGGAGAACGCGGTGATCGTGGCGCAGATGACCCCGTTCTTCGACGGTGAGGAGCCGGTGTTCCACTGAGAGCCGGCCTCAGTTCTGGCTGCCGAACCATTTGCGGTAGAGGGTGTCGTAGCTGCCGTCCTCCTGCATCGCGAGGAGCGCCTGATTGACCTCCTCCACCAGCGGCGAGCCGGCCGGGAACACCAGGCCGTAATTTTCGCGCAGGAAGGGCTGGCCGATTGTGTGGCCGTATTGGTGGCCGCCCTGCTGGACGTAGTAATTCAGCACCGGCGCATCAAAGACTACAGCGGTCACGTCTCCACGTTCAAACCCTGCCAGCATGTCTTCCAGCCCGGCATAGGCGGAATAGTCGATCTCGCGCCGGTTCAGGAACCCGGCGGCGGTGGAGCCGTCGATGGTGCCTACGGATTTGCCATAGAGGTCGTTCACCGAGTTCACTGAGCCGCTGATCGCCTCCACCGTCATCACCGCAGTGATCTTGGCAACAAAGACCGAGACGATGAACAGCGAGGACACCACCAGCACCACCCCGAACACGCGCCCGACCGGCGTGCGCGGCACCCGTTCCTCAAACCCGCCGTTCACCACAAGGTTCAGCGCCCACCAGAAGGAGGGAAACCAGGCCTCTTTCAAGGGGCGGTCGAAATAGGGCTGGGCGCGGCGTTCAAAGGCCCACATCACCATGCCGCCGCCGAACAGCAGCAGAAAGGCGATGCCGATCGCAGCAGCCAGGTCCCAAGAAAGCAGCGCCCGCACCAGTGACGGCTGGCGGATCTCATCGGCCTGAATCATGATTTGCAGGCCGCTTTCGAAGATCGGCTGACTGAAGTCCATCAGCACCTCGCGCGAGGCGGTGATCGAGATATTTGCGGCGGCCAGATCGGCTTCGCCGCTGCGGACGCCGTCCAGCATGCCAGCAAAACTGTCCGTGCGGTTGATGCGGTACTCCCAGTCAAGCCGCTCTGCCAGGAGCTTGAGGAGTTCAAGCGAGAAACCGGTGTCGCGCCCCTCCGCCACCATCGAGAACGGCGGCCGGGTGACAGTGTTGACCGTCAGTACCTGCGCAGACAGCAATTGCCCCCACAGCAGGAGGAAGGCGGCGGTGATCAGGCGGAGGTACAGCACGGGAACGCTCGGATGGGCCTCTGGGACGGTTTTAACGTCCTTAGGCGGTTCGCCTTTTTCACGCAAGCGCCTTGGCGCGAAGGGGTAAACGCGTGGCCCGGGCACAGACGGGCGGCTGTGCGGCCTGCTTCCGCCGGAACCACGCGCGCGCGTCCGTCATGAAGACCTTGCACGGCTGCTGCAACCGCTCCGGCTGCGTTGGCATTTGCGTGAATTGCGCCGTGTGCCGATCCGCGCTAGGCCTGTGGCCAACGGAACATCAGGAGCCTGTCTATGCCGCAAACCGACCCCGCCCGCCTGACCGCCGATCTGATCCGCTGCCCTTCGGTCACGCCGGAAGAAGGCGGCGCTCTGGTGCTGCTGGAAAAGCTGCTGAGCGCGGCAGGCTTTGAGTGCACCCGCGCCGACCGTGGCGACGTCTCTAATCTGTTCGCCCGCTGGGGTGCCAAGGGGCACGCCAAAACCTTCGGCTTCAATGGCCATACCGATGTGGTGCCTCTGGGGGATGAAGCCGCTTGGACCATGCCGCCCTTTGGCGCGGAAGAGAGAGACGGGTTCATGTACGGCCGCGGCGCCACTGACATGAAATCTGGGGTCGCCGCCTTTGCTGCTGCTGCCATTGATTTCGTCAAGGAGACCCCGCCGGATGGCGCCATCATTCTGACCATCACCGGCGACGAGGAAGGCGACGCGGAAGACGGCACCACTGCGCTGCTGGACTACATGGAGCGCCAGGGTGAGAAGATGTCGGTCTGCCTGGTGGGTGAACCCACCTGCCCGAATGAGATGGGCGAGATGATCAAGATCGGCCGCCGCGGTTCCCTGACTGCCTGGTTCACGGTGACCGGCGTGCAGGGGCATTCCGCCTATCCGCACCGCGCCAACAACCCGCTGAATGCAATGGCGCGGCTGATGGACCGGCTGGCCAGCCATGAGCTGGACCAGGGCACCGAGCATTTCGATGCGTCCACCCTGGCCGTGGTCACCATCGACACCGGCAACACCGCCACAAACGTGATCCCGGCGCAAAGCCGCGCCACTGTGAACATCCGTTTCAACGACGCCCATTCCGGCGCCGGCCTGACGGAGTGGCTGCAGGAGGAGGCGGACAAGGTTGCCGCGGAGTTCGGGCTGGAGATCGGGATGAAGGTGAAAGTCTCCGGCGAGAGCTTCATCACCCCGCCAGGGCCACTGTCGGATCTGGTCGCACAGGCGGTTGAGACGGAGACGGGCCGCAAGCCGGAACTGTCGACCACCGGCGGCACTTCGGATGCGCGGTTTGTGAAAAATCATTGCCCGGTGGTGGAGTTCGGCCTGGTCGGCAAGACGATGCACCAGGTGGATGAACGGGTCGAGGTCGCGCAGATCCATCAGCTGAAATCCATCTATGCCCGCATTCTGCAGGACTACTTTGCGAGCGTCTGATTTCACGTGAAACGCACCCTGATCATCATGGTCAAGGAGCCGCGTCCCGGCCGGGTCAAGACCAGGCTGGGCCGGGACATCGGCAGGATCCCGGCCACCTGGTGGTTCCGCCACCAGTCCGCCCGGCTGATCCGCTCCCTGCGCGATCCACGCTGGCAGATTGTATTGGCAGTCGCGCCCGATACTGCAGTGTTTTCTAAAGCCTGGCCTGCAGACATGCCCCGCCTGCCGCAGGGAATTGGCGATCTGGGCGCACGCATGAAGCGGGCGCTGTCCGGCCTGCCGTCCAGGCAAAAAGGTCCCGTCTGCCTGATTGGCGCCGATATCCCGGGTATCACCCGCGCACATACCGCCCGCGCTTTCTCAGCCCTTGGCAGCCACGATGCGGTATTCGGACCCGCAACGGACGGCGGTTACTGGCTGGTGGGGGTCAAGCACCCCGGCCGCATGCCCCGCGGCCTGTTCGAAAACACCCGCTGGTCCACCGAACATGCGCTGGCAGATACTCTGCGCACCTTGCCCGGCTGGCGCATTGCGCTGACGGATACCCTGCAGGACGTCGACACCGCGGCTGACCTGCCACAGCGCTGAGTCGTGCTTTTCACCATGACGCCGCCCCGCCGCCGTGCTACGCGGGAAACATGAGCCGTATTCCATCCAAGGCCGAGATCCTCGACTGGATCTCCGCCAACCCGACCCATACCTCCAAACGCGACATCGCCAAGGCCTTTGGCATCAAGGGCGCCGACCGCATCGACCTCAAGCGCATCCTCAAGGAGCTTGAGGCCGAGGGCCACTTGCAGAAGCGCAAGAAGACCTACCGCGACCCGGACCAGCTGCCGCCGGTGACGGTGCTGCAGGTGAAGGCGCCGAACGAGGACGGTGATCTGTATGGCCGCCCGCTGGAATGGCATGGCGAGGGGGTGGAGCCGATCATCCTGATCCTGCCCAAAGCCTCGGATCCCGCCCTGGGCGAAGGCGACAAGATTCTGGCCAAGCTGCAAGCGGTGCCGGATCAGGACCACAACTATGAGGCCCGGCTGATCCACCGGATCGGCACCAGCGCGAAAAGGGTGCTGGGCATCTTTCGCGCGGGGTCCGAAGGCGGACGGATCGTGCCGATCGACAAGGCAGCCTCGACCGAATGGACGGTGGCGCCGGATGCCGCAAAGGACGCCCGGGACGGGGAACTGGTCGAGGCCGAACAGGCGGGACCCAAGGGCCGCATGGGCCTGCCCCGAGCCCGCATCGTGGAACGGCTGGGCGACCCTGCCGCGCCCAAGGCGGTGTCGCTGATCGCCATTCACCAGCATGGCATTCCCGACCACTTCCCCGACAAGGTGGTGGCTGAGGCCGACACGGCCAAGCCAATGGGACTGAAGGGCCGCGAGGATCTGCGAGATCTGCCGCTGGTCACCATCGACCCGGCAGATGCGCGCGACCATGACGACGCCTGCTTTGCCCATGCCGACGACGACCCCAAGAACCCGGGCGGCCATGTGATCTGGGTGGCGATTGCCGATGTGGCGACCTATGTGCGCCCGGGTTCGGCGCTGGACCGCGAGGCGCGCAAGCGCGGCAACTCCAGCTATTTCCCCGACAGGGTGGTGCCGATGCTGCCCGACCGGCTGTCGGGCGATTTATGCTCTTTGCACGAAGGCGTGCCGCGCGCCTGTATCGCAGTGCGGATGCAGGTCGATGCCGAGGGCAACAAACTCGGGCACAAGTTCGTGCGCGGGCTGATGCGCTCTGCCGCCTCGCTGAATTATGCCGAAGTGCAGGAGGCGCAGGACGGCAGCCCCAACGAGAAGACCGCACCGCTGCTGGAGGATGTGATCAAGCCGCTGTTTGCCGCGTATAAGGCTCTAACAAGGGCAAGAGCCGAACGCGAGCCGCTGGATCTGGACCTGCCCGAGCGCAAGATCGTTCTGGATGATGATGGCCATGTCACGTCGGTCGCCTTCCGCGACCGGCTGGATGCGCACAAGCTGATCGAGGAGTTTATGATCCTCGCCAACGTGGCCGCTGCGGAGACGCTGATTCAGAAGCGTTCGCCGCTTCTGTTCCGGGTGCATGAAGAGCCCGCACCCGAACGGCTGGAGGCGCTGCGGGAAACCGCGCGCGCGGCAGGCCTCAACCTGGCCAAGGGACAGGTGCTGCAGACCCGGCATCTGAACGCGCTGCTCAATCATGCGGCGGGGACGGATGATGCGGAGCTGATCAACATCTCCACCCTGCGGTCGATGCAGCAGGCCTATTACAATCCGGAAAACTTCGGCCACTTTGGCCTGGCGCTGCGCAACTACGCGCATTTCACCTCGCCGATCCGCCGCTATGCCGATCTGATCGTGCACCGCTCGCTGATCTCGGCGCACGGCTGGGGCAATGACGGGCTGACGGAGGAAGAGATTGAGCGGCTGGAAGAAACCGCCACCCATATCTCCGACACCGAGCGGCGCTCGATGATTGCGGAGCGGGACACCACTGACCGGTATCTGGCGTCTTACCTAAGTGAGCGGGTCGGCAATGAGTTTGAGGGCCGGATCAGCGGCATCGCCCGTTTCGGCGCTTTTGTGAAGCTGGATGAGACCGGAGCGGACGGGCTGGTGCCAGTGCGTTCGATCGGGCGGGAGTTCTTCCATTTCGACCCGCAGGCCGGCACGCTGACCGGGTCCGACACTGGACTAACCCTGGCCATCGGCCAGCGGGTGACGGTGCGGCTGACCCAGGCGGCGCCGGTGACCGGCGGGCTGGAGCTGGAGCTTCTGGCGCTGGAGAATGCGCCCATGCCGTCCGGAGGCGGCCAGCGCGGCCGCCGCAGCCCGGCGGGCCGGACTGTCAAGCGCAAGGCAGCGAAATCCAAGCACAAGACCGCCAAGGTGAAGCGCAAGGTGGAACGCAAGCGGCGGAAATGACCAGCTGTCCCCACAGGGACAGACCGCAATCTTGTCAGGCCGGAATCTCCAGAGGCGGGCTGATGCGGTAGGTCAGCGCCCGCTTGATCAGCCATCCATGGCGGATCGGCTCGACCTCTGCCGGGTGGTTGAAGAGTACTGCGCGGGTGCCCTCGAACCGGTCCCAGGCCGGGAAAGCCGCAGCGAATTCCGGGATCAGCCGGCTTTGGCAATGCACAAACAGGGCAAAGCGCGCGCCCTTGGGTATACCCAGCCGGATCGTGGAGCCGGCCTTGGTTTCCGGTGTGAGGTAAGAAGGCTGGCCCCAGCGCAAGGCTTCTTCGATCCTCCCGGCCTCCGGCGTTTGCGCGGCGGTGTCAAAGATCAGTTGCCGCAGCACCAGCAGGCCAACCCGGGCCTGACTGTCCGGCACATCAAACGCGGCTTCGATTTCGGGACTGGCAAAGGGCGGGATCATGGCAGCGGCACCGTTTCAAACACGCGTTTAACATAAGGCTTGAGCACCGTATCGTCGAGAATGCGGGCCACCAGATCTGTGCGGACCGGGGTTGTCCCCATCGCCTGCAGCATTGAGGCGACGCTGAAATCGGCGCTGGAGATCTGCGGCCCGAACAGGAAGTCCTGCCCCTTCAGCAAAGCGGTGATAGCCTGCAGGTCCTGTTCAACACGCTGGTTCCGCTCGTCCTCGCTGAACCGCGCGGTGCCCTGGAACACCAGACCGTTATGCACCGAGCGGCGGATGGCGCCGGTGACCGGGCGGCGGATCAGGGCGGGAATTTCATGGAAGTACTTGTCGCGAATCGTGGGCCAGACCGCGTCATTGTCCCAGCGGTCGCGCACCACGTGGAAATAGAGCGTGTCCTCCGCCATCCGGATCAGCATCTGGGCCTGCGCCCGGTCCCGCGCACCGAGGGCGGCGTCAAAGTCGGTGCCCTGCTGCTCCAGCCAGGCGCGGATGGCGCTGCTGTCCGGCACCAGCCCGCCGGGCGTGCGCAGCACCGGCAGCTTGCGGTGCGGCATCCCGCGGGGGTCATTCAGGTCTTCACGGGTCCAGTTTTTGCCGGAGAATGTCAGCAACAAAGCCGCTTTGACGCAAAACGGGCTGAGGCTGAAAACGGCGCCGTTGCGGGGATAGGTCAGTAGGGTCAGCATGGGAGGCTCCTGTCGTGTCGGGTTGCGGGCAGACTAGATCCGCATGGTGACAAAAACTGTCATCAGGCGTAGAGAGAATAGGCTATGTCCCGCACTCACCGCCTCTTTCAGCTGATGCAGGCCCTGCGCCTGGGCCCCGGTCCGCATACCGCCGCGGAACTGGGCCGCGACCTGGGCGTTTCGGCCCGCAGCATACACCGCGACATTGCCACGCTGCGCGAGATGGGGGCGGTGATTGATGGCGAGGCGGGCTATGGCTTTACCCTGATCGAGGACAATGCGCTGCCGCCGATGGGCTTTCGCGACACTGAGCTGGAGGCGCTGGTGCTGGGACTGCGCGAGGTGGAGCTGATCGGCGATCCGGAACTGGCGACCGCGGCCTCGGAAGCATTGCGCAAGCTGCAGGCGCGGCTGCCGCCCCGGCAGGCGCACCGGCTGCGCCATGCGGTGCTGGCACCCTACCGGTTCGAGCGCCCGGTGCCGCCGGCGATTTCGGCACAGGACCTGCGGCAGGCGGCCTGGGACGAGGTGGAGGTGCGCTTTGGCTATACCGATGGCTATGGTGCGGTGACCGAGCGGCAGGTGAAACCGCTGAGCGTGGTCTATTTCGACCGCTCCACCGTGCTGATTGCCTGGTGCGGCCTGCGCGACGCCGTGCGGGTGTTCCGGCTGGACCGGATGCGGGAGCTGGAAGTGACAGACCAGAGCTTCCGCCCGCACCGGGTGCCCATGCTGCGGGATGCACTGGAGCAAATGCGCGAGGAACGGCAGGCGGCAGCCCGCACATGCAAGGACTGACCTCTTTACCCGGGCCCCGCCGCCGCTAGACTGGAGGCGAGCAGTGTATAATGAGGTGCATCATGCGCAGATGGGTTGCAGCGTCCCTGGTGGCAGGCGGAGCAATGGCGGCAGAAGCCGCGCCGGACAATTCCCTTAGGCCCGCTCAGCGGCCGGAAGCGGTCAAACAGGAGGCGCAGGATGAGAGCTATCAGCTTGCATCGGCGGCCACGGCCATGAGGCCCGCGGCGCGACCAGCGGCCCCCAAAGCGGTGCAGCCGGAGCCGGCTGCGGCAGAGCTGAACTTCCAAGGCTGGATCAATGGGTTCCACGACCGCGCCCTGGCCCAGGGCATCAGCGCGCCGGTGCTGGAGAGCGCCTTTTCCGGGGTCCGCTATGATCCGGAAGTGATCCGGCGTGATCGCAACCAGTCGGAATTCACCAAAACGATCTGGGAATACCTGGACAGCGCAGCCTCTGAGCTGCGGGTGAAGAACGGCAAGGCGGCGCTGCGGCAGCACCAGGCGCGGCTTGAACAGATCGAGGCCAAGTACGGTGTCGAGAAAGAGATCGTAGTGGCGGTTTGGGGGCTGGAGAGCAGCTATGGCACCTTCCGCGGCAAGATGGATGTGATCCGCTCGCTGGCGACTTTGGCCTTTGACGGGCGGCGCGGCGCGTTTTTCGAGAGCCAGCTGGTGGCAGCGCTGAAGATCCTGCAGGCGGGCGACGTTGCCGCCCGCAAGATGACCGGCAGTTGGGCCGGGGCCATGGGGCACACCCAGTTTATCCCGACGTCCTACCTGGATTACGCGGTGGACTTCACCGGCGACGGCAAGCGCGACATCTGGTCGGACAACCCGGCGGATGCGCTGGCCTCAACCGCGGCATACCTCAAGCAGTTCGGCTGGGTGAAGGGCCAGCCCTGGGGCGTGGAGGTGGCGCTGCCCAAGGGGTTTGACTACACCCTTGCCGACAGGGACATCGAGAAACTGCCCTCCGAATGGGCGGCCCTTGGCATCAAGGGACTGGACGGGCGCGCGGTGCGCGATCACGGCAAAGCCTCCATCCTGCTGCCGGCGGGCAGCGCGGGGGCGGCCTTTATGATCTTCCAGAATTTCGCCGTGCTGGAGCGCTACAATACTGCGGATGCCTATGTGATCGGGGTCGGGCATCTGGCCGACCGGATCAAGGGCGGCGCGCCGATCCAGGGCAGCTGGCCGCGCAGCGACCGGGCCCTGACCCGGTCGGAGCGGGAGGAATTGCAGCAGCGACTGACCTCTGCCGGTTTTGATACCGAGGGGGTCGACGGGCGGATTGGGCCGAAGACGATCGGTGCGGTGCGAGCCTATCAAGTGGCCAATGAGTTGACACCGGATGGATATGCCTCACCCCGGCTGTTGCAGCTGTTGCGGTAAGGGGGGCGCGGAGGGGGCCAGCCCCCTCTTGGCCTAGCGGCCAATTCACCCCCGGGATATTTTCAGCCAGATGAACAAGGGAAAGGCCCCGCTTGGCGGGGCCTTTTAGGTTTTTCATCCTGTGGTTGGCGATTAACTGGGCGACATACCACGCAGGCGTTCAGAGCGGCGGCGCAGCATCTCGACCGTGGTCAGAAGCGCAATGGAAATCACCACCAGGATCGTTGCCACCGCAAGGATGGTGGGCGATATCTGCTCGCGCAGGCCGATGAACATCTGCCAGGGCAGCGTCTTTTGCCCGGCCGAGCCGACGAAGAGCACCACCACCACCTCGTCAAAGGAGGTGATGAAGGCAAAAAGGCCGCCGGAGATCACGCCCGGCAGGATCAGCGGCATCTGCACCCGGAAGAAGGTGGTGACAGGCCCTGCGCCCATGTTCGCCGCCGCGCGAGTCAGCGAGCGGTCGAAGCCCACCAGGGTGGCCGTGACGGTGATGATCACGAAGGGGATGCCCAGCGCGGCGTGTGCCAGTACCACGCCGAGATAGGTGCCTTGCAGGCCGATCCGGCTGTAGAAGAAATACATGCCCGCAGCGGAGATGATCAGCGGCACGATCATCGGCGAGATCAGGATCGCCATGATCGCGCGGCGGAACGGCACATGCGGCTGGCTGAGGCCGATGGCCGCCAGGGTGCCGAAGCCCACCGACAGGAGTGTCGCCATCGGCGCGATCCTCACCGAATTCCACAGCGCCTGCTGCCAGTCGTCGTTGGTGAAGAAGTCGCGGTAGTGCTTGAGCGAATAGCCTTCGGGGTCGAAGCGCAGCATCTCCGGGGTGAAGGTGAAGAAGTCCTGAGCGTTGAAGCTGAGCGGCATCACCACCAGGATCGGCGTGATCAGGAAGACAAAGATCACCCCACAGATCACCCTGAAGGTATAGTGCCACAGCACCTGCCCCGGGGTGAGATACGGCGCCAGATGGGCGCGGTAGCGGGAGGTTGCGATCCAGAACACGAACCAGCCGGCGAACCAGCCGAACAGCGCGCCGATCACCGCGGCAACAAAGCCGCCAAGAACGAAACCTGCTGCCGCGAAGACCGCAATCAGCAGCCAGCGCAGCGGGGTTTCCTTGTCCGTCATGCTGGCAAAAACGAAGCCGATCACGCCCAGCAGCGCTGCGCCGATCAGCACCCCCATAAGGCCGGAGCCCTGGGCGGTGCCGACGAAGAGGCCGAAGAAGGCCCCCGCGGCGGCGGCAGTGGCCGCAGTGAAGCCGGGGGTTTGGTTTTCAACAGGTGTCAAAGCCATTTCGGTTATCCCAGTTTCACGTTGTCGATGCCGACGATCTTGTCATAGGCCCAGTAGAGCGCCAGGACGATCACCAGCAGGATGGTGCCGAGCGCGGCCGCAAGACCCCAGTTCAGCGACTGCGAGATATGGTAGGCGATCCGGTTGGAGATGAAGACACCTTTGGTGCCGCCGACCAGTTCCGGCGTGATGTAGTAGCCGATCGCCAGGATGAAGACGAGGATCGAGCCCGCGCCGATGCCCGGCACCGACTGCGGGAAGTAAACCCGCCAGAAGGCCGTCCAGTTGGTCGCGCCCAGCGATTTCGCTGCCCGCAGGTAGGAGGGGTTGATGGTCTGCATTACCGAATACATCGGCAGGATCATGAACGGCAGCAGGATGTGGGTCATCGCTACAATGGTGCCGAACTGGTTGTTGATCATAACCAGCCGGTCGCTGTCGCCCACCAGGCCCAGCCAGACGAGGGTGTCGTTAATCACGCCCTGCTGCTGCAGCATCACTTTCCACGCCGAGGTCCGCACCAGAAGCGAGGTCCAGAATGGCAGCAGCACCAGGATCATCAGCAGGTTCGCAGTGCGCGACGGCAGGTTGGCCAAGATCCAGGCCACAGGGTAGCCAAGCACAATGCAGCTGCAGGTGATCGCCAGCGACATGATCAGCGTGCGCATGAACAGGGTGCCGTAAATGCGCTCGTCCTCGGGGCGCAATTCGGGGCCGTCCGGGCTTTTCTGCAGGTCGGCGGCGTTCAGGAAATAGCCATTGGTGTATTTGCCCGCATAGGTCTTGAGCGTGCGCCAGACCTCGGGATCGGCCCAGTCCTTGTCCATTTTGACGAAGGCGTCACGGGCGGATTCGGTTTCCATCTGGCCGGATTCGATCAGGGCCGCGGCTTCCTGCAGCAGACGCTGCGCGTCGCCGCTGAAGGCCTTTGCCGCCTGCGGGTTGGCCGCAAGATCGGAATGGAGCGCCATATAGACCGGAGCCCAGGGCTCTTCTTCGGTGGGGCTGTCGTTGTCTTCTTCCTGGATAGTGCGCGCAAAGCTCAGATAGGCATCGCTGGCCTTGGGCAGCGCTTCACGGGCGCTGTCAGACAGCTGGAACGGCGGTTCGGTTTCGCCGTCCGCGCGGCTGGCCAGCCACTCCGGGTCGGCAAAGACCGACATAAAGGTCTGCGGCTCCTCCCAGGCGGGGTCAAGTGCTTCGAATTGTTTCAAATAGCCCTCGCCGACGTCGTCGACTCGGCGGCCCGCCTTGCGGAACAGCGAGGAGATGCCGGGTGTTTCGTAATTAAGACGGGTGCCGACGCGGGTATGCCGCTTGCGTTCGGCCGCCACGACGAGGTCATAGGCCAGCGCCTCGAAAACCGCCTCAGGAGGCGTTTCGCCGCTGTCTGCGTCCCAGTCCTGCACCGCCACCACGGTCTGCGGAAGGGTGTCCTGCACGATGCGGTTCTCGACCGAACGGAACAGCATGTCCGCGATCGGGAGAATGAAGGTCAGCAGGACAAAGAGCAGAAGCGGCGCGATCAGCATCAGCGCGCGGATCTTCTGCATCCGGAGGGCCCGGGCGAGGCTGCGCTTCAGCGGCGTGCCGTCGGCGGCCAATACCGGACCGGATTGGGTGATGTCACTCATGGGGTTCCCCGTCGGGTCTTTTATTTTGTGGGGCGGGGGCCTGCGCATGGCGGCCCCCGCCGGGCCTCTCATCAGGAGGTCAGATTACTTGGCCAGCCATGCCTGGAACTTGGCGTTCAGGTCATCGCGGTTGTCTGCCCACCATTCGTAGTCATAGACGTGGACATTGGCGGAGTTCGCCGGGTCTGTCGGCATGTGCGGCGCCATGTCGATGCCCAGTTCGGCGTGCTTACCAACCAGCGCTGCCGAAGAGGCACGGGCCGGACCGTAGGAAATGTAGGCAGCCTGGTCAGCCAGACGCTGGGTGTCGGTGGCGAACTTCAGGAAGTCCATCACACGGGCCTTGCGGTCTGCGGGCAGGCCTGCCGGGATCACCCAGCCGTCGAGGTCAAAGGACTGCATGTCCCAGAGCATTCCGATCGGCTGGCCCTGCTCGGCGATTGCCGAGAACAGACGGCCGTTGAAGGTCGAGCCCATCACCACTTCGCCATCGGCCAGCAGCTGCGGGGTTTCGGCGCCTGCGGTCCACCAGACCACCTGGTCCTTGATGGTGTCGAGCTTGGCCAGCGCCTGGTCAACACCTTCGTCGGTGCCCAGCACGTCATAGATCTCGTCCTTGGCCACGCCGTCGCAGTACAGAGCCCATTCCATGTTGTCGATCGGGCGCTTCTGCAGCGAGCGCTTGCCCGGATATTTTTCGGTGTCGAAGATCGCGCAGACCGAATCTGGCTGGTCGATCAGGTCCGTGCGGTAGCCGAAGGTGGTCGAATAGACGATCTGCGGCACGAAGCAGTCGCTGACGATCAGGTCGCCGAAATCTTCGGAGGCCGGGGTGCCGTCGGGCGCTTCTGCCAGAACCTCGTCATGGTCGATTTCTTCCGCCAGGCCTTCGTCGCACAGGCGCATGGAGTCGGAGGCCACGGCATCCACCAGGTCCCAGGTCACATTGCCGGCTTCGTTCATCGCGCGAATTTTGGCCACGGCTTCGGCCGAGCTTTCATCCCAGATGATTTTCACGTCGGGGTTCTGCGCCAGGTAAGGCTCGACATAGGCCTTGTGCTGGCTGGCCTGATAGGCTCCGCCCCAGGATACCAAAGTCAGCTCATTGGCCATTTCTTCGGCAAAGGCCGAAGGGGCGCAAAGGGCGGTGGTCACCGCCAGTGCAGACAGTTTGCTGATTTTCATAGAGAGTCTCTCCTTGTTGAATTTCACAAATGTGAAGCCCCCGGTCGTTCTTCTGCCGGGGGTTCGGCGCGCGCGGATCAGGCGTCCAGCGCGCGGCAGTCTTCCGGCAGCCAGCCGATTTCGATCTGCTGACCGGGCTGCAGCCGGACTTGGTCCGGGGCATTCCGGGTCTTGATGATGAATTCATCATTGCCGGCCACCCGCAGACGGGTACGGAAGATGTCGCCCATATAAATGAACTCCAGCACTTCCGCCTTAAGTGTATGGACGCCTTCCTGCAGGCGGTCCTTGTTGTATTCCACCCGTTCGGGACGGATCGACACGCGGGTGCGCTCGCCAGGTTGCGAGACGTTGACCGGCTTGCAGTCGATCAGCTCGCCATCGTCCAGCTGCACCAGTGCAATGCCGTTGTTGATTTCCTTGACGGTGCCTTCCAGCGTGTTGTTTTCACCGATGAACTGAGCAACGAAGCTGTTTTCCGGGCTTTCGTACAGCTGGTCCGGCGGCGCAATCTGTTGAATGCGGCCATCATCGAACACGGCGACGCGGTCCGACATGGTCAGCGCTTCGGTCTGGTCGTGGGTCACGTAGACCACCGTAATGCCCAGGCGGTGCGCCAGATGGGTGATCTCAAACTGCATCTTCTCGCGCAACTGCTTGTCGAGCGCGCCCAGCGGTTCGTCCATCAGCACCAGCTCCGGTTCGAACACCAGGGCGCGGGCCAGGGCGATCCGCTGCTGCTGGCCGCCGGACAGCTGGGCCGGGCGGCGGCCGCCAAAGGCCCCCATTTCCACCATGTCCAACGCCCGCTTCACCTTTTCCTCGCGCTCGGACTTGCCCATGTTGCGGACTTCCAGCGGGAAGGAGAGGTTTTCCGCAATCGTCATATGCGGAAACAGGGCGTAGTTCTGGAACACCATACCGATGCCGCGCTTGTGCGGCGGGATGTTGTTGATCGAGGTCCCGTCCAGGCGGATGTCGCCATGGGTCGCGGTTTCAAAACCGGCCAGCATCATCAGGCAGGTGGTTTTCCCAGACCCGGACGGGCCAAGCATTGTCAGAAATTCGCCCTTGGGCATTGTGAGGTTGAGATCTTTGACAACGAGATTTTCGCCATCGTAGCTCTTTTGGACGCGTTCGAATTCAACGAACGCATCAACGTTTGACGCATCAGCCAAAGCAGGCTCCCCGTAGTTTTGTCATCCGGCAGATTTTCTCTGCGCTTGTTCGAAGTTAATCACACCAAAGCTACCAAGCGCTAGGTATGAAAAAAATATTCTTTCAGAGGCCGGGGTACGAATTTCATACTTCGGTCCCATCCCCGTGCGGAAAAGAATATCCTTACGGAACCCTAGTCCGGTTGCACAAGGTCAGATCGGACATTTTGCGACACCCTTCAGACATTTTGCGCCGCATCACTCAAATCAATAGCCGGAAAACGACGCTTCCCAAGCTTTCACCGAAAAAAACGGCCCGGCAGACAGGCTGCCGGGCCGCAATGAGTCGCAAGCTGAACCGGAGCGGTTGCGGCTGCGGACAGGGGAATCAGGCGCTGTGCAGCAGATCCTGCGCCTTCAGCTCGGCATAGCATTCATCCAGCGATTTGGCGGCACGCTCAATCAGCACGTCAATCTGCTCCGGGGTGATCACCAGCGGCGGCGAGATGATCATCCGGTCGCCCACATGGCGCATCACAAGATTGTTGGCAAAACAGCGCTCGCGACAGATGTACCCGACGGTGCCCGCATCAGACGCAAAGGCCGCACGGGTTTCCTTGTTCGGTGTCAGCGCTATCGAGCCCATCATGCCGACGATCTTGGCCTCGCCCACCAGCGGGTGGTCGATCAGCGCTTCCCATTTCTGTTTCAGATAGGGGGCCGCAACGTCGCGCACATGACCCAGGATGTTCTCCTCCTCCAGGATGCGCAGGTTTTCCAGAGCCACGGCCGCCGCCACAGGGTGGCCGGAGTAGGTATAGCCGTGGTTGAACTCATCACCCGCAATCACGGAGGCGATCTCATCGCTGACGATGGAGCCGCCGATGGGCGCATAGCCGGAGCTGAGGCCCTTGGCGATGGTCATTATGTCGGGGCGGATATTCAGGGTCTGGCTGCCGAACCAGTTGCCGGTGCGCCCGAAGCCGCAGATCACCTCATCCGCAATCAGCAGGATTTCATACTTGTCACAGATGCGCTGGATTTCCGGCCAGTAGCTGTCCGGCGGCACGATGACGCCGCCCGCCCCTTGCACCGGCTCCGCAATGAATGCGGCGACGCGGTCTTCGCCCAGTTCCAGAATTGCCTCTTCCAGCTCACGCGCACGCTGCAGGCCGAATTCCTCCGGCGGCATGTCGCCGCCCTCGGCCCACCAGTTGGGCTGGTTGATGTGGTGGATGTCCGGGATCGGCATGCCGCCTTGCGCGTGCATGCCGCTCATGCCGCCCAGGGATCCGCTGCCGACGGAGGAGCCGTGGTAGGCGTTCTTGCGGCTGATGATGACGGACTTTGACGGCTTGCCCTTCAGCGCCCAGTAATGGCGCACCATGCGGATGTTCGTGTCGTTGGCCTCGGAACCGGAGCCGGCAAAAAACACATTGTTCAGATCGCCCGGCGCCAGTTCGGCGATCTTGGCAGCCAGCGCGATGGCAGGCACGTGTGTGGTCTGGAAGAAGGTGTTGTAATAGGGCAGCTCGCGCATCTGACGGGCCGCAACTTCGGCCAGCTCGTCACGGCCATAGCCGATGTTGACGCACCACAGGCCCGCCATCGCATCGAGGATCTGATGACCCTCGCTGTCGGTCAGATGCACACCGTCAGCGCGGGTAATGATGCGCGCGCCCTTCTGCGACAGCTCGCCGTTGGCGGTGAACGGGTGCATGTGATGGGCCGCGTCCAGCGCCTGCAGCTCGGCCGTCGGCATGTGGTTGGTGATCACGGTCATGGGACTCGCTCCTGAGAAAGACTGATTGGACCCAGAATATGATCAAATTCTCAGGTGTCAATCGAATCAGTTGGCGCCCTGCAGCCCCTGAACCACATGCTCCATGCCCTCGTAGACGTCCCGCTCCATCGCCAATGCCGCCATTTCCGGGTCCTGCCGCCGCAGCGCGTCGAGGATGTCCTTGTGCCGGTCCGGAAAGCTTTGCGTGCCGAGACGCCCGCTGACCACCCGCAGCGAGGGCCCGAAGCGCAGCCACAGACGGTCGGCAATGTCGCTGAGAATAGGCGCATTGGCATGCGCATAGAGTGCCGAGTGAAAGCTGTAGTTCTGCACGAGGTAGCCCGCCACATCACCGGTCGCGATGGCCTTGTCGAGCGCATTGTCGATGGCCACGAGCTCCTCTATATCCGCCGGGCCGACCTGCTGTGTAGCCCGGCGCGCAAGCTCGCATTCTATTGTTTTTCTGGCAAAAATAAGCTCTTCCAGATCTTCTGGCCCCAGCAGCGGAACGGACACGCGGCGGTTGCCCTGGAACATCAGCGCCCCGTCTGAGATCAGCCGCCGGATCGCCTCGCGCACCGGGGTCATGCCGGCCTCCAGCGTCTCCACCAAACCTTGGATTGTCACCGCCTGGCCGGGCACCAGTTCGCCGAACAGTATCTGCGCCCTGAGCTTCTGGTAAACGATCTCATGTGCGGGCAGTTTCGCCTGGTTTTCCTGCGCCGTTTCGGCTGGCGAAGTCGTCTCTGTCACCTGGGGGTTTCCTCCTCGATTTTGGCCAGCTTGCACCATCCTGAGCCAAGTGAAAACATAAAGAGTATTGCCGAACGCGGCAAAACTTGATCAAATCCTTTTACAGCCGGACCCCGAAACCGGCACGCACAGGGAGAAATTCATGACACTGAAAACGATGACCATGACCGCCGTCGTTGCCCTCGGCACGGCTGCCGCGGCCGCGGCGGAAGAGGTTCGCGTCTACAATTGGTCCGACTACATTGACGAAAGCCTGCTGGAAAAGTTCGAGCAGGAAACCGGCATCGACCTGATCTACGACGTCTTCGACAGCAACGAGGTTCTTGAGACCAAGATGCTGGCGGGCGGCTCGGGCTATGATGTGGTGGTGCCGACCGGCTCCTTTTTGGCACGTCAGATCCAGGCCGGCGCTTTCCAGAAGCTGGATCCCGCCAAGCTGCCCAACAAGGAAAACATGTGGGACGCGATCGAAGAGCGCACCGCGCGCTATGATCCCGGCAACGAGTTTTCCATCAACTACATGTGGGGCACCACCGGCATCGGCGTGAATACCGCCAAGGTCAAGGAAGTGCTGGGCGAAGATGCCCCGATCGACTCGCTGGAGCTGGTGTTCAACCCGGAGAACATGGAAAAGCTGGCAAGCTGCGGCGTGCATTTCCTGGACGCCCCGGACGAGATGATCCCGGCGGCCCTGAAATATATCGGCGAAGACCCCAACAGCATGGATGCTGATGTTGTGGCCAAAGCCGAGCCGGTGCTGATGGCCGTGCGCCCCTATGTCACCAAGTTCCACAGCTCCGAATACATCAACGCCCTGGCCAATGGCGATATCTGCGTGGCCTTCGGCTGGTCCGGCGACATCCTGCAGGCGCGCGACCGCGCGGCCGAAGCGGATAACGGCGTCGATATTGAGTTCAACGCTCCCAAGGAAGGCGCACTCATGTGGTTTGACCAGATGGCGATTCCGGTCGATGCCCCGAACCCTGAAGGCGCCCACAAGTTCCTGAACTTCATCATGGACGCACAGAACATGGCAACGGCGTCCAACTACGTCTATTACGCCAATGGCAACAAGGCGTCCCAGGAACTTCTGGAAGAGGATGTGATCGGCGATCCAGCAATCTATCCCAACGAAGAAACCGTCAAAAACCTGTACATCAAAGAAGGCTACCCGCCGAAAGTACAGCGCAAGGCCACCCGCATGTGGACCAAGATCAAGTCCGGCACCTGATCTGCCGCACATGACCCGCGGGGCGCATATGCCGCCCCGCACCCCCTCACGCGCCTGGCTGTGCCTCGCGCGGCCAACCAATACATCCGCGCGACACTTCGCAGAAGAGGCCCGGCTTGACTGCTTCCGTATTCGAACCCTGGAACGATCCTGAGGCTAAGCCCTTGATCCACTTCCAGAACGTCACCAAACGCTTTGGTGAGTTCACCGCCATCGACAATCTGACCATCGACATCTACGAGCGGGAATTCTACGCCCTGCTGGGCCCCTCTGGCTGCGGCAAGACCACGCTGATGCGGATGCTCGCCGGGTTCGAAACCCCGACCGAGGGCAAGATCTTCCTGGCCGGGCAGGATATTGCCCCGGTGCCCCCCAACAAGCGCGCCGTGAACATGATGTTCCAGTCCTATGCGCTGTTCCCGCACCTGTCGATCTGGGAGAACATCGCCTTTGGCCTGAAGCGCGAGGGGATGCCCAAGCACGATATCAACGACCGGGTCGAGGAAATGCTGCGGCTGACCCGGCTGGAGAAGTTCGCCCGCCGCAAACCGCATCAGATCTCCGGCGGCCAGCGGCAGCGGGTGGCGCTGGCGCGGTCGCTGGCCAAGGCGCCAAAGCTGCTGCTGCTGGACGAGCCGCTGGGCGCGCTCGACAAAAAGCTGCGCCAGGACACCCAGTTTGAACTGATGGACATCCAGGAAAAGACCGGCACCACCTTTGTGATCGTGACCCACGATCAGGAAGAGGCCATGACGGTCGCTTCCCGTGTGGCGGTGATGGATCACGGCAAGATCGTTCAGGTGGCGACACCGGACCGGATCTATGAAACACCCAATTCAGTTTACGTTGCAGACTTCATTGGCGATGTGAACCTGATCGAAGGCACCGCCAAACCCAACGGCAGCGGCACCTATGCGATGTCCTGGCACGAAGGCCAGCCGCCACTCAGCATACAGTCCGCCAACGGCTTCTCCGACGGCCAGAAATGCCACTTGGCAATCCGCCCGGAGAAAGTCTCAATCAGCGCTGAAAAACCGGCGGCGGCGGACAATGCCGTGCAGGGCCGTATCCTCGACATCGCCTATCTCGGCAATATCTCCACCTACCACGTCGAACTGCCGACCGGCGCGTTGATCAAGGCGCAAGCCGCAAACACCCGCCGCATCGCCCGCCGCGATTTCACTTGGGAAGACACTGTCTGGCTGTCCTGGACCGCCACGGCAGGCGTTCTGCTGGCAGAATGATGCGCCGCTTTGTTCTAATTGCCGTCCCCTATGCCTGGCTTCTGGCGCTGTTCCTGGTGCCCTTTGCCATTGTCCTGAAAATCTCGCTGTCGGATTACGCGGTCTCAATCCCGCCGTACGTTCCGCAATTCGATTGGGCTGAGGGTATCTCTGCCTTCCTGGCGGAGCTGGATTTTGAAAATTTCGTCTGGCTGACGGAGGATGATCTCTACTGGAAGGCTTATCTCAGCTCCTTGAAGATCGCCGCCGCCTCCACCTTGCTGACCCTTCTTGCGGGCTACCCGATTGCCTATGGCATGGCCCGCGCGCCTGCCGAGTGGCGGCCGACGCTCATGATGCTGGTAATCCTGCCGTTCTGGACGTCCTTCCTGATCCGCGTCTATGCGTGGATGGGCATCCTGTCCAACGAAGGCTTCCTCAACCAGTTTCTGATGTGGACCGGCGTGATCTCCGAACCGCTGACCATCCTCAACACCAATTCCGCTGTCTACATCGGTATCGTCTACACCTACCTGCCCTTCATGATCCTGCCGGTTTATTCGGCTCTGGAACGTCTGGACGGCTCGCTGATCGAAGCGGCAGAGGACCTGGGCTGCTCGCGCCTCACGGCCTTTTGGCTGGTCACCATTCCCCTGTCTAAAAACGGCATCATTGCCGGCAGCTTCCTGGTCTTCATTCCGGTCTTGGGTGAATTCGTGATCCCGTCCCTGCTGGGCGGGTCGGACACCCTGATGATCGGCAAGGTTCTGTGGGAGGAGTTCTTCTCGAACCGCGACTGGCCGGTGGCATCCGCTGTGGCGGTGGTTCTGCTGCTGTTGCTCATCATCCCGATCGTGCTGTTCCAGCGCAATCAGCAGAAACAGCAGGAGGCCGAGCAATGAACCGCCTGAGCTGGTTTAACGCCGTATCGCTGACCCTCGGCTTTGCTTTCCTCTACATCCCGATGGTGATCCTGGTGATCTTCAGCTTCAACGAAAGCAAGCTGGTCACCGTCTGGGCGGGTTTCTCGACAAAATGGTACGGGGAACTGCTGCAAAACGACGCCTTTCTGAACGCCGCTTGGGTGACGCTGAAAGTGGCCGTGTTCTCCTCCACCATAGCGACTGTCCTGGGCACCATCGCGGCCTATGTGCTGGTGCGCGGCGGGCGGTTCATGGGGCGGACACTGTTTTCCGGCATGATCTATGCGCCGCTGGTGATGCCAGAGGTGATCACCGGCCTGTCGCTGCTTCTACTGTTCATCGGCATCGGCCTGGACCGCGGCGTGTTTACCATCGTGCTGGCCCACACCACATTCTCCATGTGTTATGTGTCGGTGGTGGTGTCCTCCCGCCTTGTGAGCTTTGACCGCTCGCTGGAGGAGGCGGCGCTGGATCTGGGCTGCTCCCCGGCGGAGGCCTTCCGCCTGGTAACCCTGCCGATCATTGCGCCCGCGGTAATTTCCGGCTGGCTCCTGGCCTTTACCCTGTCGCTCGATGACCTGGTGATCGCCTCCTTTACCGCCGGTCCGTCAGCCACCACCCTGCCGATCAAGATCTTCTCTGCCGTGCGCCTGGGCGTCAGCCCCGAGATAAACGCGCTGTCGACGATCATGATCAGCATTGTCACCGTCGGAGTTATCACCGCCTCGCTGGTGACCAAGCATCAGGTGGCGCGTCAGAAACGGGAGGAACAGGCCGCGGTGCGCGCCTGATGCGCCGGATTTTCTCTGCCTACGCCTATGGTCCCGGCCCGCGCAGCAACTGCTGGTGGGACGAGACCATCGCGGCACCGGACTGGCCGATGCTGCAGGGGGAGGTGTCCGCCGATGTGGCAATCATCGGGGGCGGCTTTACCGGGGTGTCGGCGGCGCTGCATCTGGCGGAAAGCGGGGTGTCCGTCGCGGTGCTGGAGGCCGAAACCCCGGGCTGGGGCGCTTCTGGCCGCAACGGCGGGTTTTGCTGCCTTGGCGGGTCCAAGCTTTCTGGCTCCGCCATGCGCCGCCTTTATGGAAAACAGGCTGCAGACACCTATGACGCCGGCGAGGAAGCCGCGGTGCATCTGGTGCGGGATCTGCTGAACGTCCATGGCATCGACGCCGACACCCACTCGGACGGGGAAACCCAGCTGGCGCATAGCGAAAAGGCCGCGCGCCGCCTGCGGGCGCAAGCCGACACCATACGCGCCGCAGGTGGGGATCCGGGCTTCCTGACCCGGGACCAGCTGGCGGAGAACGGTCTGAACGGCTCTTTCCATGCGGCGCTGACAACGCCGGTTGGCTTTGCCCTGAACCCGCGCAAATACCTGATCGGCCTGGCCAAGACCGCCCAAGGTGCCGGGGCCAACCTTTATCAGCGCAGTGCTGCCCAGTCGGTACGTCAAGACCGCGGCGGTTACAGAATTGCGACTAATCAGGGCGTTTTGCGGGCTTCTAAAGTCATCATCGCCACCAATGGCTACTCATCCGAGGACCTGCCGGGCTGGCTGGCCGGGCGTTACATGCCTGCGCAGTCCACCGTCATGGTGACCCGCCCGCTGACGGAGGCCGAGCTGCAGGCGCAAGGCTGGTATTCGCATCAGATGGCCTATGATACCCGCAACCTGCTGCACTATTTCCGGCTAATGCCGGACAAGCGGTTTTTGTTCGGAATGCGCGGCGGGCTGCAGGCCTCGCCGCGGGCCGAGGCCGCAATCCGGCGCAAGCTGCGGCAGGATTTTGAGATGATGTTCCCGGCCTGGCATACTGTCGAGACCACCCATTGCTGGTCCGGCATGGTGTGCCTGTCCCGGAATCTGGTCCCCTTCGTGGCGCCGGTCCCGGAGATGCCGGGCCTCTATGCCGGTCTCTGCTACCACGGCAACGGAGTCGCCATGGGCAGCTATGCCGGGCGGCTGCTGAGCGATCTGGTCCAGGGCCGGACGCCTGACCTGCCCTACTCTCCCGTAATGCAGAAAATGGCGCGGTTCCCGTTTGGCCGCGCCCGCCGGGTCCTGATGCCGCCAGCCTATGCGCTGCTTGGTCTGATGGACTGAAGCGCCGCGCGCTCCAGCTCAAACGCCTCCCGGTCCCTGGCGCTGCCGCGCTCAGCCCGCCACAGGCAATAGGCCGCCATGCGCCAGTGGAACCAGGGCTTGAGCGCCAGCACCCGGCCGGCAATCCGCGGGTCGGGATAGGCGGCGAGAAACGCGTCCTCCTCCGGCTTCGACAGCGGCGCCCCCCGGTACATCAGCTGCATTGCAGGCGACAGAAACAGCGCGAGATCCTCCGCCGGATCACCGATCTGCGGACATTGCCAGTCAATCAGCGTCAGGGTGCCATCATGCGCCAGCAGATTACCGGGCACAGGATCGCCGTGGATTAGAACCGGTTGCGGCAGCGGAGGAACCTGCCCAAGCGGGCGCAAGGCCGCCAGCTGATCCCGATCATGGCAGCTTTTCAGAATCTCAAAGGTTTGGACCTCAAGCGCGGCGCTGCCGTTCACGCCCTCCGGCAAGCCCGGCGGCGGTGCCAGATCGTGCAGCCGCCCCAGAAGCTGGGCGACATGGCCGGTGTCCTGCTGCCAGGGACTGCCGTTGACGTGGGCATAGGCCAGCCACCTGCGGCCCTCGAACACCCCGGTTTGGACCAGCGACGGCACCATCCCAGTGCCGGACAGAACGGTCAGCACCGCAATTTCCCGCGCCGGGTCATTGGCGAACAGCGGGTTGTTTCCATCCGCGGCATACAGTTTGATCACCAGCCCGCCTGCCCGCCAGACATGGTTTGAACGCCCCCCGGTCAGTCGCCGGGGCGCGGGAACATACAGGCCCGTCGCGGATAGATGCGCAAAGAAACGGGCTTCGAACTGGTCAGGCAGCGTTTGCAGGGTGGTCTCCGGTATTATGCCGCCCTGTTCTTAGACAGTTTTTCCGCCTGCGGATACTGCCGGATCAGCTTTGCGGATCGCGAAGCGCGCTGACGGCAGAGGCCAAGACTACCGAACCGCCTTCTGTGATCAGTCCCACATCGCCGCCCTGCATCCGGGTCTCGTTCACCTTGAAATAAATCTCGGCGTATTCCTGCAGCAAAAGCTCGTCACCCTTTCTGCTTTCGATGACGAACTTGTACTCCCCCGTTTCCAGCGGATTGCCGTCATCATCCAGACCCGTCCACTGGTAAGGTTCAGCCGAGACCGGCAGGGTTACGCGCTGCACTTCGGCGCCCTTGGTGTCCTGTACGACCAAAGTCACCGAATCCGCGGCAGCCGCCGGGTTAGGCGCAATGGTAATTTCGCCGCTGCCGTCAAAATAGCCCGGAGCCACGCCTCGCGCCTCCATCCCGACCCAGCCGGACAGTGCCGCCATATTTGCAAGGCCAAGCTGTGATTGCAGGCCTTCGAGCAAAGTGTTGCTCTTGGTCTGCTGCTCCACCATTGAGAATTGAGCCAGCTGTGCCGCGTATTCGGTCGAATCAAGCGGCTCCAGCGGATCTTGGTTCGTTGCTTGCGCTGTCAGCATTTTCACGAAGGTTTCGAAGTCGGATGTCAGCCCGGATGTTTTCTGGGAGGCCGCCGGCTGCAAAGTGGTTTGTGCCGCAGGGGTTCCCGCGGAAGTGACTGCTGTTGTCATTTGATCAGACCCTCATGTCCACGCCGGTTTCACCCAGCCGGAGGTTTTGCGTTACTGGTTCAGTGGTATCCGCCGCATCGGCGCTGCGCGATCCTGCGCCCCCGGAAGAGGATCCTGCGCCGCCATCCGCATCATTCGCGGATTGCCCGCCTGTCTGGCCGCCGCTGAATTCAAAGGAGATGTCCTCATACCCCATGCGGCGGAATTCTTCGGCCAATTCGTGAATATGGCGGCGCATAAGATCGCCGGTTTCCGGCCGTTCCGTTTGAATAATCATTGTGATGCCCGTTTCACCGGCCACTACGCGCATCCTCACGTGGCCCAGCTCCTGCGGATTCAGCGAAACCTCAACTTTCTGCTCGCCCTTGGCCGCAAATGCCTCGGCCAGTTGTGCCGCAACCATGCGCGGCGTCTCGGGTCTGTGCACCGTGCCTGTGCCAATGGAGGCCTCAGCCAGAAGCTGTGTCAGTCCAGGCACCTCGCCGGACAGGCCAAATGCGCCCGGCAGCAAGTCATCGGATCCAGACAGCAGTTCTGCACCCGGCGAACCCGCGGCAAGCCCGCCGGCCATCAACGGCTGAAGTATGGCAGTGGCGGGCTGAAGCGGTTGCGGTGCGGACGCTGCCGCGGCGGTACGGATTTCCCCGGCCTTGAGCACGCCGGAAATCAACCTGCCGGTTTCAACTGCCTCAGCGTCTGCCGGAGCATCGCTGCTAAGCACCGTTGTTGCAGCGTCGGCTCTATGTCCTGGCCCCTTTGGCGCGGCTTGGCCAGTGGTAAGCGCCTGAACCATGCCTGGTGCGGCTGGTACTCTGGATTGTACCGCGCCCTCGGGCGGCGTAACCGCCTGCTGGGCGTCCGCCTGCATAAGTGGAGAATTGGAGGTCACAGATGCGGGGGCCGCTGCGTGAATGGAGGCGGCAGGCGCTTGCCCGGAAACCGCAATACCCTTGTCTCCCTGCCCCGCAGCGGTGCTGGATTGCCGCCGTCCTGCCGGCGGTTGCGCATCGGCAATTGCGGCCGCCTTTACTGACATTTCCGGAGCCACGCGGGCGGTAGCGTTGGCCTCCTTTGCTTCGGACGCCTGCGGATTCGCGCTTATGTCCGACAGCTTCGCTGCGTCACGGCTGGGGGCAGCCTCTGCCTGATCTTGTCCAGCTGCCTGAGTTCGAGAGGATTCCTCGATTGTTACGGTCTGGCCGCTGACTGCGTCTGCCTGGTTCTGTTCCCTGGCCCGGCCGACTGCCTGTTCTGGGCCGTCTGAGGCGGCTGCAGCCGACTGCACTTCAAAACCGTTTCCGCGGGAGGGCATTCCGGCACCGGACGCACGACCGCTTTCACTCCGCTGTTCTCCGCCGTCTGGACGGTCTGTAGAGACCGGAGGCATTTGCTTGCGCTCAGTGTCAGGATCAGAAGCGGAGCGCTCCTGTCCTGCCGCAATTGCGGCTTCTGAAACGGTATGACCAGAAGTGCTGCCCAACGGCTCTTCATCCGTTTCGGCCTCAGCGAGTCCGACTTCGGCATCAGGATGCTTGGCTGCAGTCCCCGCAAGCCCTGCGTCTGCCTCATTAAGTTTGGCTACACCCTCAGGCGTTCCGGTTCCGGCCCCGGTCACTCCTGCTCCTGTCTCGGTCATTCCCGGTCCGGTCTCGGTCACTCCCGGTCCGGCCTCGGTCATTCCCGGTCCGGCCTGGGTCGTTCCTGCTCCGGCCGCAGCCATTGCGGCTCCGGGCTTATCTTTTTCAGTTCCGGCCCCCTCGGCCTCAAGTCCGTCTGATTCGGTTCCGGCTTCCGGCTCTGCCGGGTCTCTCTCACCTGAAACCGCATCAGAAGCTGCTCTTTCACGGCCAGATTGAGCCGCGACAAGATCAGCAAAATCACTGGAACTGTTAGATTTTTTGGATGACTCCCCGGTCACGGCCGGCACCTTGCCAACAGAACCGGCTTCAAAGCCAAGGATCGAATTCATCATCATGATCGTCTTCCAGACATTCTATCTCGACCCGGACAGACTTATCCAAAAGCGGTTACGGCAATTTTAACCGGTTCCGGCGCAGTTTCAGAAAATCGATGAAATTCGACATTCAACCGGAGAACCGGACATGCCAGATCTACTGCCCAACACGCTGCAGACTGTATCTGCAGTTCCCCCCGCACGGCCTGCAGGCAGCGACCCGCTGCGCGAGGCCGCTATTGAGCTGGAAGCCTCTTTTCTTGCGCAAATGCTGAAATCCGCAGGCCTTGGCGAATCCCGAGAAGGTTTTGGCGGCGGCGCAGGCGAAGACCAGTTTTCCAGCTTTCTTATCCGCGAACAGGCCAATCAGATTGCCCGCTCTGGCGGCATTGGCCTGGCCGAATCACTTTATCACGCATTGAAGGAGACCCAAGGTGAGTGACCTGAAACCGCAAAAGCTCATTGATGAGCTGGACCAAATCCTCGACCGCGAGCGTACTGCCCTGATGGCTGGCGACCTTGGCAAGCTGGAAGAGCTTCTTGCCAAAAAGGAGAGAGTGATCGGCAAGCTGAACTCTGTGTCAGAGCTGGAACGCGAGTCTCTGGCGCAGGTTCAGACCAAAGTGTCCCGTAATCAGCAGCTGCTGGACAGCGCCATGGACGGTATCCGCTCCGTCGCGGCGCGCATGGCCGAACTGCGCCGTATCCGGAAGGGGCTGGACGTGTATGACCAGGCCGGACGCAGGAACCGGTACGGCACCCGCAGCGGCGCCAAGCTGGAAAAACGCGCCTGATGCAATTTTGGGAAAATTCTAAAAATCCAAATCCCGGCATTAGCACTCCCTTAGCAACTCCTGCGCCAAAGTCGCCTTGCACCTCATGAGGGGTGGCGCGGAAGCCAGACGGCGGAACGCACAGTCAGAAAGACGTCAACCAACGCCCCGCCGGGGCACAGAATAAAGGGGCCAAAGCGCCCCGCAGCTAAAGGAAAAAGCTATGACCAGCATTCTGACAAATAACGGCGCAATGGTTGCTTTGCAGACTCTGAAGACTGTGAACAACAACCTGGAAGAAACCCAGAACCAGATCTCGACCGGTAAAGAGGTCGGCAAAGCCAAGGACAACTCCGCTGTCTGGGCAATCTCCAAGTCGATGGAATCGGACATTCAAGCGTTTGAAGCCGTCTCCGATGCTCTGGATTTCGGTGAGGCTACCGTCGCTGTTGCCTCCTCTGGCATGGAGCAGATCGTGGAAACGCTGAAGGAAATGCGCGAGCTGACCGTTGCAGGTGTTTCCCAGAACGTGGACCACAACAAGATCGCAAACGACTTGGCCAAGAAAAAGGAACAGATCGACTCGATCATCTCTTCGGCGTCCTTCAACGGTGCCAACCTGCTGGACGTTTCGGGTGCGACCCAACTGCAAGTTCAGGGCGGTCTCGAAGCAGGTACCGACGTGATCGCAGTTGCCCACATCGATGCGACAACCTCGATCAGCGACATTCTGGCCACCACCCTCGACTCGACCAACGCGGCAACCGTTCTGACTGAAATCGAAGCGGCCCTGTCCTTTGCAATCGACTCCGCAGCTCAGCTGGGTGCCGACGCCAACCGCCTGACCGACCAGAACGATTTCGTCTCGAAACTGACGGACTCGCTGAAATCGGGCGTTAGCACCATGAGCGACACCAACATGGAAGAGGCGTCTGCGCGACTGAAAGCCTTGCAGACCCAGCAGCAGCTGGCGGTGCAGTCACTGACCATCGCGAACCAGGCGCCATCGACCCTGCAGCAGCTGTTCCGTTAACAGCCTGACCCGGGGCGCTGATAGCGCCCCGGTCTTCCCTCTCAGAGAACCTGAAGAATAATACGTTAGGAAAACACGTGAATGCCCTTCTGAAGGCGAAGAGTGCCTACTCGGCGGCAAAGTCCCCGACCCGGACAGCTAAGAATTTCGAGTATGAGGTGGTCGCCCGCGTCACGCGCCAGCTGATCACGGCGGCGCAGAAAGGCCGCGGCGGGTTCAATGAACTTGCAGTTGCATTGAATGATAACCGAAAGCTTTGGTCCATTTTCACTGCGGATCTCGCGTCCAAAGGCAACGCTCTGCCGGATGATCTCAAGCTGAATCTGTTTGAACTGGCGGAATTCACGAGACAGCACACCAGCAAAGTGCTTCAGCGCAAGGCCAATGTTCGGCCCCTGGTGGAAATCAATACGGCCATCATGCGTGGCCTCCGCAGCGGAGCTTCCTGAATATGAGCGGACTTGTCCTGAAACTTGCCCCCAAGGAGCGTGTCCTTGTGAATGGCGCGGTGATTGAAAACGGCGACCGCCGCAGCCGCCTCTCCATTGTAACCCCGGATGCCAACATTCTGCGCCTGCGCGATGCCATTCATCCCGAAGAAGCCAATACACCGGTGCGCCGGGTCTGCTATGCCGCGCAGCTGATTCTGTCCGGCGATGCCGACCCCGAGGAAGAGCGCCTGCCGATGCTGCGCCGGATCGAGGAGCTGAGCCAAGTGTTCACCGACCCCGACAGCCGCGCCTCGCTGGCAGAAGCAACGGACGCCTTGATCGGCAACAACCACTACCGGTGCCTGAAAGCGCTGCGCACCTTGCTGGCGCGCGAAGACCGTCTGTTTGCCGTCCGGCCGTCATGAGCTTCCAGCCCCTCTCGCCGACAGGGGGAATTGCGGGCTGGAAACTACTGCACGCCGCCTGAGATAAACCTTGCGAAGTTCTCACCCGGAATTCAGCGCTGAAGTGTGCGCGGGTGTGACTTCTTGGAAACATCATCAGCGCTAGAGAAGGCCGGGGATCTGATCAGCGATCCCCGGTTTTTTTTGGGCGTGGCGCCCGGCGCTTTACGTATGGAGGAGGATAACTCCAAGAGGGCTTGTTAAAGCGGGCCCTCCAAGAAGGAGACCAAGCCGGTAACGCTCTGACCAACCGCCTTGGCGATGGCCGCACAGCGCAATTCAGTGAGGTTTTAAGGTTTGGCCCGCGACGGCCGCTCGAGGCTAGCGACGCCTGGGTAATGCGAGATTTGGCCGGCACCAAGCAGGTGCAATCCCTCAGAAACACCGGTGGCGAGCCGCCCCAATCCTTGAGGGCTTCATTGTTGCGTAGACGTGACAGGCCCATCTTTGCAGAGATCGGCACCTCAGCAGTCAGCAAGTGGGCCGACGGGCCTGAACAGCCCACTTTGAACGAGCTGTTCGCAACTGCAAAGGGTCTGCCGTCTCCTCCGTACCAGATCGGCCTGCCTGGCGAATGGACAAATTCAATCACGGCCTCATGCGATAACCGGCAGCCATAACATCGCTATTTTCCGCGGCTTGGTGGGGATGGGCGAACGGGTCAGCAGCAATCTGGTCCGGGGCAAGAGCCGCTGGATTCGAGCTCAGCAGCCCCTCAGTCATAATACCTTTTCTGCTGCCAAGCTGATCAGTACGATCCGCGAAACCGGCCGTCTGAAAACGGCGCTGTAAGCCTTGGCCAGCGCCGATTATCACATTCTTTGTATAATCAAGCCGCGCCTCAGCGCCCCGCCTTGGCGCGGCGCAACAGCAGAAGCAGGCGGTTGAAACTGCTGGTGATGCCTTCCGGGTCTTCGCGGCCGAAGAAGGCGTCCAGCTCGGGCCAAAGCTTTACAGCCTGGTCCAGCACAGCGTCATTGCCTTCAGCATACAGTCCGGCCCGGATCATCACCTCGGATTGCTCATAGGCGCCTAAGTATTTGCGCACGTCCTGGATCGCAGCGTTTTCATCGGCCGTGGCCGCGGCAGGCAGGCTGCGCGACACCGATCGCGACACGTCGATCGCCGGGAACCTGCCGCGTTCTGCAATTTCCCGGCTCAACACGATATGCCCGTCCAGCACGCCGCGCAGGATATCGGCAATCGGCTCATCCATATCGGAGCCGGCCACGAGCACGCTGAAAACAGCGGTGATGTCGCCCTGCCCATCGCCGCCAGGACCAGCCCGTTCGCACAGCCCGGTAATCAGCGGCGTCACCGAAGGCGGGTAGCCGCGCAGCGCAGGCGCCTCTCCCGAGGCCGCAGAGATTTCCCGGTGCGCCTCGGCAAAGCGGGTCACCGAGTCTGCCAAAAACAGCACATTCTTGCCTTGGTCGCGAAAATGTTCCGCCACGGTCATGGCGGCCCAAGCGCAGCGGCGCCGGACCAGCGCCGACTGATCAGATGTCGCCGCCACCACCACAGCGCGGCGCATGCCCTCGGGCCCAAGGACCTCTTCGACAAAGTGGTTCACCTCGCGGCCGCGTTCGCCGATCAGAGCCATCACCACCACATCCGCTTCCATGGCTTTCGCCAGTTTGGCCAGCAGTGAGGACTTCCCCACCCCGGAGCCTGCAAAAAGACCCACGCGCTGGCCGCGCACAATTGGGAGAATCGTATTCAGCAAGGCCTGTCCGGTGGGCAGCCGTTCCCCCATGCCGCGCCGTCCTGCGGCCTTGGGCGGGGCCGCCATCAGATCCCGTGGTACGGAACCCGGGAGCATCGGGCGGCCGTCAAGCGGTTCGCCGAACGGGTCGATCACCCGGCCGATCCAATGATCGCTGGGCGCAAACTCCGGCGACGGATGCAGCAGAACCGCATCGCCGATTGCGGCGCCATCCGGGGCCCGGTCAGGCAACATGCTGATATTATTACCGCTGATCTTAAGGACTTCGCCGTGCAGCTCATCGTTCGAACCGCGGCGCAACACCAGCCGGTCACCAATCCGGGCAGCCGAAGCAAGCCCGCCGATTTCGATCTCCCCGCCCGAGATTCCAGTCACCCGGCCCATCTGCGTCGCCAAGCGCTTGCTGGCAATTTGACGGGTCAGTGCTTGCAGCTCTGCTTTCATGGCGGCGCTCTCCATTGGTGTCCTGAAAACAATTTCTAAAGGAATCGGGGTTAAGCCTTGATTGAAATCGATCAAGGGAGAAGCCCTGGTGTTCACAGAATTGAACGTATTCAAGATTGCCTATTCCATGGCGACCCATGCCGGCAAGCGCCAGGCACTGGTATCCCAGAATATCGCCAACGCCGATACGCCCGGTTACCACGCCAAAGATATCAAGCCCTTCAAGGAAGTCTTTGCTGCAGGCGCCCGCCCAAACAGCATGATCGCAACCCGCGGCAGCCATTTGAACGGCAACGCAGGCAGCCAGATGGACTGGGCGGTCATTTCCGACGAAACCGGCAGCGATCCCAATGGCAACTCAGTTTCCGTCGAAGCGGAGCTGCTGAAAGGCGTTGATACGGAACGCCAGCACAAGCGTGCCATGGCCATTTACAAATCCTCCATGAATATCCTGCGCGCCAGCCTGGGCAAAACCTGAGGAGGCATGAGAGATGAGTGAATTTTCCAAAGCCCTTTCCGTCACTGCCAGCGGTCTCAAGGCGCAAGCCGCGCGCCTGCGCCATGTGTCGGAGAACATTTCAAACGCCGACACGCCGGGATACCGCCGCAAGGCAGTGCCTTTCGAATCGGTGCGCGAACTTCGGACAGATGTGGAGCATGTGCGCACCGGCCGGGTCACCCTGGACCGCAGCGAGCTGCAAAAAGTCTATGACCCGTCGCATCCGCTGGCTGACGAAAGCGGTCATTTCGAAGGCTCCAACGTGGATCTGATGATCGAGATCGCCGACGCCCGCGAAGCCCAGCGCAGCTATGAGGCTAACCTGAAAATGTTCGAGCAGACCCGGTCTATGTCTGCCTCGCTGATGGAACTTTTGAGACGCTAACTGAAATTTTTGGAGATCCAGAATGGATATTCGCAGCCTTTCCGCCGCCAGCGGCTATGCCGCCGCCCGCCCTGCCACCAAAGCTGACCCGAATCATGAAAGCACCGGTGCCGGCGCCCAACTGAAGCAGAGCTTTGAAAACTTTACTGCGGCCCTGCAGAACAGCGAGCAAGTCTCGGTGCAGGCGATGACGTCGCAAGCTGATCCGCATGCGCTTGTGCAGGCGCTGGCGCAGACCGAACTGGCGGTCGAAACCGCTGTCACCGTGCGCAACAAGGTCGTCGAGGCCTATCAGGAAATCCTGAGGATGCCGGTCTAAGCCATGATGAGTGAAAGCCTCTTCTATGACACGCTGCGCCAGGCGCTTTGGGCCGCTGTCACCATGGCGACGCCAATCCTGGTCGTCGCGCTGGTGGTCGGTCTGGCCATTGGCCTGTTTCAGGCGCTGACCTCGGTGCAGGAAATGACGCTGACTTTCGTGCCCAAGCTGACTGCGATCCTGGTCGTGTTCTGGATGACAATGGGCTTCATGACACAAACTCTGGTGGCCTTTTTCGACGGCCACGTTGTTCCAATGATTGCCGGAGGCTCGTAATGGGAAACGCAGGTTACGCCACCATTTCACGCCAGTCAGGCCTGATGCGGGAAATGCGCGTCATTGCCAACAACATCGCAAACTCCGCGACGACCGGATACCGCCAGGAAGGGCTGATCTTCTCGGAATTCGTGCAATCCTCGCCCGGCCAGCCGTCCTTGTCGATGTCGCGTGCCAATATCTTCAACACTTCGATGCAGCAGGGGCAGCTGACGAATACCGGCGGTACCTTCGATTTTGCTATCGAAGGGGATGGCTTCTTTATGGTCGAAACCCCCCAGGGGGAGCGGCTGACGCGCTCCGGCGCCTTCTCCCCGAATGCAGACGGTGATCTGGTGACAATGGACGGCTACCGGGTGCTGGATGCAGGCCGCGCGCCGGTCTTTGTACCGCCGGATGCCGGCAAGATCGAAGTGGGCGCGGACGGCTCGCTGAGCGCAAACGGCCGCCTTCTGGGGCAGCTCGGCCTGTTCAAACCGGTCGAGAAACACACGCTTGTGCGCGAGGACGGTGTGATGTTCCGCGTCGAGGGCGACATTGAGGAGAACTTCGACTCGAAGGTCCTGCAGGGCTTTCTTGAAGGCTCCAACGTCAATGCGATTTCCGAAGTCAGCCGGATGATCGAAGTGCAGCGCGCCTATGAGATGGGCCAGAGCTTTCTGCAAGCAGAAGACGAGCGCATCCGCAATGCCATCAAAAACCTGATCAAGTCCTAGGAGAATCCAGATGCGTGCCCTCAAGATCGCAGCAACCGGCATGAGCGCCCAGCAGTTGCGGGTGGAGACTATCTCCAACAACCTCGCCAACATGAACACCACCGCCTACAACGCCCGCCGCGCCGAGTTCGCAGATCTGCACTACCAGCAGATTTCGCGCGCAGGAACTGTGAATGCTTCGGACGGCACCGTGCTGCCGACCGGCGTGCAGGTTGGCCTTGGTGTGCGCCCGGCCGCTGTGTCCGTGCATCTGTCACAGGGGGCGCTGCAGCAGACCAACAACGACTTGGATATCGCCATCGACGGCAAGGGCTACTTGGAGGTGACCCTGCCCTCCGGCCAGACCGCTTATACCCGCGACGGCGCGCTGAAACGCTCGGCCGAAGGGCTGATCGTGACCTCGGACGGTTTCGCAGTGTCGCCGGAAGTCACCATTCCTGACGATGCCACCAGCATTTCGATCAATGCCGAGGGCGAAGTCTACGGGTACTTCGCGGATTCTCCCGAGGGCCAGCTGCTGGGTCAGTTCACCCTGGCCGGCTTCACCAACCCCAAGGGGCTTGAGGCAATCGGCAGCAACCTGTTCACCGAAACAGAAGCCTCGGGCGCAGCCACTGTATCCACCGCTGGCGAAGACGGGCTCGGCACCCTGCGCCAGGGCTATTTGGAAGGCAGCTCGGTCGATGCAGTGCGCGAGGTGACGGAGCTGATCGAAGCCCAGCGCGGTTATGAAATGAACGCCAAGGTCATCTCGGCTGTCGACCAGATGATGGGTGCAACTACACAGGTGCGCTGATGAAACTTGCTCTTGCCTGCCTCACTGCCGCTGCTTTGTGCGCTCCGCCTGCCTGGGCGGACTACCTGATCCCGCTGCGGACAATCCGCGCCAAGGAAATCGTGAACCCCGAAGACCTGGCGCTCAAAAAGGGCGAGATCCTCGGGGCGCTATCGGACCCGGCAGAAGTTACAGGCATGGAAGCACGTGTCTCTCTCTACGCCGGGCGGCCCTTGCGGCCCGGCGATATCGGCCCGCCGGCCATTGTTGAACGTAACGACCTGGTCACCCTGATCTTCCGTCAGGGCGTGCTGACCATTGCCGCGGAAGGGCGTGCCCTGGGCCGCGGTGCCGCTGGTGAAGCTGTCCGGGTCATGAATCTCTCTTCCCGCACCACCGTCACCGGACGGGTCAAGGAAGACGGCTCCGTCGAGGTAAACTGATGACTATGAAATTCTCCCCCGTCAAACCGCTGCTTTTCGGGCTGGCCTTTCTAGGCGCCTGCGGCCGGATGGACCACCTGGGCAAGCCGCCCTCCTTCACCCCTGCCAATGAAAGCCAGGAGCATGTGGCGATGCTGTACCAAGGGCTGCCCGCGCAGACCCAAAACCGGCGCACCGTTGACGGCTCCTCGCTGTGGAGCGGCTCGCAGCAATCGCTGCTCGGCGACCGCCGCGCGATCAAGCGGGGGGATATCCTGACGGTGGTGATCGAGATCGACGAAGAAGCAGAGATCTCCAACGACACCCAGCGTTCGCGGTCGGGGTCCGAAAGCCTGAACATGCCTCAGCTTCTGGGCTTGCCGCAGCGGCTGGACAGAAAATTGCCGGAAGGCGCCACTTCGGCAGACGCTGTGGAGCTTGGCAGCTCCAGTTCCGCCGGCGGCAAGGGTTCCGTGAAACGCAGCGAGAAATTGGAGTTGCGGGTGGCGGCCACCGTTGTCGACGTTCTGCCCAACGGCGTACTGGCGATCAGCGGCACCCAGGAGCTGCGGGTGAACTTCGAACTGCGCGAACTGCTTGTGACCGGGTATGTCCGGCCCCAGGACATCAGCCGCCAGAATGAAATCACCTATGACAAGATTGCTTCGGCGCGCGTTTCTTACGGCGGCCGCGGCCAGATCACCGATGTCCAGCAGCCGCGCTACGGCCAGCAGCTGCTTGACGCTGTCCTGCCGTTCTGAGGGTTGCTATGCTGTCGAAACTCCTGCCAGTCATCCTGCTGATCCTCGGAACCGGAGGCGGCATAGGTGCCGGTATTATGCTGATGCCCGCACCTGAAGAAAAGCATGCTGCCGAACCCGGCAGCGCTGCGAAGCCCGCCGAGGAAACCGCAGAGGAAATCGCTGAAGACGGCGAAGAGAACCAGCGCGAATACATCAAGATCAGCAATCAGTTTGTCGTGCCTGTTGTGGAGCGTGATCAACTGACCTCGCTGGTAGTGCTGTCGCTGAGCCTGGAGGCCAAGCAAGGCACCGGTGAGAAAGTCCGCACCTTAGAGCCAAAACTGCGCGATGTCTTCCTGCAAGTCCTCTTCGACCACGCCAACATGGGCGGCTTCCGCGGCGCTTTCACCCGGTCTGATGTGCTGGAGCCGCTGCGCACCGCCCTGCGCGAGGCTGCGCAGAAACACATCGGCAAGGGTGTGTATGATGTGCTGATCATGGAGATTTCCCGGCAGGACGTCTGACTGCAGCACACCGGTTCAAACTAAAAAAGCCGGCCTCTTGAGGCCGGCTTCTTGCTGCCAGGTACGGATGTCTGCACCTCAGCCTTCCAGCAGCCGGGCCATCTGGGCCTTGGCCAGCTCTGCCTTGTGCCGCTTGCGTTCAGCTGCGGCCATCGTTTCAACCGCATGTTTGCGGCCGAAGGCCTTGCGCAGCTGGTCCATGCTCCGCAGTTTTTGCGCAGTTGCCTTGGCCAGCTCCTGGTTCAGCTGCCGCCGGGTGCGCGTATGCCAGCCCTGCCATAGCAGATCCGCTCCCAGAGCCTTCATCGCATGATCGCCATCGGTCTGCTCGCGCGCAGCCTGCACCTGCACGTTCAGTTTGGTCAGCTGGCCGCGCAGCTCCGCTTCCCGGGCCAGCACGGGCTGAATTTTGGCGTGCTCCTGCATATATTTCGCCGCGGTCACCGCTGCCATCTGATCCAGCATCTTTTGCTTCATGTCACCTTCCCTTTGGCACGCAGGCGCATTTCCTCGGCAAAACGGATTGCCGCAGCCACCGGCGCGTAATGCTCTTCCAAAATTTCATCGCCGATTTCGATCGCCGCGTGCAACGCCCGAGCAGTCGGCGGATCGCTGTGGATCGGAATCCCGTGTTCATTGGCAACCCGCCGGATCGCCGCGGCAATTTCATCGACGCCCTTCGCAACACAGACCGGGGCAGCGCCGGGCTCGCGGCTCCACTGCAGGGCAACCGCATAGTGCGTCGGGTTGACGACCACCACATCCGCCTTGGGCACATCCGCCAGCATCTGTCCCATCGCGATCTGCTGGCCGCGCTGGCGCCGCTGGTTCTTCATATGCGGGTCGCCTTCTGCATCCTTCATTTCGTCCTGGATTTCCTTGCGCGACATCATGTTCTTCCGGCGGTGCTCGGCGTGCTGGAAGGCAGCGTCGACGATCCCGATTGCAAGCGCGATGATGAGCGCCAGAAACAGGAACTCCATCGAAAGCTGCGCCAGCATCAGGACCACCGATTGCGGGCCGGTTCCGGAAGAGGCGATCATCTCGGGCAACCTGTGGGACAGATAGACCCCCAGGCACACTGAATAGAGCGTCAGTTTCACGAAGCTCTTGAAAAACTCGAACAAGCCGGCGCGTCCGAACTTGTTTTTGGCATTCGAGATGATCGAGATGCGCGACAGTTTCGGCTCCAGTTTGGTTGGCGCAAAGACCATCGCCCGCTGCCCGACAATCGACAGCAGAACAATCGCAAAGGGGACAAGAAACCAAGGCAGTACCGGGCGGAACGCGCTTCCGATGAACTCGCCCACCGGCGCTGCGGCGGAGCCTTCAAAAAACAGCGGCGCCAGCCGGTCCGGCTGGTCCAGGTAGGTCATCAGCGCAGTGCCGATCCCCTCAACGCTGCCGCTGCCCGCGGTGTAGAACGCAATGATCAGGCCCAGATAAGCCGCTGCCACCGACAGGTCGGTGGATTTGGCAACTTCGCCTTTTTCCCGGGCCTTGCGGAGTTTCTGTTCCGTTGGCTCAAATGACTTGTCTGAGTCGTCGTCCTGGCCGCTCATGGCATGCCGCCCCCTGGATTTGCAAAGAAGGTCATCAAGGCACGGGACCAGACATCCAGGATCACCGGGCTGCCGACCATCAGGATGAACAGCCCCATGAGCGTGATCACCGGTGCGCCGACCATCGCCACCATAAGCTGAGGCATTGCACGGTTAATCACCCCAAGGGTCAAGTTATAGATCACCGCGGTAATCACAAACGGAGCTGCCAGCGTGAACGCCAGCGAAAAGCTTTGCGAAACCCGGAAAACACCCCACTCTGTCAGTCCGGCAGCAACCGGGAACTGGCCTGCCGGAAACATCCGGTAAGAGCTGATCAGCAGTTCCGCAACCCGCACATGCAGCCCCATCATAGTGGCGAGGGTCACGCCGGAGATCATTAGAACGGCGCCAAGAGCCGGCATCGGCTCTGCTCCGATGCCGCCCAGAACCTGCGACAGCGAAGTGGCTTGCGCCGCCATCGTGCCAGCGGTCTGCAACGCCAGCACAAAGATCCGGACGCCGATGCCCAAGGCCAGGCCGATTATGGCTTCGGTCACCGCAAAGCGGGCGTAGGCCAGCACGTTGTCCGGTTCAGGAAATGCAGGCAGAGCCGGTGCCACGACGAATGTAAAGGCTGCGGCCACTGCCAGCTTAACCCGCGCAGGCACATAAAGCTCCCCCATTGCAGGCAACACCGACACCATCGCTGCCACTCTCAGGAACACAATGGCGGCGTGCCAGAACCCTGCCCCCAGCATCAGAACCAGCTCTGGCGGCAGGAAGTCCAGGTTCATGCCTGCACCATGCCAACAAGCGCAGGCCGTGCTTCCAGGCCGATTTCTTCGAAGGACAGCACTGGATTGGTGATGCCGCGGGATTTTAGAATCGTCCTCAGATAGCGGCGGCGGCGGGTCGAGGTCACCACCGCGGCAAACACACCTTGATCGGTGATCGTCGAAAGCTTGTCGCTCAGCCCGTCAGCAAGACGGTTGAACAGATCCGGCGGCAGCGCGATGTCCAGCCCCGCACCTTGCGCATCGACTTGATAGGTTGAGAACTTGTCCTCCCATTCCGGCGCTAGCTGGATCAGCGGAATGGTCCCATCCTCACGTTTCATCTCAGCCACCAGCTGGAACCCAAGGCGCTGGCGCACGTGCTCGCAGATCAGCTCAGGCTGCGTGGTGTGCAGACGTGCCTCTGCAATCGATTCCAGGATCAAAGGCATGTTGCGGATAGACACCCGCTCCTCCAGCAGCAGCCGCAGGACAGCGTGCAGCGTGTCCATCGGCACCTTGTCGGGCACCAGCGCATCCAGCAGCTTGCGGTTTGCCTCGGCTCGGAAGCTGTCGGAGAGCTGCGTCATTTCATCCAGCAGGCGGCGCAACGACTTGAGCGTCAGCAAGCGGCTGAAGTTCTGCTTGATAATCTCCAGCAAATGGGTCGCCAGGATTTCCGGCGGCGTGACCACAGTAGCGCCAGCCAGCGCCGCCTGTTCCTGTGCCTTGGCCGAAATCCAGCGCGCCGGCGCGCCATAGACCGGCTCGGTCACATCAGTGCCAGGCGGCAGCGCATCATGGTTGTCGGGCATCAACGCCAGAACCATATCGGGGTGCAGAGTGCCGCGAACCTGTTCGACGCCCTGCACCTTGATCACATACGTTCCCCGCTCCAGATCGTGCTGATCGGTCAGCCGGATCTCCGGCAGGATCAGGCCGAATGTCGTTGCGATGTGGGACCGCATATTCGCGATCCGCGCGTCCAGGCCGGTGCCTTCATCCAGCACCATGCTGACCAGATCGGGCGCAAACTCCAGATGCAGATCGTCGAGATCCAGAATGTCGCCCAGCGGCCGCGAGGCAGACGGATCGGCGGCTTCCTCGATCTTTTCCTCGATCTCGGCTTCTGCATCGTCCTTCTTCTTCTTGGCCACCCGGAAAGCGGAATAGCCCAGAACCCCGCCGCCGATCACGAAGGGAATAAAAGGCAGGCCCGGCACCAGCGCAAACAGCACCATCAGCACCGCAACTGTGGTCAACGCTGCCGGGTGGCGGCCGAACTGGTCGAACAGAGCGATATCGGTGGCGCCAGTGGTGCCGCCGCGCGCCAGCAGCAGTGCTGCCGCAATGGAAATGATCACCGAGGGGATCTGCGAGACCAGGCCGTCGCCGACCGTCAGAATGGCATAGGTCTCAAACGCGCTGCCAACAGGCATCCCGTGGACCAGCACCCCCATGATCAGCCCCATGACGAGGTTCAGCAAAGTGATAAGGAGACCAGCGATTGCGTCCCCCTTGACGAACTTCGACGCACCGTCCAGCGAGCCGAAGAAGGTCGTTTCCTGCTGGTCACGCTCGCGCCGTTCCTTGGCAGTCTGGTGGTCGATGGCGCCCGCGGACATGTCCGCGTCGATCGCCAGCTGCTTGCCTGGCATCCCGTCCAGTGCAAAGCGCGCGCCCACTTCGGCCATCCGCGCCGCGCCTTTGGTGATCACCATGAAGTTGACGATCAAAAGCACCCCGAAAACAACCAGGCCGAGGAACACACTGCCCCCCATGACGAACTGGGCGAATCCTTCGATCACATTGCCGGCCGCATCGGTGCCCGAATGGCCTTGGCCGATAATCAGCTTGGTGGAGGAGACGTTCAGTGACAGGCGCAGCATCAGCGACGCCAGCAGAACCGTTGGAAAAGACGAAAAATCCAGCGGTCTTTCAATGAACAGGGTGATGGTGAAAATCAGGATGGCAAGCGCAAAGGAGGCTGCCAGCCCGACGTCCAGCACCCAGGCCGGCATTGGCAGGATCATCATCACGATGATCGCCATCAGCGCCAGCGCCAGCAGGACAGTAGGGCTGAAAACTTGTTCCGTCGTTAGCTTAGGCACAGTACAGGCCCCATTTCTTGAATGCATTCAATTGATTGATAGACGGGAAGTCCGCCAGGGACTGGCTGCCCAAGGCCCTCCGGTGCCGCAGCGGCAGCACCAAAAGCAGCCATCCGGCTGCCGGCCTGTCAGCAGGCCCGCCCGCAACGGCCAGCGTCGTGGCAGCATCTGGCGGCGCAGGCCGGTGGGTAGCGTCTTTGAAGAGAAATGTGAAAAGGGCACTGGCGATGGCCATAGCCCCGCGTACAGCGTGCGTTGCGCGCGAACGCAGCCCTTGCGGGCAAAGTATCGAGTTGTTTTCCGGCATTCTGCCCGTTCCAGATCAGGATTCACCCGCCTAACAGGTTACCAGCAGCCAGTTGACAAAGTGTTATCAGCGAATAGCAAAGGCCGCCCCGGGCGGGGCGGCCGGAACGCAGCAAAAAAGTTCCGGATCACCGTTCTTCTTCAGGAGCGTCCTGTGCCGTGCCGATCTGGTTGAGCAAATCGGCGATACCGCCCCGCGTCCCTTCGCTGCTCTCCACCAGCGCCCGCGCATAAGCCAGCGGCGGCAAACTGTCCGGATCCTTGACGGTTTCGCCGATTTTGGTTGTGACAGAGGCGACTGTGCCGAATTGCGCCCCTTCCTCCGGCTCGATTTCTTCTATCGCCCCCAGGTCTTCCGAGTGCCAGAAGCCGCGGGCGGCTGCGTCTTTCTCATCCTCTGCCAGCAGATACTCCCCGGCGCGGCCATATTCGCCGTTGCGCCACAAAGCCTCGGCGCGCAGGCGGTTGGCCCTGGAGCCGTCCAGCCCCATTAGTTCAACCAGCGCCCGGTGCGGCTTGTCCAGGGCGAGCGCGGCTTCGGCCATCATTAAGCGGCGGGTTTCATCCTGCGGGGCCAGGGACAGCTTGTTGAGCAGTTCCTGAGCGTAGTCGGCAAATCCGAGATCCAGCAGCCGGCGGGCCACTGGCACGGCGACAGGAGCCGCCTCAGCCGCCGTTGCCTGTCCGGCGAACACCAGTCCGTACTGCAGGAAAGTCACATCATCCGCGCGTTCTGCCAGCAGTACCATCAACGGCTCCAGCGCCGCAGCCCGCGCACTTGGGCCATCCCGCTCCGTCAGCCCCTTAAGTTCCTGAAACGCTTCGTGAAACTGTCCCATCAGCGCAAGCGACGAAACCTGAGCCCTGCGCAGTTCGACGCCAAGCTCCGTGTCACGGTTTTCAAGCTCGTAGGAGGCAATCAGGTCCGGCACATCAGGCGACAACGCCTTGCGCTCTTTCACACTGAGAGCAACCAAGTCAATCAGCGCAGCCGGTGCATTCCCCGTGCGCTCCGCAACTTCGCTGGTCAGCTCTTCAGCCACTTTCTCTGTGTCGCCCGCAAGTTCGGCAATCGCCGCCTCGGCAAGGTTGATCTCCGGCACTTCTTCAATTCCGGTCCGGTCCACAGCCCGCAGCACCGCTTCTGCGACATGATGCTCACCGGCTTCGGCAAACATTTTACTGACCCGCGGACCCAAATGCACTCTGAGGTGCGTGGGCAACTTGGAAAACGCCTGTTGTATAGCATCGGTGTTCGCGTTTTTCTTCACCGCACCGTCAGCCAGCGCGCCCCAGAACGCGCTGTTGCTTTCGCACGCTTGCTGTCCCGAAAACGGGTGTTGGGGCGGAAGATCCGTGCCATCCATCAGCACTGCCATCGCGTCCAGCAAGGCCGCATCCTGGCTGGCCTGCTCCGCGGGCGGCAGCATCGCCAGCATAGAACGGGCTTCCGCCCCAAAGCCGAAATAGAGATAGATCCGGGCTAGAGCGTAAACTCCAGCTGGGTTGACGTCGTCGAATTCCCTGACCAGCGCGCTGCGCAGCGGTCCGATCTGATCGGCAAACGGACTCTCATTGCCCCAATGGTGGATCGCCACGTCCCTGTCCGGAATACAGTGCAGGGCTTCATTGCTGCCGTCGCTCAGGGCCGCCATCAAACCGGTTTCACGGTCGATTGCAGAAGTAACGGAGATGTGGTCCAGCGGATTCAAGGGCCGGTCCGTACGGCCCAGAGGATCGAGGCCGGCAGCCGTGCCGGCGCCTGGCGGCCCATCCGCCGCCACGCTCACCAGTCCCTGGTTTGCTGCCCGACCGATTTGCTGCAGCAACCGCTGCTCGGATTCCTTGACCACCGCAGCGCGTTCAGTCTCCTCCATACTAAGAAGCAATCCGGCGTCCGTAAGCTCCGGCAGCATCCCTTGGGCAGCGCCTTCGTCTGCTGAAGGGACGCTGCTGCGATCCAACGGCAGAACAATATCCTCTGCCGCCTGTTCCTCCGCCCCAGAAGGCGCAGCTTCCGGGTTCGGCACCAGGGTGCTGTCCTGTGGCCTGACTGTGCGTCCCGGTTCTGACTGCCCGGCAACCGCGGCAGCCATTTCAAGCGCCATCCGTGCGTCCGCCGCGGCGGACTGGGAAAAACCGAAACGGTAGCCCCCGCCTGTATCCGGTGTGGTTATCGGAAGAATGCTGCTAGCCGTAGTGTATTGCGGCTGCGGTGCGGGTTTACCGCCATCCCGGATATCCACCACAAGGTAGCCATCCTCCTGCACATAGGAGGTGACCGTGCACTCGCAGCCCAGTTGCAGCCGCAGCGGCTGGCCGGGGCCGTTCTGCCCCAATGATTGCAACCGGGTGCGGGGAATCAGGTTGAAGACCCGGGATGTGTCAAAGACCACCTCAGGGGCGTCAATGTTGATAGTTGCCGTATATCCGCTTTGGGTCAGCGACCAGTCCGCGCCGTTTGGCAGGCGCATCACCAAACGCGTGAACCCCTTGTGCTCACCCGAGCGGGTCACGACTGTCTGCGCCTGGACAGTGCCGGCCGTCAAAAGAACGGCCGCCGTGGCAAGTGCTCGCCAGATCATGCTGCGTCCTGTTTCACCGATTTGAGGGCTTCTTCCAGCTCCGAGAAGCCGGGACGGAAATGCGACGGCGTATTCTGACGGCCCACCTCAATGCAAATCGCGGCTGCGTGGTTATGCAGGTTGGCCACCAGCACCTCGCGGATCAGCTGGTAGAAATGAGCGTCTTCTTCGACGACGGCTTTGACCTTGCCCGCGAAGGGCGCAACGAGGCCATAGGACAGAAACACGCCAAGGAATGTCCCGACCAGCGCGCCGCCGATCAGTTTGCCCAGAACCTCAGGCGGCTGATCGATCGAGCCCATGGTCTTGATCACACCCAGAACCGCCGCAACGATCCCAAGGGCGGGCAGGCCGTCGGCCATAGTCTGCAGCGCATGGCTGGAGTGCAGCGCGTGGTGCAGGTTGGCTTCCATCCGCTTTTCCAGCACTTCTTCAACCTGGTGCGGATCGTCATAATTCATCGACGCCGAGCGCATGGTATCGCAGATCAGGTTCACGGCTTCCTTGTCCCCCAGAATCTTGGGGTATTTATTGAAAACCGAGGAATTTTCCGGGTCTTCGATATGCTGTTCCACTTCAACCGGATTGGCCCGCGCGATTCGGATCAGTGCAAACAGTAGACAGAGGAGGTCGCGGTAGTCGTCAGGCTTCCACTTGGGGCCCTTGAACACCTTTCCGATGTCCTTGAGCGTGTGCTTGACGCCGCCCATGTCATTGGCAATCAGAAACGCCCCAACAGCGGCGCCGCCGATCATCATCATCTCAAACGGCAGAGACTTCAGAATGATCGCCATCTTGCCGCCGGCCAGAAGGTATCCGCCGAACACCATGGCAAAGATCACCACTATGCCTACAATCCCGATCATAGGTCCACTCCGAATTCCGTTGGTTTTTATTAGCTTAAGCGAGTCTTCCTAAGGAAAGACTAAGCTTGCGCGCCCAAGTCACTCCTTGGGCACTGCACCGTTGCGCCCGGCCAGGACGACGCTGATGGTATAGGCGGCTTCCGGGCTAAGGCCCGCCATGATTCCCGCCGCGGCCTCCGGCTGCATCCGGGCGAGAAAACCAGCCGCAAATGCCGGATCCATTTCCTCGAACAGGGCCGCAGCTTCCTTTGGCTTCATCTGTTCATAGACGGAGGTCAGGCGGGTCACGTCCTCCTCAGTTGCGCCATCGGCGAGGGCGAGAGTCGCGCGCAGCTTCTCCTCTGCCTGCTCCAGCGCCGCCAGCTTCCTGTCGATAGCCTGATCAGCAATTTCCAGCGCCTTCATCCGGTCTTGGATCTCCGCTTCGCGGGCGGCCAGTGCCTGCTCCCGCTCCTGGAAGGCCGCCAGCATTGTCTGCAGCTCAGCCGAGGTTGGCATTGATTCGCGCTGCGGCTCTCCCTTGTGGGCCGGCTCTTCGATGCCCGGCTCCTTCAGGCTGGCCACTTCGCGGGCGATCGCAGGCCCGGCTTCCAAGCCCAGCCGCACTGCGGCAGAGCCCATCAGCAGAACCGCCAGCATCATCAGCGTGCCGCCACGCCGCAAGCGCTTGGATTTAGTTGCCGTCTTCGCCATTACGCCACCCGGTTCTGGCTGCGGTTATGGCGGACAAACATCAGGCCCGAGGGCTTAGCCTCTTCCTGATCTGCCGCGGCCGGCTTCGAGTCGGCCTCATAGGCGGCGGCCATCGCTTCATCTTCCGCAGCGGGTTCCGCTTGCGGGGCCGCAGTTCCGGCCTCGGGGATGTCATGCATGGACGCCATCATCAGCTCCAGCCGCTGAGCCACCGACTCGGCGCGGCCCGTCAGCTGCTGCAGCGCCTTGCTGGAGCCGTCAGACACCTGCTGCGCCGATTGCAGCGACTTATTCAAGTCATCCACCTGGGCAGACAGTACGGCAACCGCGCCGCCCACGCCCTTTTCAAGGTCATTGAACCGCTTCAGCCTGCGTGACAGCACCAGACAATAGAATCCGGCGCCCAGCGCTCCGGCCGCAAGCAGGATATCAGCAATAATGTCCATCCTGTCCTCCTAGTTCAGTACGAAATCCATGATCAGCAGATCGCGCACCCGGCCCTGGCCGGTGGCAATATTGATCCGCCGCAGCATCTGCGCTCTCAGTTTCGGCAGAGCCATCGGATCAGTCAGATCCTCAAGCTCCAGTGCTCTCAGGTAGCTGTTCAGGACATCGATAACCCGCGGCAGGATTTTCTCGACCTCGGCCTGGTGCGCCAGGTCGACCTCAAGTTGCGCGCGGAACCGCAAGTGCTTGATACCGCTGGCTTTGCGCAGGGTAATCACAATCGGGTCCATTTCGATAAAGGCGAGATTGGCGATATCCTCCGCCGTCTCACCAGTGTCCACGCCTTCTGGCGCCTCTTCGGCCGCATGCGCCGGTTCTGGCGCTGCTTTCTGACCAAAGGGAAGAAGGCCTGACTGAACGGCAAAGAATCCGCCGCCCGCCCCCGCCAGAGCCAGCACCACCCCGATGATCAGGGGCAGTTTGCTTTTCTTGGCCGGGGCTTCTGCTTCTGTATCTACTGCAGCGTCTGTCATGGCTATCCCTAAAACGTCGTGCAGCTTCTTCATAACCTGCGAGGAACTAACCGAATGTTAAGGCCGATCCGTCAAAAGGGTTGCACGCCGGACAGAATGCCGGTGCGACGGAGGTTAATGTGCAGCAGATCAAGAATGTCTGGGCAGAAATGGACATGCGGAAGCGTCTGATTGCCGTGGGTGCCACGGTAATCATGATTCTCAGCGTCATTGCGATGTCCCATGTGGCTAGCAAGCCATCAATGACACTGCTTTATGCCGGGCTGGAAAGCGGCTCGGCCGGAGATGTGGTGCGGTCGCTGGAACAGCGCGGCACCCAATATGAAGTGCGTGGCGGCTCAATCTACGTGCCGTCGACGCAGCGTGACGAACTGCGGATGACTTTGGCCAGCGAGGGCCTGCCGGCCAACGGCGGTAAAGGGTATGAGCTGCTCGATTCGCTCAGCGGTTTCGGCACCACCTCGCAGATGTTCGACGCCGCCTACTGGCGCGCCAAAGAAGGCGAACTGGCCCGAACCATTGTCGCAAGCCCGCATGTAAGCCAGGCGCGGGTGCATATTGCGAACACCGGTTCAAATCCCTTCCAGCGCACGGTTGAACCCACCGCATCGGTATCCATCGTGCCGATGGGATCGCCGATCACGCCTGCGCAAGCCAATGCGATCCGCTTCCTGGTGTCCTCTGCTGTGACCGGTCTTGCGGTGGAAAACGTAGCCGTGATCGACGCCAATGGCGCTCTGATCGGGTCTGCGGATGCCACCGCTGCAGCCGGCGCCGGCACAGATGACCGTTCGCAGACACTTCGCGAGCGGGTGATGCGTCTTGTCGAGGCCCGCGTCGGCCAGGGCAATGCCGTGGTCGAGGTCAGTGTTGAAACCGTAACCGACACCGAATCGATCCGGGAAAAGCGCGTAGACCCGAAAAGCCGTGTCGCCGTCAGCACAGATGTCGAGGAGCGCGCCGATTCTTCGACCAACCAGGCGGGTGAAGTCACCGTTGCCTCCAATATTCCGGATGGTGATGCAGCCTCAGGCCAGGGATCCAAGGCCAACACCAGCGCAACCCGCGAGCGGATCAACTATGAAATCTCCGAAACCGAAAAAGAGATCCTCAGGGGGCCCGGTGCCATCAAGCGCCTGACGGTCGCGGTTCTGGTCAACGGCACCGCCGTGACCAACGATGCCGGGGAAAGCGTTTTCCAGCCACGGCCGGAGGACGAACTGGCCGCCATGCGGGAGCTGATTTCCGCCGCCGTCGGCTTTGACGCGGAGCGAGGCGACGTTATTACCCTCAAGTCCATGGAGCTGCCGGCGGTAGAGCCGAAGGGCACGGTGGCCACCGCCTCCTTCTTCGACAACCTCTACTTTGACGCAATGTCGCTGATCCAGATTGCCGCGCTGGCCCTTGTCAGCCTGATCCTGGGCCTTTTCGTAGTGCGCCCGATCCTCTCGAACCAGGCCGCTCCGGTCGCTGCCCTGCCAGGCCCGGATGGCGGTGACCTTCCCGGGTTGCCCGGGGTAGGCGGCGACGGCTTCATGACTGCGCCGGACCTTGGAGCGGGACTCGCGCTCGACGGTGAAATCGAAAACAACGAAACCGGGCAATTCGAACCGATGGGCGGCCTGCCGGCCATGGGCACGGGCGACATGATGGGCGCCGCCGGACTGCCGGCTTTGGGCGGCGGCATGGACGACCCCGTCGACCGCCTGCGCAGCATGATTGGGGAACGGCAGGAGGAAACCGTTCAGATTCTGCGCGGCTGGCTGGAAGAAAATAAGGAGCAAGCTTGATGACGATTGCGCATTTGCTTGAGGACTTCGGATTTGAAACGCCCGCTGAACCTGCGGTGGCAGCGGTCTCCGAAGAAGTCATAGAAGAACAGCGGCTGGCCTCCTTTGAAAAAGGTTACAGCGCCGGCTGGGATGATGCAGTGACAGCCAAGGATCAGGAAACCATCCGGATCTCGGCCGAATTGGCCAATTCGCTGGAAGACCTGAGCTTTACCTATCACGAAGCGCAGACACAGCTGCTCGATTCGCTGGATCCGATGTTTAAGGTTCTGACCAGCGCAATATTGCCGGATGCGATGGCAGCCTCCTTCGGCCATCACATTGTTGACCAGCTTGCCGGAATGGCAAAAGGACAGACAGACCAGCCGATGCAAATCGTGGTGTCTCCCGGCGAAGGGGCACCGGTGCGCAGCCTCCTGCCGCAGAATTTTTCCGTCCCGGTTACGGTACGGGAAGACAGCACGCTGTCCTCCGGCCAGGCCTATCTGAGCGTTGGCAGCACCGAATGCGAAATCAATTGCAACGCCCTTCTCGAATCGATCGAAGATTCGATTGAAGCCTTCACCTATCACGCGAAAGAGGACAGCCAATATGGATGACGCCGCCGATCTGAACATGAAAGCCGCTGACGCAAGCAACCCTTTTGTTTCGGTTCCCGTCGAAGTGGTTGTATCGGTCGGCAAGGCCCGGCCGCTGATCCGCGATTTGGTCAGCCTTGGGGAAAATGCGATCCTGACGCTCGACAAGCGGGTTGAAGATCCGGTCGACCTCTATGTCGGGGACCGGCTGGTCGCCCGTGGCCAGCTGGAAGAACTGGAAGGAGAGCAGGCCGGACAGCTGGCCGTGCGCCTGACGGAAATTGCCGATCTGCAAAGCGGTTTGGGATGACACACACGACCTTTGTGCGGGCGGCCTTGGTTTCAGCGCTTCTGCTGGCCTTGCCGCAGACCGCCCTGGCTCAAGAACTGAGCCTTTCGCTGGCAGACGGCGAGTCGATTTCAGCCCGCTCGATCCAGCTGATTCTGCTGATTACCGTGCTCAGCCTGGCCCCCGGCCTGCTGATCATGATCACCTGCTTTCCGTTCCTGGTGACTGTCCTGTCGATCCTGCGTCAGGGCATCGGACTGCAGCAGGCGCCGCCGAACATGCTTATCATCAGCCTGGCGCTGTTTCTGACATACTTCGTGATGGAGCCGGTCTTTACCGACGCCTGGAACAGCGGGATCAGCCCGCTGCTGCAGGAGCAGCTAGAGCCGGGCGAGGCCATCTCGCGCAGCCTGGAGCCGTTCCGGGCCTTCATGGCCAACCGGCTGGATCCGGACACGTTTTACGCAATTGCGGATCTCAGGCCGGAAACACAGGGCATGGACCCGGTGCCGGAGGCGCCGCTGTCCGCACTCGTGCCAAGCTTCCTGCTGTCGGAAATTGCGCGCGCCTTTCAGATCGGGTTTCTGGTCTTTCTGCCGTTCCTGGTGATCGATCTGGTGGTCGCCGCGATACTGATGTCGATGGGTATGATGATGGTGCCCCCGGCCATCGTGTCCCTGCCGTTCAAACTGGCGTTTTTTGTCGTTGCCGACGGCTGGAGCCTGATCGCCACTGCCCTTGTGCGCAGCTACTACCCCTGACTTTCCAATACGCGAACAAGCAAAGAGCCCGGGCACAATGTGTGACCCGGGCTTTTTGCTGTGCGAGCACTCCGGCCTCCGGCAGCAGTCGTATTCGTGGATATCCGCAGGAAGCAGGCTGGAGTTGCATGATGTCCGGCATGGCCCCGGCCGGCTTCTCTGACCTCTGGCTCAGACCGTGGCCAGCGGCGGGGCGTTACCGGCCCCGTATTGCGCAACCGCACAGGTGAGCCCAAGTGCGAGAAAGCTGTCTCTCGGACCAGTCAAAACCCTTAACGCTCCAAACACTTAAAGAGGCTATCCCTGTCCGTGCAGCGCTTCGCAGGGTTTGCAAGCAAAGACCAAGCACACTGCCTATTCTGCAGGGGCAGCCTAGTGAAAGCCGGGACCAATTGGTTAGCAGCCAGAAAAAAATTGCCCGGCTTCAGCAGTTGAAGCCGGGCTGTTTCCTGCCAGGATTGCCGAACCTGTCAGCGAACAACAAATTCCGCATGCAAGGCCCCAGCGGCCTTCAGGCTTTTCAGAATGTCGATCATGTCCCGTGGCGACACTCCGAGGGCATTCAAGCCTGCCACGACTTCCGAAAGCGAGGTCGTCTCCGGCACTTCTGCAAGTTGGATTCCCTCCTCTTCCTCAATGGCAGCACCGGTACGCGGCACGACAACCGTTTCGCCATCCGCAAACGGATTGGGCTGCACAACAAGCGGCGTCTCTTCGATCCGCAGGGTGAGGTTGCCTTGAGCGACCGCCACACGGGAAATGCGCACGTCGCTGCCCATCACGATAGTGCCGGAGCGCTGGTCGACCACTACCCGTGCCTTGCGCTGAGGCTCGACCAGGATATTCTCGATCCGGCCCACCGCGTGCGCAGTTGAGCGGGTATTGGTGCGGCGGATATCGACTTCGACGGTTCCGGAATCCCGCATCAGGGCAACATTACCGCCAAACTCGTTGTTGATCGCACGTTCGATCCGGCCAGCGGTGGTGAAATCCGGCTCCCGCAGCGCCAGCCGCATGGAACTCAGCGAGGCCAGGTCGAAATCGATCTCCCGCTCGACACGGGCGCCAGACGGAATAACACCTGCCGTCGGCACCCCTTGAGTAACCGTGGCAGCTTCGCCTTCGGCCACCGTGCCGCCAGCCAGGATCGTCCCCTGGGCGACGGCATAAATCTGGCCGTCCGCGGCGTTCAGGGGGGTCATGATTAATGTTCCGCCCATCAGGCTCTTGGAATCGCCGATGGCCGAAACGGTCACGTCAATTGTGCTGCCGACGCGGGCAAAGGGCGGAAGGGTGGCAGTCACAAAGACCGCCGCCACGTTCTTGGGCCGGAACTGCTCGCCGGTCACATTGACGCCAAGACGTTCCAGAATGTTGGACATGATCTCTTCGGTGAACGGAGAATTGCGCAATCCGTCACCGGTGCCGTCCAGGCCGACAACCAGGCCGTAGCCGACCAGGTCATTGCCGCGAACGCCGTCGAATTCCACCAGATCTTTGAGCCGGATGGTATTTGCCTGCGCCACCGCGGGCAGCAGAAACAGGCACGCAAAGAAGAGACGCAGAAAAAACATCATGAGATATACTTCAGCAGGGACAGCTGAGAGCTGCGGGCGGTGATGGTATAAAGTCCCTCGAGCTGCGTCTGTGCTTCCTGAAGCCTGGTGTAGGTTTCATACGGATCGGCAGAGACCAGGTTGTTTTTGACGATGCTCAGGCTGGTTTTCGAGGCTTCGTTGCGGGTATTGACCGCCTCAAGCTGCCCCTCGATGAAACCAACATCAGCCTGCAGATCCACCAGCCGGTCATCACTTTCAGACAGCTCGCTGCTGGCCTGGATTACCAGATCTATTTGCACGTCATCGGTCAGGCCGAGGCTGGGCTCATCCGCCAAAGCGGTAATGACATAACTTTGCAGGGTGTGCTTGAGGTTGTCATCATCGGCGCGGATACCCAAAGTCACCTGCTCCCCTTCTCCGACAGTAACCGGCTGCAGCGACGTCGTGGAGCCGCGGTACATGACCGCGTCGAAACCGGCCGGGTCGTCGAACCAGTCCTTGACGGCCTGAATGATGTCATTGCTGGTTGTCAGCCCCGACACTTCCGCAAGGATGGCCGTCATCAGCGTGCCGGAGTCGTTCAGCGGCTTGGTATCCGTCGCAGTGCCCGCAAAGATCGTCCGCCCCCCAACTGAGGTGTTCATCAGGTTAATAGCACTGGACATCCTCTTCTTGGCCTGGCTGCCAAACTGCTCCGCGTTTTCCACATCCACGGCCGGCGACAGTCTCAGGATGTCATTGCGCATCGCCTGCACTTGGCTGTTCACTTTTTCAAGGCTGCCCTGCGTGGCGGTGGCAAACAACTGCACCTCGCCATTGGCAACCATATAACTGTCGATCCGGTTCAGCGAGCTTTCCAGATCTGCCAGATAGGTGAAATCGCCGCCCAGCCGTTCGGTCAGATTAGCCGATTTTCCGGTCGCAAATTCTTCGGACAGAGTGGTGACGTTTTCCTTCAGCTCCGTGTTGCGGCTGCGAAGAAAGAGGTGCTGCGCCATATCGCCGTATGAATTCAAAATCATGGGTCAGATCCTCAAAAGTGTTTCCATAAGTTCATCGACAACGCTGAGCACACGGGCATTGGCGGCATAGTACTTCTCAACCAGCATCAGGTTCTGCAGCTCGGCGTCGGTATCGACGCCCAGGGCCAGTTCCGCCTGGCTCAGCTCATTGAAACTGGTGGCGGCGAAAGTCGAGGCACGCGCTGCGGTTTCATTGTCTTGGGCAAACCTGGACAACAGGTTCGCACTCAGCGTTGCAGCCGTCATGTCTGCGGTGCCAAGCCCGACCGAGGAGACCGTGCGGGTGGTGTTCAATGCGTCGGAGTAGGCCTGCAGCAGGCTTGAATCGCCCGGGTCCCCAGGGCCCGCGGCGTAAAGGCCATCGCGGAACCGCCAGGTCTCACCTGTGCCGTCCAAAGCCACCAGGTCATTCAGCTCGATCCGGTTGGATATGCCAACAGTGTTCACCGGATCGAAGAAAGAACCATCATCGGTGAAAATTCCCGCATCTGCGGCCCCGATCGTGGCATCCAGCGCCGGGTCCTGGAACCGTTCGATTAGATCGGCAGCCATGGCGTCCAGATCCTCCTGGGCCTCCACCGCTGTGACATCGCGGATTTCAAACTGCGCGGTCAGTGTGCCGCCGCGCAGCGGACCGCCCGGACTGGTGTCGATTGTTTTGCCATTCACCTGGAGACCGGAAATCATGCCGTTACCCAAGGTCATATGCGGCATGATATCCCGCGACGGCGTAAAGCTCAGCTCAGATGCCTTGTGATCCAGCAGCATCACCCCGCCAGTGGAATAAAGCGTGACCTGGCCATTGCCGCGGCGGACAGCATTGACCGGAATGATCCCGTTCACCTGATCGATCAGCTGGTCACGCTGGTCTTGCATTGCAACGGCGTCCATGCCGCCGGCCTCCACCACCATGATACGGGCGTTGAGCTTTTCAATTTCCTTCAGAGCCTGGTTCACTGTGTCAACCTGGCTGCTGATCGCGCTGTCCGCATTGATCCGCAGGTCCCGCAACCCTTCGGCCGTGCGCGAGATTGAGTCCGCCAGGGTGTTCGCCTTCACTGCCAGATCATTCAGACGGGGCTGCGAATCCGGTCGCGAAACCGCTTCGATCAGCGACGACTCGAAATCCGAAAGCTGTGACGCCAGCGACATCTCATCATCAACCGTGCCCACCAGATCGGACATCCGGCTGAAGAAATCGGCCTCCGCCTTGGCGGCCCCGTATTCTGCTTCGGCAACCCGGCGGTTGGAGATCAGCACGGGATCATTCATGCGCTGGACATTGCCGACCTGAACGCCGGGAACACCGGCGCCGGGGCTGTTCAGATCCAGAACCCGGCGCGTGTACCCCGGTGTCAGCGCATTGGCCAGATTTTCTGAGACCACTTGCGAGGATCGGCCGGCCGCGCTCAGACCGCTCATGGCGCTGTTAAGGGCGGAATAAATAGACATGTTCAGCCTGCTTTCGTGAAGCCAATGTCAGGGAGCATCAAGCGCGTCAGCGCTTGATGTTGGTGGTTTCCTGCAGCATCTCGTCAACGGTCTGGATGACCTTGGCGTTGGACGAATAGGCACGCTGGGTCTGGATCATGTCGGTCAGCTCGGTGGCGACATCAACCGCCGATTCCTCTTGGGCGTATCCCAGGATTTCGCCGGTCGGGCCATCGCCGGCATCCCACAGGTAGAAGTCACCGGATTCGTCGGTGGGCATGTAGGTCTGCGAATCAAGGGCGCGCATGCCGTTGATGTTGGAGACATCGGCCAGCGGCACCTTGTAGATCACCTTCTGGTCGCCGGAATCATACTCTGCGATGACTTCTCCCGCTTCGTTGATTTCGATTGCAACAAACGATCCGACCGCAGTGCCGTCCTTCTCAGTAGTGCCCGGCACGAATTCCTCGCCAAGCTGGCTCATCCCGCTCTGCTCGCCGATGACACCGATGTTGATCTCCACAGGCCCGCCGGCAACATTGATGGTGATCGAGCCGGCGGTGGCGTCATAGGCGCCGCCCGTGACAGTAGCGACACTTTGCAGCGTGCCGGCCGTGGAACTGGCGTCATCGAAAGTGAGGGTGTACTCGCCGATAACCGTCGCGCCGGTCGCGGAATCGACAATCTCCATTGTCCATTCGTTGCTGCCGGTGGTTGCCGGCGGCGTAGCTACGCTTGGCGTATAGGTGATCGTCAGCTCTTCGGAGCGGCCCATATTGTCGTAGTACTGAACAACCTGTTCAACCGGGTCGCCGGAGGCGCCGAGATCGGTTTCGGAGGCAGGCAGGTTCGCTGTCAGGCTGATTTCGGTCGTCGGTTCCGCAGAGAGCCGGTTCAGGTCAACGCGGATCGGCTCCAAGGCATCGGCGGTATCCCGCGCCACGTCCGGCACTGTGCCGTCAGCCTGCGCAGGCCAGCCCATCAGAACCAGGCCGGACTCCGTTGTCAGATACCCGCTGGAATCAGTCCGGAAAGACCCGGTGCTGGTCAGCATCATGGAGGGGCTGCTGCCTGCCTCCACCTCTGTGATCGAGGCAACGGGCAGCATGCCGCGGCCGCGCACCGCCAGGTCTGTGGCGTTATTGGTCGAAACCAGTGGGCCGCGCTCGTCGATCAGCCGGACATTGGTCGTGCGCACACCGCCTGCCGAATAAGTGCCTCCGGAACCGGACAAAACCATGGAATGGAAATCAGTTTGCACCCGTTTGTAGCCGCGGGTCGAGGAGTTGGCGATATTGTCGGAAATGGAGGCCAACCGGCTGGCGTTGGCGCTCAATCCTGAAACGCCCGCATTCAGCGACGAAGAAATGGTCATAGCACGCCTTTCTGCTGCATCTAATCATTCTGGATGCAACAGCTAGCGCAGGAGCGATTAACGGGCGGCTAACAGATAAAATATGACTCATCTGCCAGCCGCCAGCCCTAATGTTTTCAGCGGTTTACTCGCGCAGAAAGATGATTTCGATCCGGTCGTTGCGGGCGGCCATCGGGTTTCCGGCAGCCAGCTTGCGGTCGGCATGGCCGGTTACCCTGTGAACCCGGCCCGCGTTCAGTCCGCCCGATTCGAGCAGAGTGCGGGTTTTATCCGCACGAGCATGAGACAGTTCCCAAACCGGATTCTTCGCCAAAACAACCGGATGAGAGCGGATATGGCCGCCGATCGCGACATTGCTGGTCACACCTTCCGAGACCCGCGCAATCATCCTGACCAGATCCCGGAACAGCGGTTTCGGCTCCGCCTGGCCCTCTTCAAAGAGCGGCATATCCTCGGTGGCAAAAAGCTCGATGATCAGTCCCTCGTCGGTGACCCGCGTCAGGATATGCCGAGCCATGGCGACCGACACCATGCTCTCCCCGCCGCGCCCGGACAGCTGTTCCTCGATTGCGCGGAACTTGGAATCCTGCTCCTCGCGCTTCTCGTCTGACTCCACCCCGGTTTCACCCTGTGCCTTCCGGGCATCCATCGGATTGATATCCGTGGCCCCGGTCCCGGATTGAGGCTGAATGTCCTCGGTGAACATGCTGTCACCCTGGAAGGCGCCATTGCCGCCGCCGGACACCCGGCTCAGCGGAATTGACGGCGAGAAGTAATCCGCCAGCCCCTTGCGTTGTTTTTCTGTCGTCGCGTTCAGCAGCCACATCAGCATAAAGAAGGCCATCATCGCGGTCACGAAGTCAGCATAAGCCACTTTCCACGCGCCACCGTGGTGGCCATCGCCACCACTGACTTTTTTCTTCTTGATGATAATGGGCGCCACATTGCTCTGTGCGCTCATATCCACCACCACTATTTTCACCCACCCCCGGAATAGCAGGCTGCGCGTTAAACGGGCCTTAACAATTAAACTTGCCGGCAGTTCGCGCGCTTGGCCGCGCCCCCGGCACCATCGTTCCGGGAGAAATCATGCATCTTAAAAACCAGTTATCTCGACATCAAACAACCTTATCGAAGTTTGATCGGGAACAACCAATCGCGCCGCACCGGACGCTAGGGTCCCCCCAACACAGCACATGGGACACTGAAAGGAGATCATCATGCTGACCCGAAGAGCCGCACTGATGGGGGCAGCCGGAGCAGCAGCGCTGCCTGTACTGGCCAAAGCCGCCAAGGCTGAAAGCACCTCTGTTCACGAAGCCGCCGCGCCTGCCGACCTGTCGAGCCTCCAGCGCATCAAGCGCGAGCTGGTCGCCCCGCCCTTCGTGCATGACCACGAACAGGTTGCTCCGGGCGGACCTCGCATCGTCGAATTCGAGATGAAAATCATCGAGAAGGAAATCGAGGTCGATCAAGGCGCCTACCTGCAAGGCATGACCTTTGACGGCTCCATCCCGGGCCCGATGATGGTGGTGCATGAGGGCGACTATGTTGAACTCACCCTGATCAACCCGCCGGAAAACATGCTGCAGCACAACATCGACTTCCACGCAGCCACCGGCGCCTTGGGCGGCGGCGCGCTGACCCTGGTAAACCCGGGCGAGAAAACCGTGCTGCGCTTCAAGGCGACACGCCCCGGCACCTTTGTCTATCACTGCGCCCCGGGCGGCCCCATGATCCCCTGGCACGTGGCCTCGGGCATGGCCGGCACCATCATGGTTCTGCCGCGCGGGGGTCTGTCAGACCACAACGGCGATCCGGTGAAATACGACCGCGTCTACTACATCGGCGAAAACGAATTCTACATTCCGAAGGACGAGAACGGCGATTACCTCCGCTATGAGGACGTCGGGGAAAGCTATCCGGACACGCTGGAAGTCATGAACGGGCTGATCCCCAGTCACGTTGTGTTCAACGGCGCGGTTGGCGCTCTGACTGGCGAGAACGCCATGAAGGCGAAACAGGGCGAGAAAGTACTGTTCGTGCACAGCCAGGCCAACCGCGACACCCGCCCGCACCTGATCGGCGGCCACGGCGACCTGGTCTGGGAAGCCGGAAAGTTCAACAACGTGCCGGACCGCGACCTGGAAACCTGGTTCATCCGAGGCGGTTCTGCCGGGGCGGCGCTCTATGAGTTCCTGCAGCCAGGCGTCTATGCCTATGTGAACCACAACCTGATCGAGGCGGTGAACCTCGGCGCAACGGCCCACGTTGTGGTCGAAGGCGAGTGGAACAACGACCTGATGGAACAGGTGGTCGCCCCGACCGAATACTCCGGCGCCTGACCTTTCGCCGGATAAGGAACTGGACAGGGCGGCCGCAGCACGCGGCCGCCCGTTTTTGCCTTGAGGGGACGCTGACATGAAAGCTGAGCTAATTGCCGCCGGGCTTGCCGCCGCCATTGGCCTTCCCGGACTTTGGTTTTCCGCGGCCAAGGATCCGGCACCGCTGGCCGAGACCGTATTCATAAAGGCGGACACGATTGCCTACCGCCCCATCGGAAACTTTCACCGCAATGGCAAAAGCGTGGTGCCCCCGGAACAGCAGCGCCATGTGGGTGCCTTTGAGATTATGAAGCGTCAGGTCTCTGGCGCAGAATACGCAGCCTGTGTGGCGGCGGGCGCCTGCAAGGCGGCGGACAGTACCCCGGCAGAAGGCAATCAGCCGCAAACTCTTGTCAGCTGGCATGACTCGACGGCCTATGCTGAATGGTATTCCAAGGAGACCGGCCATAGCTGGCGCCTGCCGAACGAAGCCGAATGGCAGCTGGCCGCAGCGGAAATCTTTGGCGACGAGGCGGTTGAAACCGATGGCGGCGACCCCGCCCAGCGCTGGCTGCGCCAATACGCCCGCGGTGTCACCCTGCGCGGCCTGCCGGGGCCGGCACAGGACCCGAAAAGCGAGCCCGGCGCCAACAGCAACGGGTTAACCGGACTTGGCGGCAACATCTGGGAATGGACCAGCGGCTGCATGCAAAACGGTGAGGTCAATAAGGATGGCAGCCTCGAATTCGGCGATCCCTACTGCAGCGCCCGCATTACCGGCGGACGGCACCGTGCGGTGGTAATCGACTTCATCCGCGACGCCAGCGTCGGCGGCTGTGCCGTCGGCCTGCCGCCGGATTACCTGGGCTTCCGCTTGGTAAAGGACGGCTGACACAACCGCAGCCGTGGCACTCCCGCGCCCGCAGGTGCCCCGGCTGCGCCGGCGCCCCTTGGCCGCCTTGGGCCCGGCAGCTGCGCTGCCTGCCCCGTCAAAAGCCGTTCAAAGAAACACCTGCCTTGAACAGCCCTTCCCACTGTTGACTTCCCATCCGCGCCTCTAAGCTAAACCGCACCAAGCCGCCGCCGCACCCGCAGTCCTTGACCCGGTGCTGGCAAGCGGCGTTCGGTGGAGAGGATGACCGCGCTGTGCGCCAGCACGGTGCCACGCCCAACTGCGAAGGGCCTCCGGCAGGAGGCTCTGAACAGGCGGGAGCTGCCCGCTCCGGAGTCAGGACGCCCGGCTGTAACGCACCCCTTCCGGCACATGGGCATCAAAGCTGCTGGCAATGATCCGGGTCAGCGGGCGGCCCTCGGGGAGGATCTCCAGCGCTTCCGCGTCCAAGTTCACCAGATCCCCAAAGCGGGCTGCGATCTGAGCCAGGTCTGCATCCAGACTTGCTGCCAGATCTCCAAAGCGTTGCCGCAGCTCTGTCCGGTCCAGCCGGAACTCACACATCAGCATCTCGATTGCACGGCCGCGGAGCAAATCCTCCTGGCTCATCACATGGCCGCGCGCGCCGGTCAGCTGGCCGGCCTCAACCCGCTGCACATAAGCTGGCGTGGCCGCGGCGTTCTGGATGTAGCCGCCGGCAAAGCGGGAGATCGACGATGCACCAAAGCCGATCAGCGTCGGGCAGGTGTCATCGGTGTAGCCCTGGAAATTCCGGCGCAAATGGCCGGTGCGGGCAGCCACCTCCAGCCCGTCGCCGGGTTTGGCGAAATGGTCGATACCAATCGCGGCAAAACCCGCCGCCGCGAATTTCTCCGCCGCCAGCCCGGCCAGATGATAGCGCGCCAGATCATCCGGCAGCGTCTCTTCCTTGATCAGCTTCTGCCGCTTGGCCACCCAAGGCACATGCGCGTAACCGAACAGCGCCAGCCGGTCAGGATCCAGGCTCAGCACCTTCTCCACCGTGTCCGCCATCCGCGCCTGCGTCTGATGCGGCAGGCCGTAGACCAGATCGGCATTCAGGGAACTGATCCCCGCTGCCCGCAGATCCTCGACGCAGGCCTTAGTCACCTCAAACGGCTGCGCCCGGCCGATTGCCTGCTGCACCAGCGCATCGAAGTCCTGGATGCCGATGCTGGCACGGTTCATGCCTTCCTCCGCCAGCGCCGCGATTTTGTCCCGGTCGACCATGGTCGGGTCGATCTCCACTGAGAACTCCCAGTCTTCAGTCTGTGGAAAAACCGCTTTCACTGCCTGCGCCAGCCGGTGAATCAAGGCGGGCGGCAATATGGTCGGCGTGCCGCCGCCCCAATGCATCCGCCCCATCCGCAAGCCTTTGGGCAGAAGCGGCGCCACCAGCTTCAGCTCCTGCTCCAGCGTGCCGATATAGCTCTCGACCGGACTCAGCGTCTGGGTTCCTTGCGTCCGGCAGGCGCAGAACCAGCACAGCCGCTCGCAGAACGGGATATGCAGGTAGACCGAAACCGGCACATCCGGATCCAGCGCCTGCAGCTCGCGGGCCTGCTCCGCAGCACCAACTGCTGCAGAAAACACCGGCGCGGTCGGATAAGAGGTGTAGCGGGGCACCCGGCTGTCAAACAGCCCAAGGGCTTGGAGGCGGTCAATCTGTTTCATGACTTTCCTATGCCCCTTTTACGAATCCGCCACTTTGCGCAGGATCAAACCGGCACCCGGAATTCCTGAAGAGTGGATCTCTGGCCCTTCCCGGCAACACACTGGAATTAATCGGGAAAACTGTTCTCTGGCATAATTTCAGGAAAATCGCCAGGGACGCACATTTTCCATTTGACGCTGCCTGCGACTCCGCTTATACGCCCTCCTCACGACACCTGCCCAGGTGGCGGAATTGGTAGACGCGCTAGCTTCAGGTGCTAGTGTCCGTATGGACGTGGAGGTTCGAGTCCTCTCCTGGGCACCATTCCCCTCTAATCTAAAATCTGCACGCAGAATCGCGGTCTTCGCGCGATACTGAAAGTATGAGCGCCCGCCGTTTCCGGCAGGCGCAGGGGCAGACCTCAGGCCGCCCGATATTGCGGTGCCGTTGCCAGGAACCGGCCATAGGCACTGGCGTCCGGCGGCGCGAATTGCTCCACTAACGGATTCGGCCGCTTCCACTGCGTTGCCCCCATATCCATCAGCAGCTCATCGAAGTGCTTGAAATGGAACGGCGCAGAGCACAGCCCGCCATAGATTTGCGCCGCCGGACGCTCCTTGCGGCGCCAATCGAGCATCATCTGGATGTTGTCCTCCATTTGCTCCCGCGTGGGCTGCCGCGCCAGCTGGCCGTCTGCATAGCGGACCAGCCAGTTTGCCACCATCTCCGCCGACAGAATCGTGCAGAAGCTGGAATTGAAACCGACAAATCCCATCTCCGGCAGGTCAGGGTTCACCGCCAGACGGTAGGTCCGGTACTGGCCGTCCGCCTCGATCAGCTTGTCCAGGTGCTGCTGCGCCAGATAGGGAATACCCAGCTTCCAGCCGACCGCCGAGATCACCAAATCAGCGCCGATTCTCTCACCGTTTTCCAGCACGATTTCATCACCCTCATACCGCGAGAAGGTGGTGTGGTGCGGAATGATTGAACCGTCCTTGAAGCCCTCAAACAGGCCCGGTGTCACGATCGGGACCGAGCAGGAGACGTCTTTCTCGATCGGCACATCGGGAACCATGTCCCATTTCTTCAGCCCCAGCTGCATCTTCAACAGCGCCTCGAGACCGCGGAAATTGGCCCAGATCAGCGGCTTGGCGAGGCCATAGAAGGCCTTGTGCAGCCAGCTGCGGCCCCAGCCGTTGAACTGCACCTCCTGCGCCCGCATGTAGAGCAGCTTCTTGAAGTTGATGCCGCCGACAAAATACGGCACCCGCCAGACATTCTGCCGGTAAACGAGATGCACCTGTTTGGCGCCGTTCTGCGCCGCGTTCACCGCCACATCGGTGGCAGATTTGGAGCCGCCCAGCACCACCACCCGCTTACCGCGCGCGTGTTCCGGGTCCAGATATTCAGAGGAGTGCATCACCTCCCCGCCCTGCGCGGTGAAGACCTCCTGCCCCGGATGGGTCAGGATGTTCTTCTCGGAAAACTGCCCGGTGCAAACCACGGCAAAATCCACGTCCTGCACCCGGGTCTCGCCGCCTGTCTCTATCACCAGCCGCCAGCCCGGCTGCCCGTCCGGGCGCCGGTCCATCTCCAGCACATTGGTGTTCAGCTGGAACAGCCGGTGCAGATCATGCTTGTCCGCATAGGAATGCAGATAGGCATGCACTTGCGGCCCCTTGGGCCATTCCGGGTAATCTTCCGGCATCGGGTGATCTGTATAACAGTACAGTTCCTTGGGAGATTGCGTCTGCACCCCCGGATAAGAGCGCGAAAGCTCCCACACGCCGCCCAAGTCATGGCTGCGCTCATAGCCTAGAACCTGATGCCCCTTTTCGGCAAAGGCCTTGGCCGCGGCCAGCCCGCTTACGCCGCCGCCAATTACGGCGACCGTCTTGCGTTTTACCATGTCCGCCTCCCTTATTCCGACGGGGGCGGCAGGAATTCCACCTCATGCAGCGCCGACAGCCGAACCAATTCTTCCGGGTCGGTCACCCCATCCAGCGCGCCGAACAGATCGAACAGCTTGCGCGACGGCGCCACCCCGAACACGCAGGTGGCCTCAGCACCGGAGCGGTTGAAGATACCGTGCGCCACTCCCATCGGCATCCGCACCGTATCGCCCGGCCCGGCCTGATAAACGTCGCCGCCGAATTCCACCTCCAGCGTGCCCTCCAGCATGGTGATCCACTCATCCTGGGTGGGGTGCACGTGCGGCGGCACAAAGGTGCCGTCCGGAATGACCGCGTGCCATATGAAAGCGTTTTCGCTGTGCAGCTTGGGCGTATAGGTGTGCCCCACGACATTCCAGGACAAGCCCTCCAGCCCGTCCGTCACCTTGGTGATTCCCTGATCCAGAGCCATAGTTTCCTCCCTTATCGCTCAATCAAGAAGCCTAGGGGCAGCGGTGGAAAAGGATTATCCAGAATGCGCAAAATAGCGCAGACCCGCGCGATTGCCTGAGTAGGGAACCGTGCTAGGCTGCACGGATGACCAGGCAGCAGGCAGAATACAAGCGCGAGCCCTTGCGCGCGTGGCGGCAATTTCACAGCCGCGACATCGACGAGGCCCGCACCCTGGTCGCCCAGAAGTTCTGCGACCACCGCTTGCAGCCCGCCGGCAAAAGCTGCGGTTTCGGCACCCGCCACAACCATGTGCCCGGGCACAGCTTGTCCCTCAACTACCTGAGCTACGGCTCTGCCGTGCAGATAGACCCCGGCGAGCTGAATGATTTCTATCTCGTGCAGATGCCGCTGAACGGCACCGCCAAGGTCGCCAACGGTGCTGCAGCGGTGGACTCGGATACCCGCCACGCCACCGTGCTCAACCCGACACGGGCAACCCAGATGACCTGGCACGCCGACTGCCAGATGCTGCTTCTGCAAATCGACCGGGATGCACTGCACGGGTTTGCCGAGCGCGCCGCCGGGCTGCCGCTGTCCGAGCCGGTGGTCTTTGACACCGCGGCACCGGTCGGCACCGGGCCTCTGCAGGGCTGGGCAAGGCAATTTATCGCCTGTGCCCGCGCCACCGACGCCCGGGCCGGTTTCGGCCACTGGAGCGCAATGCAGCAGCAGCTGATTGAGGAGCAGCTGATACTTGGCCTGCTGACCCTCCAGCAAAGCAATATCCGCCATCTTCTGACCCCGCGCACGCCTCAAGGCAGCAGCCTGCAGATCCGCCGAGCACAGGACTATATCCATGCAAACGCCGCTGAGCCGCTGACCGTCTCAGCCATCGCCGCCGAGGCCGGCTGCAGCATCCGCACCCTGCAAGCAGGCTTTCGCCAGCATTTCGGCCTGACACCGGTGGAATACCTGCGCGATCTGCGGTTGGACTTGGCCCGGTACCTGCTGCTGTCCCGTCCCGCGGAAACACCGGTCAGCTCTATTGCTTATGACAGCGGCTTTTCCCACTTGGGCCGTTTTTCCCAGCTCTACCGCGCCCGCTTTGGCGAGCTGCCCAGCGCCACCCGCGCAGCCTCGGGCTATCCGGAACAATCTGACTGCCCCCTTCTTCCCCGGAACATCATGAATAATCAGGAAGCCGGATCCAGTTTCCGGTATGGGTCTTAGACGGAGTCAGAGCCATACAACTGCTACGAATTGCTGGCGGTTAAAGCCGGCGCAGGCATCGGCCCGAAAAACCGAGCATAACACTTGCTCCAGATATCAATGGCCTATCTGTACCAATCCATTGATAATGGGTGATATTTTGGCGACCCCGGCAGGATTCGAACCTGCAACCTGCCCCTTAGGAGGGGGCTGCTCTATCCAGTTGAGCCACGGGGCCGCGTATGTTTACGCGATAGCAAATCCGTCCTGCGATCACAATGGGATGGGCGGGGCCAGCAGCTGATTTGCCGCGCGCAGTTTCCATTGTGCAGCAGCAGATGTCTGCGCTAACCTGAATGCAGCAGTAATAAGAGGCTCAATAACGTGACAACGGACAGCAAGCGCCCGCTCACCCTTCGCGATGTATCAGAGGCGACCGGTGTTTCCGAAATGACTGTGAGCCGCGTGCTGCGCAACCGCGGGGATGTGTCGGAGAAGACGCGCACCAAAGTGCTGAGCGCCGCCAAGGAACTGGGCTATGTGCCCAACAAAATCGCGGGTGCGCTGGCCTCGAACCGGGTGAACCTGGTTGCGGTGATCATCCCGTCGCTGTCCAACATGGTGTTCCCCGAGGTGCTGACTGGCGTCAACAAGGTGCTGGAAAATACCGAGCTGCAGCCGGTTGTCGGCGTCACAGACTATCAGCCGGAAAAGGAGGAAAAGGTGCTGTACGAGATGCTCTCGTGGCGCCCCTCCGGCGTGATCATCGCGGGGCTTGAACATACCGAAGCCGCCCGTGCCATGCTGAACAGCGCCGGCATCCCAGTTGTTGAGATCATGGACACTGATGGCAAACCAGTGGACGCGATGGTCGGCATCTCCCACCGTCGTGCCGGCCGCGAAATGGCCAAGGCGATCCTCAAGGCAGGCTACCGCCATATCGGCTTCATGGGCACCAAGATGCCGCTCGACCACCGCGCGCGGAAGCGGTTTGAAGGCTTTACCGAAGCGTTGGCGAAAGAGGGCGTGGAGATCGAAGACCGCGAGTTTTATTCCGGCGGCTCGGCCTTGGCCAAGGGGCGCGAGATGACCCAGGCCATGCTGGAGCGCTCGCCGGAACTGGATTTTCTCTATTACTCCAACGACATGATCGGTGCAGGCGGCTTGCTGTACTTGCTGGATCAAGGCATCGACGTGCCGGGCCAGATCGGCCTCGCCGGTTTCAACGGCGTGGAGCTGTTGCAGGGCCTGCCGCGCAAGCTGGCCACCATGGATGCCTGCCGATTGGAAATCGGGCGCAAAGCGGCTGAGATTATCGCCGCACAGTTGGAAGACCCGGACGCAGAGATTGAATCCCACGTCACGCTGACCCCGACCATTTCTTATGGCGATACGCTGAAACGGCGCTGATGGCGCTTCAGCGGCTCAGCAACCACAGCGCGCGGCGGCTGTTCCTGGACCGCCACGCGCTGCTGGAGCAACCCGCTGGCCCGGCAAAAGGTTCGGATCTGCTGGAGCTGATTCAGCGGCTTGGTTTCGTGCAGCTCGACAGCATCAATACAGTGGCGCGCGCCCATGACGTGATCCTTTATTCACGTCGGCCGGGCTACAGGTCAATGAACCTCAAACGGCTATACGAACAGGACCGCGGGTTGTTTGAGCATTGGACCCATGACGCCGCGATGATCCCGATGGCGTTTTACCCGCACTGGCATCTGAGGTTTCAGCGCGACACTGAGCTCTTGCGCAAACGCTGGCGCAATTGGCGGCGCGACGGGTTTGAGGCGCAGTTTGAAACCGTGCTGAACCACGTCCGCGACTACGGGCCGGTCAGTTCTTCCGACCTCGGCAAGGACGAGAAAAAGGGCTCTGGCGGCTGGTGGGACTGGCACCCGTCCAAAACCGCGCTGGAATACCTCTGGCGCTCCGGCGCGCTGACAGTTGTGGGGCGCGACGGGTTTCAGAAACGCTATGACCTGACGGAGCGCGTGATCGAGGAGTCTCTGCGCCCCGGAGCCCGCTGCGATGAAGCGGCAACAGTCAACTGGCTCTGCTCCGCTGCATTGGACCGGCTGGGCTTTGCCACATCGGGAGAGCTCGCCGCCTTTTGGGACACTGCCTCCCCGGCGGAAGCCAAGGCCTGGTGCGCGGAGCAGCTGCGCCGTGGTGAGCTGGAGGAGATCGAAGTCGCGCAGGCGGATGGCAGGTTGCGCAAGGTGTTCACCCGACCTGGCACGGTGGAGGAATCTGCGGAGCTGGGGCCGGCGCCGGGCCGGATGCGCGTGCTCAGCCCCTTTGATCCGGCCCTGCGCGACCGCAAGCGGGCCGAGCGGCTGTTCGGGTTCCACTACCGGATCGAGGTCTTCACCCCCGCTCCCAAACGGCAATACGGCTACTATGTCTTCCCGCTGCTGGAGGGCGAACGCCTTGCGGGCCGCATCGACATGAAAGCGGACCGCGACGCAGACTGCCTGCGTGTGACCGCCGTCTGGCCGGAGAAGGGTGTGAAATGGGGTACGGCCCGCATCAGGCGGCTGGAGGCGGAGCTGGACCGCGTGGCGCGGTTTGCAGGTGTCAGCGCAGTGGCGTTCTCTGATGGCTGGCTGCGCTGACTGGCCTTACTCCGGCCGCAGCTGCGCTTCGATCACCTCCCGGTAGTCCTCGGGTGCGGCTTTGGCCGTGAATGTCTCAGGGGCGATGAAGACGCAGACGAATTTGCCTTCAAAGCACAGCACCCCGTCCTGCCGCGCATTGACCCGGAAGGTTACCGACTTGCTGCCCAAGGCAGCCGGCCAGACCTCGCACATCAGACGGTGCCGCGGCGTCACAGGGGACCGGAAGTCGATGCTCATATGCACAAATGGCGTTCCAGTGCCCCGGTCCAGTTCCATCTGATACCAGCCGTCACCGTCCAGGTGATGCTCCCACCAGGCGTCGATCGCTTCCAAGGCAAAGGCGGGCAGCCGCCCGGTATAGGCAATCCGCGCCGGGTCGCAATCGCCCCAGCCCACGCGGATTTCATGAGTGAATGTGTCTTGCCCTGCCATTTCCTGCCGCCCCGCGTAATTCCTCATTTGGATCCTACCGGCGCGAGTCCGCGGTATCAAACGGCACGGGCCGTCAGTACCGCTGCGTCACGAACCGGAGCGTTCGCGGCACAGGATCACATCCGGCAGCAAGCCCTCCCCCGCGCGAGGCGGGAGAGGGCGACGCATCACTGCATCAGCATCAGCGGCAGCAGCGTGATGATCGGGAAGGCCACCAGGATGACCACCCGGATCAGGTCAGAAGCCACAAAGAACATGACGGCCTTGTAGGTGTCGATCATCCGGGTCTTGCGGTCCATCGCATTGATGATGAACAGGTTCATGCCGACCGGAGGGGTGATCAGGCCAACCTCAACCACGATCAGCACCAGCACGCCGAACCAGATAGCGACATATTCCGCCTCGATCCGGTTCACACGGCCTTCGGTCACCCGGATGCCCAGTTCCTTCATCTGCTCACGGGTCAGTTCGGCACCTGTGGCAATGGCATCCTGTATCGAGGCAAGCATCTCTGCCCCCATCCCCTCAGGGATCCCGGCCTTCAGCACCTCCATTGCCGCATCCGCCTGCATCGCGGGCAGCGACAACAGGCCAAAGTCCATGGCAGAGATTACCGGGAAGAAGATCGGGATGGTCAGCAGGATCATCGACAGCGAATCCATCAGGCAGCCGAACACCAGATAGAAGGCGAGGATCAACGCCAGGACCATCCACGGGCTCAAACCCTGGCTCACGACGAAATCGGCCAGCTCCTGCGGCACCTTGGTCAACGCCAGAAAGCCGTTGTAAAAGCCCGCGCCCAGCACAATGAAGAAGATCATCGCAGTGGACCGCGCCGTTACCAAGAAGCTGTCCGCCAGTGTTTCACGGTTCAGCCCGCCATTGGTCCAGGCAATGAAGCCAGTGCCAAACGCCCCGACGGCCGCGCCCTCGGTCGGGGTAAACCAGCCCAGGTAAATGCCGCCGACAACCAGACCAAACACCAGCAGCACAGGCCAAACATTTAAAAGCGCTGCAAAACGGTCGCGCATCGGAACCGGCGGGCGGGTGCCCGCGCTTTCCGGGAACAGGCGCACATAGATGGAAATCGCAATCACATAGCCCAGTGCCGCCAGCAGGCCGGGAATGAAGGCCGACAGAAACAGCTTGGCGATATTCTGCTCGGTCAAAATGGCATAGATCACCAGCACCACCGAGGGCGGGATCAGGATGCCCAGCGTGCCGCCTGCCGCCAGTGTCGCGGTCGAGAACCCGCCGGCATAGCCGTATTGCTTCAACTCCGGCAGCGCGACCCGGCCCATGGTAGCCGCCGTCGCCAAGGAAGAGCCGCAGATCGCGCCAAAACCGGCGCAGGCGCCAATGGCCGCCATCGCAACTCCGCCCTTGCGGTGGCCCAGGAACCCTTCGGCCGCCTTGAACAGCGCGGTGGACATGCCGCCCAGCGTCGCAAAATGCCCCATCAGCAGGAACATCGGCACGATGGTCAGCGAATAGGAGGAGAAGGTGGTGTAGGTCTCGCTTTTCAGCCGCCCGAACGCGACCTGCGTGCCATCCGTCACCCAGATCAGCCCGCCAAGGCCGACCAGAAACATCGAAAGCCCAATCGGAACCCGCAGAAAGATCAGCAGCATCAGAACCGGGAAGGAGGCGATGCCAATTTCAAGAGCCGTCACTGTTCACCCTCCACGCCGTCCCAGATCAGGATCCGGCCGGTAAAAAATTCGATGGTGCGGATTGCACCCATGTAGATGCCCACGATGGCCGCCACGACCGCCGCCACCATGCTGATGGCGTAGGCCCACCAGATGGGAAACTCGAGCAGGAAGGAGGTCTCGCCATTGGAGTACTTACCTGCAAGCCCTGCCCCCAGCCGCCAGGCGATCAAAACCAGCACCGCGGCAAAAACAACTTCGGTAACCATTCGCAGAAACCGTTTCACGCTGCGCGGAAACGCATTGGCCACCACATCGACCGAGGCATGGCCCGCGGTGATCTGGCACAATGGCAGGAAGGCAAAGATGGCAAAGGCCACCCCTGCCTCGACCAGTTCAAAGTCGCCGTTGACCGGCCCGACCCAGCCCGTCATCCATTTTGAAAACCCCGGCGCAATCCGCTCCATCAAATCGCCATGGAAGAAACCGTTGAGCAGGCGCCCAGCGATCGAAACACATGTCAGAATGATCAGAAGAGTGAGGACCGCACCGCCCAGGTAGGCCATTGATTTGGCCAGCCGCATCATGAGCTTGTGCATGGTTCAGTTGCCTTGTTCCGGTATGCAAAGGGCCGCAGTGCCAATGCCGCGCGGCCCTTCACCTTTATCAATCAAACCGCTTTACTGGTACTGCGGCGTGTATTTCTCGATCAGCGCGCTGGCTTCTTCGATCAGGGCGGCGCCATCAATGCCCTTTTCCTTCATGTCAGCAATCCACTGGTCATAGATCGGCTGCGCGCGCTCGCGCCAGATTGCGGTCTGCTCTTCATCCAGGGTGATGACGTTGTTGCCCAGGTCCAGCGCCATCTCGCGCGAAGGACCGTCAGAGTCCGCCTGGGTGCCGCCGGCAAAGACTGAGAACTCCAGGCCGGAGTTGTCGTCGATGGCCTTTTTCAGGTCATCCGGCAGGCTCTCATACTTCTCTTTGTTCATCGCCAGAACAAAGGTGAGGGTATAAAGCGCCTTGCCGGTGAACTCGGTGTGGTTTTCCACCAGTTCCGGAACCTTCAGCGCCGCGGTCACCTCCCACGGAATGGTGGTGCCGTCGATCACACCCTTGGACAGGCCTTCCGGAATCGCCGGAACCGGCATCCCGACCGGAGTCGCGCCCAGCTCGGTCAGCAGCGCGTTGACCGAACGGCCGCCGCCGCGGATCTTCATGCCTTCCAGATCTTCCGGCGTTTCCACCGGATCGGCGGTGTGGATCATGCCCGGCCCATGCACCCAGGTGCCCAGGATCTTCACATCCTTGAACTCGGTGTCCTTCATGTGCTTGTCGAACATTTCCCAATAGGCATGCGACACGGCGCGTGCATTGGTCATCATGAACGGCAGCTCAAACACCTCGGTCGAGGGGTAGCGGCCCGGGGTATAACCCACCACGGTCCAGACGATATCCGCAACGCCGTCGATGGCCTGGTCCATCAGTTCCGGCGGCTTGCCGCCCAGCTGCATCGACGGGAAGCGATCGACTTTGATGCGCCCGCCCGAGGATTCCTCGACGTTGTCCGCCCAGACGTCCAAAATCAGTTTCGGCACGTTCGCTTGCGCCGGCAGGAATTGGTGAAGCTTCAGCGTCACCTCCTGCGCAAATGCCGGTGCCGCGCAGAATGCTGCGACAGCTGCCGCGCCGACGGCGCCCAGTAGCTTTCTCCGAGTGGTCATATCGTCCTCCCTTTGACCTCATCCCTTACCGGATGCCCGCCCTTGCAACTTTGCTGCGGAATCCAGCGATTATCTTTCCGTTTCTGCCGTCAGAGCCCCGTTAAAGGTTCGTTTAACGAACCGGCTGCACCCCTGCTATTAGGTGCGTTTGTAACCATCAACAGCAGATTATGCATTTTCCACTCATGAAATCCGTCTGATGACCGCTGCCCCAGGCGGATTTGCAGTCAGATATGTTACGAAGCCCCCGCATTCACATTCAAATTGATACATATTGAACCCGGCGTAAGGCAACAACAATCAACCGCTCCCCCGCCTTGCGTCATTCGGCTGCAGTCAAGGACAGCTCCACCGGCGCCAGCCCGTCAATCCCGCCGCGCATCCGGCCGCCGCTCTGCACCGGTCCGACTCCGGCAGGCGTTCCGGTCAGAATCAGGTCCCCGGGCCGCAAGTGGTAAAACCCTGACAGATGGCAGATGATCTCCTCCACAGACCAGATCATGTCATCCAAGGTAGCATCCTGCCGGGTCTCCCCGTTCACCTCCAGCCAGATCCGCTGCTTTTCCGGGCCGCCCCAGTCCGCCGCCCGCGCCAGCGGCGCCAGGACCGTGCCGTTCTCCAGATCCTTGCCCAAATCCCAGGGCCGCTGTTTCTGCCGTTCGCGGATCTGCAGATCACGCCGGGTCATGTCCAGCGCACAGCCGTAACCAAAGACAGCCTTCCGGGCTTCCTCCGGTGACGCCCGGAACACCGGCGCCCCGATGGCCACGGCCAGTTCCATCTCATAATGGAAGTTCTCCGTGCCTGGCGGATAGGGCACCTCCGCACCTGACAGCACCGCATTGGCCGCCGCCTTGGTGAAATAAAACGGGGCCTCCCGGTCCACTTCGTTGCCCATCTCAGCGGCATGGGCCGCATAGTTGCGCCCGACGCAAAACACCCGCCCAACAGGATAGCCCGCGGCCTCTCCGGCAACCGGAATCACCGGTGTTTCCGGCAGTGCAAACAGAACCTCACCCATCTGAAAATCCTTTTAGAATGGACGTCCACCTAGTCAGACCTCCAAACAACAGGCCTGTAAAGCCTGCATTCTTCTTCTAATGGATTGAAATACCTTATCCATGCGTTCCTCAGCAGCGCACGTACTGCGTCTCCGTAAGACGCCTTGGAACCTTACAGCAGGCCGTTCCCCAAAGAAGGAAGGACATGGCTGTTTTGAACGCAGGATTACCGAAACTGGCCCCGGAGCCAGAACACGCCCAACCGCTCACCACAACGGTCGCGAGAATCCCCGAAGGGGATCAACATCTTAATTGTTTTCAGCGGTATTTTTGGAGGAAGTGGTGAGCCGTGCAGGATTCGAACCTGCGACCCACTGATTAAAAGTCAGTTGCTCTACCAACTGAGCTAACGGCCCACTTCTTCGTCGCGGTCTAAGTGTTTTTCCCAGAAGGTTCAAGCACTTATTTCGCTTCGGAACTGCTTGGCAGCGTGTGTCTTGCTGTCCCGATAGGCGGCGTATCTAGGGGGAGTAGCGCGGACGGTCAACCCCTTTTTTCAACTTTTCTCACCGGAGGCTGGATTCATCTTTGCGCGGGGTCTATATGCCCGCCATGAGCACCTCCGCAGATACCGCACTCCCCTTCATGAAGATGCACGGGCTGGGCAACGACTTTGTCGTTGTCGACGCGCGCGCGCGTGACATTGCCATTACCCCGGCAATAGCCAAGGGAATCGCCCACCGCCAGTTCGGTGTCGGGTTCGACCAGCTGACCGTTATTTCGAACGGTCCGGGGGATGCGCATTTGACCTTCTACAATGCCGATGGCTCCACCTCCGGCGCCTGCGGCAATGCCACCCGCTGCATCGCCCGCCATTTGATCCTGGAAAGCGGCAAACCAGAGCTGCACCTGACCACGGACCGCGGCGACCTCTATGCCCGCGATGCCGGCAACGGGCTCACCTCCGTCAACATGGGCGCGCCGCAGCTGGACTGGCGGGACATTCCGCTTGCCGAGGAAGCCGACACGCTGGAACTGCCCATCGAGGGCGGCCCAACCGCCACCGGCATGGGCAACCCGCATTGCACCTTTTTCGTCGAAGACGCAGAGGTGATTCCGCTGGAGGAATTCGGCCCCCGCTATGAGCACCACCCGCTTTACCCGCAGCGCACCAATGTGCAGGTCGCCCAGGTGACCGGCCCCGACCGCATCCGCATGCGCGTGTGGGAGCGCGGTGTGGGCGTGACCCTGGCCTCTGGCTCTTCCTCCTGCGCCACCGCTGTTGCCGCCGCCCGCCGCGGGCTGACTGGCCGCAAGGTGCAGATCGACCTCGACGGCGGCACCCTGTGGATTGACTGGGCCGAGGACGGCGTTTGGATGACCGGCCCGACCATGCATGTGTTCGACGGCACCTTCACCCGCGAATTCCTGGAGTCGCTGGTATGAGCGTGCCCAAGTTCACCACCCTTGGCTGCCGTCTCAACGCCTATGAGACAGAGGCGATGAAGGAGCTGAGCCAGCAGGCAGGGCTGGAAAACGCCGTCGTGGTGAACACCTGCGCGGTGACCGCTGAGGCCGTGCGCAAGGCACGGCAGGAAATCCGCAAGCTGCGAAGGGAAAACCCGGAGGCGCCGATTATCGTGACCGGCTGCGCCGCCCAGACGGAGCCGGAGACCTTCGCCGCGATGGAAGAGGTCACCCGCGTCATCGGCAATACTGAGAAGATGCAACCGGAAACCTGGCAGCAGATCGCCAAGGGGCCGGATTTTATCGGCACCACGGAAAAGGTCCAGGTCGACGACATCATGTCGGTGACCGAGACGGCGGGCCATCTGATTGATGGCTTCGGCACCCGGTCGCGCGCTTATGTGCAGGTCCAGAACGGCTGCGATCACCGCTGCACCTTCTGCATCATCCCATACGGCCGCGGCAACTCCCGCTCGGTCCCTGCCGGTGTGGTGATCGACCAGATCAAGCGGCTGGTGGACAGGGGCTATAACGAGGTGGTTCTGACCGGTGTGGATCTCACCTCTTGGGGCGCCGACCTGCCCGCGCAGCCCCGTCTGGGCGACCTGGTGATGCGGATCCTCAAGCTGGTGCCGGACCTGCCGCGGCTGCGCATCTCCTCCATCGATTCGATCGAAGCGGACGAGAACCTGATGCTGGCGATCGCCACTGAGCCGCGGCTGATGCCGCATCTGCACCTGTCGCTGCAGCACGGGGACGACCTGATCCTCAAGCGCATGGCCCGGCGCCATTTGCGCGACGATGCCATCGCCTTTTGCGAGGAAGCTCGGCGCCTGCGTCCGGAGATGACCTTCGGCGCCGACATTATTGCTGGCTTTCCGACCGAGACTGACGCCCATTTCGAGAACTCGCTGAAACTGGTCACCGACTGCGGCCTGACCTGGCTGCACGTGTTCCCCTATTCCAAGCGTGAGGGCACCCCGGCTGCGAAAATCCCGAATCAGGTCAACGGCAACGTGATCAAGGAGCGCGCCGCCCGGCTGCGCGCGGCCGGCGATGCTCAAGTGGAACGCCACCTGGCAGCGCAGATCGGCAAGACCCACCGCGTCCTTATGGAAAACCCGCATATGGGCCGCACCGAGCAGTTCACAGAGGTGGCTTTTGCAACACCGCAGGAAGAAGGCCGGATCGTCACCACTGCAATCGCCGGAGTGTCAAACGGCCAGCTGGTGGCTTGAGCCTTAGGGGTTTGCTTTCCTCCGCCTTTCCCGCTAAATCTCACAGCAAGGTCCCGGATACCTGCCGCTCGCGGCCTCTGGCCATGGTGAAATCCGGACAAGGTTTACCCTGACGCCTGGGTGCACGCCCGGACAGCAACGCGAGCCCTGTCTGCTACGGCATTTGCACCCTTTTGCGAAAGGTCAATCCATGCAGACTTCCTCTGCCCTGCCAACTGTACCGCAGCTCAAGGCCGAAGCACGCCTGCTACGCAAGCATTCCGTGGCCCAGGGCCAGCCCATCAGCCACAGCACCGCCCTGGAACGGATCGCCCAGTATTACGGTTTCCGCGACTGGAACACCCTCTCTTCCCGCGCTTCCAACGCGCCGGAACTGCAAGTCGGCATGCGTGTCGAAGGCCGCTACCTGGGACAGCCGTTTACGGGGTATGTCCACGGCCTCGCCGCTTGCGGCAGCAGCGGCCACCGGCGGATCACGCTCCAGTTCGACGCCCCCGTGGATGTGGTCCAATTCGACAGCTTCTCGTCGTGGCGCCAGCGGGTGTCCGCGGTCATAGACGCCGGCGACCGCTCACCGCAAAAGACCTCCAATGGGCGCCCGCATCTGACCGTCAGCCCGCTGGCATAAATCGGCGGGCAACGTTCGCCTGCAACGAAAAACCCCCGCAAGCGCTGCTTGCGGGGGTTTCCAAAATTTATTCTGTCAGCCAGCCAGGGGTCACTCTTTGCCCTTGACCGGCGCCCACAGCTTTTTGTTGGTCAGATACAGCAGCACCGACAGCACGGTCAGGAACAGCACGCCGACAAAACCGGCCTGCTTGCGCGCCATCATCTTGGGCTCGGCGGTCCACATCAGGAAGGCCGCGACGTCCTGCGACATGGCTTCCACATCGTTGGCGTGGCCGTCAGCGAACTCCACCTGCTCATCGGACAGCGGCGGCGCCATCGAGATCCAGCCGCCCGGGAAGGCGGTGTTCTCATAGAAGATGGTGCCAGCCTCTTCTTTTTCCTCACCGGTGTAGCCGGCCAGCAGCGAAGCGATGTATTCGGCACCGCCCATTCCCTTGAACAGCTGGTTGATACCCAGGCCATAGGGGCCGTGGAAGCCCGCACGCGCCTTGGCCATCATGCTGAGGTCGGGGGCGCCGGCGTTGTTGTTTTCCGGGAAGTTGTCGACCGGCTTGGCCGGGCGGTCCTCATCCAGTTCCGGATCGTAGACGCTGAAGTTGTCAGCTGCGTAGGCCCGCACCTGGTCCTCCGGCATCTGCGGGCCGCCCTCGTCCGACAGGGTGCGGATCGGCACCAGCTTCAACCCGTGGCAGGCTGCGCAGACTTCGGTGTAGATCTGCAGGCCGCGCTGCAGCTGGTTGCGGTCATAGGTGCCGAACGGCCCCTCGAACGAGAAGTCGTAGTCGGTGATGTGCTGCTCGCCGCCGCCTGCTGCGAAAGACGCAGCAGGGATCAGGGCCAGAGCGAAGGCGGCACCGGTTGCCAGTTTCTTGAACATTGCTAGGTGTTCCTTCTTCTTACTCGGCAGGAGTGGCTTCAGCGGAAGACTTCTTGCCGTAGTGGGCCTCGAAATCTTCTTCGATGGTCGCCGGTTGCGGCAGCGGCTTCTCGATCACGCCCAGCAGCGGCAGGATCACGAAGAAGTAACCGAACCAATAGGCCGATGCGATCAGCGAGAACGATGCATAGGGCTCTTCCGCCGGCATCGCGCCCAGCCACATCAGGGCAAAGAAGTCGATCACCAGCAGCGCGAACCACCACTTGAACATCGGGCGGTAGCGGCCGGAACGGACGCGCGAGGTGTCCAGCCAGGGCGCCAGGGCCATGGCCAGGATCGCGCCGAACATGGCAATCACGCCAAAGAACTTCGCATCCACGATGCCGCCGGTGATGAAGGAGGCGAACTGCACGACCCAGACTTCCGAGGTGAAAGCACGCAGGATCGCGTAGAACGGCAGGAAGTACCATTCGGGAACGATGTGCGCGGGCGTCACCAGCGGGTTGGCCTCGATGTAGTTGTCCGGGTGGCCCAGGTAGTTCGGCATGAAGCCGACGATCGCCCAGAAGATCACCAGCACCACGGCCAGGCCCAGGAAGTCCTTGATCACGAAGTACGGCCAGAACGGCAGGGTGTCTTTCTCGGCTTCGGCCTTGGAGCCTTTGCGCACGTCAACACCGGTGGGGTTGTTGTTGCCGGTGGTGTGGAACGCCCAGATGTGCACGATCACCAGGGCTGCGATCACGAACGGCAGCAGGTAGTGCAGCGAGAAGAAGCGGTTCAGGGTGGCGTTGTCCACCGCCGGTCCGCCCAAGAGCCAGGTCTGGATCGGCTCGCCGATGAACGGGATCGCGCCGAACAGGCCGGTGATCACGGTGGCGCCCCAGAAGGACATCTGGCCCCACGGCAGCACGTAGCCCATGAAGGCGGTGCCCATCATCATCAGGTAGATCAGCATGCCGACAATCCAGGTGATCTCGCGGGGCGCCTTGTAGGAGCCATAGTACAGGCCGCGGAAGATGTGGATGTAGACGGCAACAAAGAACAGCGAAGCGCCGTTCATGTGAAGGTAGCGCAGCATATGGCCGCCGTTCACGTTGCGCATGATATGCTCAACGGATGCAAAGGCCAGGTCGACATGCGGGGTGTAGTGCATCACCAGGACGATGCCGGTGACGATCTGCAGCGCCAGGCAGAACGCCAGGACGATGCCCCAGATCCACCACCAGTTCAGGTTCTTGGGGGTGGGGATCATGATGGTGTCATAGATCAGGCCGACGATGGGCAGGCGGCTGTGCAGCCACTTCTCTGCGCCTGTCTTCGGCTCGTAATGGTCGTGGGGAATACCGGACATGAGCGCGTTTCCTTATCCCAGCTTGATGGTGTTGGCGTCGGTGAACTCGGCCAGCGGAATGTGCAGGTTCTCAGGCGCCGGGCCTTTGCGGATACGGCCGGCGGTGTCGTAGTGCGAACCGTGGCAGGGGCAGAACCAGCCGTTGAATTCGCCTGCGCCGTCACCCAGCGGCACACAGCCCAGGTGGGTGCAGACACCCATCATCACCAGCCATTCGCCGGTTTCGTCCAGGGTGCGGTTCACGTCAGCCGCGTCAGTGCCCGGCTTGTTGGCGTTCTCCGACCGCGGGTCGATCAGCTCGGTCAGCTCCACTTCGCGGGCCGCTTCGATCTCTTCCTGAGTACGACGGCGGATGAACACCGGCTTGCCCAAGAACATGACCGAGATCTGCGTGCCAACTTCCACGCCGCTGACATCGACCAGGATCGAGGACAGCGCTTTCACGTCGGCGGAGGGGTTCATCTGGTTGACCAGGGGCCATACTGCGGCACCCGCGGTCACTGCCCCGGCGCCGGCAGTGGCGTAGTAGAGGAAATCTCTCCGGGTTCCTTCGTGGTCTTCTGCGTGGGACACGAGGTTTTCTCCAATTCCAGCGCCCGTTTAGGGCAAACATGCGCATGCACCGCGATTGCTCGCAGTGACTCTGGCGCGTGTCTAGCGGGGAGAGAGCCGTTCGTCCAGCGGTCATGGGCGCGCAGAAAGCCGCAGACGGCAATTCTGTCACGCCTGGGCGACAGTGCCGCACCCATATCGTTGCGGCACCTGTCCGTTTCAAGGGGCCGGGGTCACGCCGCCGACGGTTTTGTCGCCTGCATCGACGGGCGCGATTCGAACTCCTCAAACCACTCCGCCAGCGCCTCGTTGCCCTGGCGCCAGTTTGTGTCCGGGTGGCGGAAGTTCACATAGGCCAAAGCACAAGCCACCGCGATCTGGCCGATATCCAGCGGCCCCCGCAGATGGCTCATCCAGCGCGCATTGAGTGCCGCACAGCCGCCCAGCACCTTGCCCTGCTGCGCATCCAGCCAGCCGTCCCACTGTTTTTCCTCCGGGCGGAGGCGTTTCTCGTAGGACATCAGCACGGCCGCATCCATGATTCCGTCTGCGGTCGCCTCCAGCACCTTGCTGTCCCAGCCGCGGTTGTACAGTTTGCCGCCGGCGCGCTCATCCAGATAGGCGCAGATCACCCGGCTATCATACAGCGCCGGCCCGTCATTGCGCTCCAGCGCCGGGATCTTGGCCAGCGGATTACTGGCCTTCACGTCCGGACTGGGGCTCAGGGGCGTCGTTGTGACATCCTGGATTTCGACATCCTGCAATTGCCCGGTTTCATGCAGAAGCACCAGAACCTTGCGGGCAAATGGGGATGCTTGGGAATAGGTGAGCCTCATGGGAAATCCTCCGCTGTTTGGCCGCAGCCTAATGCAAGCGCGCCTGAGGGGAAGGGCCAATCACCGCACTGTGTTAAACTGGGTCTGTGTAACAAGTGGCAGGAGACCCCCAATGATCATGAGAATATTCCAAGTCGTCACACGCCCCGGCAAGGAAGCCGAGTTCAGCAAGTTCTTCCATGAAACAGCGATCCCGCTGATGAAAGGCACCGACGGCATCGTCTCTGTCCTGCCCGGCGCGCCGCGCGCCGGGACCCCGCGGGAATTCAGCTTTGTCATGGTCTGGAAGGACCTGGCCTCACTCAAGGCGTTTGCAGGCGAGGATTACACCAGCCCGCACATCGACCCCGCCGAGGCTGAGCTGGTCGAGTCGCGCACCATCAAGCACTACGACTTGGTCGAGACCTGACCCCGCACCGCAATTCGCGCTTGCAGGAATCTCCGCCGCTTGCCACAGTCCCGGCGTTCTCAGGGCGGGGCGGAATTCCCCACCGGCGGTAAGCGGGCCAGTCCCGTAAGCCCGCGAGCGGCGTCTGTGTCCACAATCCGAAAAGTGGGAACCGGTTTTCGGGAAAATTGTGGAACAAGCATAGATGTGTCAGCAGATCTGGTGCGACTCCAGAGCCGACGGTCACAGTCCGGATGAAAGAGAACGTGCGTCAGGACCGCTTTGGGCTTTTCAGCCCTGCGTGCGCCTGCCGTTCGTGATCGCCTTGGGTGACGTGTCAGAGCCAAAGGAGATTACGAGATGACACACACCCGCTATGCCTTCATCAAGGCGCAATGGCATGCTGATATTGTTGACCGCGCGCTGGAGGGCTTTTTGCAGCTGATCCCGGCAGAGCAAGTCGACGTGTTCGATGTGCCCGGCGCTTTTGAGATGCCATTGCTGGCACAGGAGTTGGCCAAAACAGGGAAATACGCCGCCGTGGCCTGCGCCGCCTTTGTGGTGGATGGCGGCATCTACCGGCATGATTTTGTGGCTCAGGCCGTGGTCGACGGGCTGATGCGCGCCGGGATGGATACCGGGGTGCCGGTGCTGTCGGTCTCGCTGACCCCGCACCACTTCCAGGAAACCGATCACCACATCGCGATCTACCGCGAACATTTCGTGCAGAAGGGCCGCGAAGCCGCCAATGCCGCGCTGATGATCACCAAGACACGGGAGGCCGCTCTGGCCGCATAAACCACAGGCCAGCGCCTGCCGGGCCGCAACCGGCCCGGCCATGGCTCACCCCAAATACGCCTTCAAGGCCGGCGGCGGGTTGTCCAGCAGCTCCGCCGTGGCTTGCGGCGGATGCGCCTTGCCCTCCGCCACCAGCACCACCTGATCCGCAATCCGACGCGCATCATTCGGATCGTGGCTGACCATCAGCACCGTTGCGCCGCTTTCGCGGGCCAGCTCCGCCACCAGATCCAGCATCTCTGCCTTCAGCGCAGGTCCGAGCGCGGCAAAGGGCTCATCCAGCAGCAGGATATCACGCCCCTGCACCAGCACGCGCGCCAGCGCCACCCGGCTTTGCTGCCCGCCGGACAGCGCCGCAGGCTTACGCCCGCCCATGCCGCCCAGGCCAACCCGCTCCAGCGCGGCATCAACCCGGCTCCACTCCGCCGCGCTCAGCCTCAGGTTCGCATGCAGCCCCAAGCCCACGTTCTGTGCCACGGTCAGATGCGGAAACAGGTTGCCGTCCTGAAACAGCATCGCCACCGGCCGTTTACCCGGAGGCTGGCTGGTGAGGTCCGCACCATTCCACGCGATGCGCCCGCGGGTGACGGGCAGGAAACCGGCCACAGCCTCCACCAGCGTGGATTTCCCGGCGCCGGAGGGGCCAATCACCGCGACGCAGGCACCGGCTGCGATCTCCAGATCCGCCTCCACCGCGTAATCGCCGTTCATTATCCGGCAGTTCTCAAGCCTCAGCATGCCAGCGCCCTCCGCGGTCCAGAATCCAGAATACGCCCATCGACAGCAGCAGCAGCAGCAGTGCCGCGCCGGCCGCTGCCTCCATCCGGTAGGCCCCCATCAGCCGGTAGATCTGCAAGGGCAGCGTTGCGAAATCCGGATCGGCAAACAGCGCCACCACGCCGAGGTCGCCCATCGACAGGGCCGCCGCCAGACCGGCCGCAAACCCGGTCTGCGCCCGCATCCGCGGCAGGTAGACACGCCGGACAAAGGCCCATCCCTGCATGTCCAGCGACAGCGACAGGCGGCCGTACCGCCCCAGCACCTCCCGCGCACGGGGCACCAGGATGCGCATGGCAAAGGGCAGCGCCATCACCGCATTGACGAGCGCCGTCACCGGCAGCGCCAGCGCAAAAGGGTCCGCGATGGGATAGATCAGAATGAACAGCCCGGTGCCGATCACCAAGGGCGAGGCTGCAAGGCCCAAGATGCCCGACAGCTCGGTCATGCCGTTGCGGCCTGCCGCCACGGCAGCGGCCATCGGCAAGGCAAGTCCCAGCAGGATCACCGTGCTGAGAGCCGCAACCAGTATGGAGGTTCCGGCAGCCTGCCAGACACTGCTTTTCAGATCTGCCATCCCCGGCAGACCTGCCAGCGTAATTGCCGCCAGCGGCAGCAGCAGGAACGCCGCGGACAGGACAATCCAGAAAGCATCAGCGCTGCGCGCCAGCGCCCCTTGCCCGTCCCAGCGCCGCACCGCGCGGTCGAGACCGGAGCCAAAGCCCTCGCCCGCCGACACGCGCAACGCCACCAAAGCGGCGGCGGCGGTCAGCAGCAGTTGCAGGCCCGACAAAAGCGCCGCGCGGCCCAAGTCGAAATCGAATCGGAATGCCTGATAAATAGCGAGTTCAATGGTGGTGGCCCTTGGCCCACCGCCCAAGGTCAGCGCCACCGCAAAGCTGGACAGGCAGATGGCAAACACTACCGCCAGCGCGCCCGGCACCACCCGCCGCAGCATTGGGCCTTCCAGCAGCCGCCACATCGCCAGCGGCCCGGCATCCAGCTGCGCCGTCAGACGGAAGCGTTCGGCGGGGATCTCCTGCCAGCCCTGCAGGATCAGCCGGGTCGCCAGCGGCAGGTTGAAGAACACATGCGCCAGCACCACCCCGTGCAGCCCGTAGATCTGCACCGGCTCCAGCCCGAACAGACCCAGCAGGCTGCTCAGCCAGCCAGCCCGCCCAAAGACCGAAAGCAGGCCAAGAATCGCGACAATGACCGGAAGAATGAAGGGCGCCCCTAACAGCGCAATCAGCAGGCTCCGCCCCGGAAACCGCCGCCGCGCCAGCGCGCGGGCGACCGGGGCGGCAAGACCAACACTCAGAAGGGCCGACAGGCTTGCCTGGGTCAGAGTGAACCGCAGCGCGGCCCAGTCGCTGGCGCCAAACCCGGTGCCAGCCTCAGCCCTGAGCGCAACAGCCCCAAGGGTTCCAAGGATCAGCGCTGCCACCAGCAGGGCCGCGCTGATCCCGGGAAAGGCGCTTACTGGCTGAGCGCGTCCAGCCATTCGTCCAGCGCCGCATCGCGCACTTCCGCTGCCTCAGCTTCGCTCAGCAGCAGGGATTTTCCCGGTGCGATCAGGGTCTCAAAGCCTTCCGGCAGGCCTGCTGCCGGGGTGACCGCCGGATACATCCAGTTGGTGGTCGGGATGACCGACTGGAACGCATCGGACACCATGAAGGCCAGGAACTGGTCGGCCAGCTCCGGCTGGTCGGTGTTCGCCAGTTTACCGGCAACTTCCACCTGCATGTAGTGACCCTCATCAAAGGCTGCCGCCGCCTTGGAGCCGTCTTCCTCCGCAATCAGATGGTAGGCGGGCGAGGTGGTGTAGGAGAGAACCATGTCGGCCTCGCCTTCCAGGAACATGCCGTAGGCCTCGGACCAGCCCTTGGTCACGGTCACGACATTGTCGGACAGGCCCTTCCAGATCTCCGGCGCCTCGTCGCCATAGGCGGCCTTGACCCACAAGAGCAGACCCAGCCCGGGGGTCGAGGACCGCGGGTCCTGAATAACGATCCTCTTGTCGCTGGCCGCCAGCGCCTTGAAATCCGCAGGCGCTGCGGCATCGGCGTTATGAACAAAGGCGAAGTAGCCCCAGTCATACGGCACAAATGTCGCGTCGTTCCAGTCTACCGGCATTGCATAGTCGGCGCTGACCGAATGCTCGGCAAACAGGCCGGTTTCCTTGGCCGCAGCGGTCAGGTTGGTGTCGAGACCCAGCACCACGTCGGCGTCGGAACGCGCGCCCTCCAGCTTGATCCGCGCCAGGAGCGCGGCACCGTCGCCTGCGCTTACCAGTTTCAGGTCGCAGCCGCAGACCTCTTCAAAGGCCTTCTCCACTGCCGGGCCGGGGCCCCAGTCGGAAACAAAGCTGTCATAAGTATAAACAGTGAGTTCGGGCGTTTCGGCAAAGGCTGCCGAGGCGCCAAGCAGTCCCGCTGCAAATGCAAGATGTTTCATGCCATCCTCCTTTGCGGCTTTGGGCAAGGGTGGAGGCTGTCCAGTACCTTCCCTCCGCCGGTGTGATCCGGTTCAGGTTCAACGGGTGTCATCTCAGCGCTCGCGCGCACCCCGAGGTGGCGCGGACATTAGGCCCCAGCCGCAGCAATGACAAGCCAAAGCCCCGCCAGGACCTAAGGCTTGGTGAAACTGGACCGCTGCCAGCACCGGCCCCTTGTTCATCTGGCTGAAAATATCCCGGGGGAGCCGCCCCAGGCGGCGGGGGCAGCGCCCCCTCTCGCCTTTGCCGCAGAGGAATCCGCTTGAGGCACAGCCCCCTGCCCGCTAAGCACGTCCCGCAAAGGAGACCGCGCCTCATGTCGATGAACAGCTTTGGACACCTCTTCCGCGTCACCACCTGGGGCGAGAGCCACGGGCCCGCGCTTGGCGCCACCGTCGACGGCTGCCCGCCGAATGTGCCGCTGGAGCCGGAAATGCTGCAGCAGTGGCTCGACAAGCGCCGCCCAGGCCAGAACAAGAACACCACCCAGCGCAATGAGCCGGACGCGGTGAAGATCCTGTCCGGCGTGTTCGACGGCATGTCCACCGGCACGCCGATCCAGCTGATGATCGAAAACACCGATCAGCGCTCCAAGGATTACGGAGAGATTTCCCAGACCTTCCGTCCGGGCCATGCCGACATCACCTATTTCCAGAAATACGGCAACCGCGACTACCGCGGCGGCGGCCGCTCCTCTGCCCGCGAAACGGCAGCGCGGGTGGCAGCCGGCGGTGTTGCACGTGAAGCAATCAAGGCGCTGGTGCCGGGGCTGGAGATCAAGGGCTACATGACCCGAATGGGCGAGCTGGAGATCGACCGCAGCCGCTTTGACTGGGGCGCGATTGACCAGAACGATTTCTGGATCCCCGACGCAGGCGCGGTGCAGGAGTGGGAAGACTACCTGCAGCGCCTGCGTAAAGACCACGACTCGGTGGGCGCCGTAGTTGAGGTCGTCGCCCGCGGCGTTCCCGCCGGCATCGGCGCGCCGGTTTATGGCAAGCTGGACACCGATCTGGCCGCCGCGATGATGTCGATCAACGCCGTGAAGGGCGTGGAAATCGGCGAGGGCATGAATGCCGCACGCCTCAAAGGTTCGGAAAACGCTGATGAGATCTTCATGGGTGAAAACGGCCCCGAGTACTCTTCCAACCACGCCGGCGGCATCCTGGGCGGGATCTCCACCGGGCAGGACGTGGTGGTGCGCTTTGCGGTGAAGCCGACCTCCTCGATTCTTACCCCGCGCAAGTCGATCCGCAAGGACGGCTCCGCCACCGAGGTGATCACCAAGGGCCGCCACGACCCCTGCGTCGGCATCCGCGCGGTGCCGGTAGCCGAGGCGATGATGGCCTGCGTGGTTTTGGACCATCTGTTGCTGCACCGCGGCCAGATCGGTGAAAACCAGGGCCGGATTGGCTAGATTTTAGGCTCTAAAAGGGACGATTTTGCGTTTTCCAAGGGCGAAGTTTGCAGCTGCATGCTTCGCCTTTTTTGCCGCTCAACCGTGCTCGCCCGCGCATTGGCTGTGGTCGCCGAGCGCGGTCAGCACCTTGCAGCAGCCGCCGTTGCCGCCATCGCACAGGTGGCTGATCCGTTCCAGCTCGGTCGCCAGTTGCTCCAGCTTGCGGATCCGGTCGCGGACATTGGCCAGCTGGCTGCGGGCAATCCGGTCGGCTTCGGCGCAGTCATCGCCCAGATGCCCGTCCAGGCCCATCAACGCCTTGATGTCCTCCAGCGAAAAGCCGAGGTCGCGAGCGTGCTTGATAAAGCCCAGCGCGTCCATGCCATCCTGCCCGTAGCGGCGCTGGTTGCCGGCATTGCGGCCCGGCTGCGGCAGCAGGCCGACCTCCTCGTAATAGCGGATCGTGGGCACCTTCACCCCAGTGGCCTTGGACAGCTGACCGATGGAAAACATGGCAGAAACCTCTTGAAGCTCTAGTGACTAGAGGCCCTACATTGATCCCGAATCAGGAATGAGGACAAGAGCAATGGCAGGCTGCTGCAATCATGAGGCCCGGTTTGACGGGGTATCGGCGGACTATAAACGCAGGCTTTGGCTGGTGATCGCCATCAATGCCGGCATGTTCGCGGTGGAAATGGGGGCGGGCCAGCTGTCCGGCAGCCAGGCCTTGAAGGCGGACGCGTTGGACTTTCTGGGCGATGCGCTGACCTATGGCATTTCGCTGGCGGTGATCGGCGCCACCCTGCGCACCCGGGCACTGGCGGCCCTGGGCAAGGGCATCAGCCTGCTGCTGATGGGCGCATGGGTGTTTGGCTCCACGGTCTATCAGGTGTTCTATGTGGGCGTGCCGCAGGCGCAGATCATGGGGGTTATCGGCTTTATGGCGCTGGCGGCCAACCTGATTTCGGTCATGCTGCTGGCCCGCTACAAGGACGGCGACGCCAATGTGCGCTCTGTCTGGTTGTGCTCGCGCAATGACGCCATCGGCAATGTGGCGGTGATGATCGCGGCGCTTGGCGTCTGGGGCACCGCAACCGGCTGGCCGGACCTCATTGTGGCCGGCATCATGGGCGGTCTGTTCCTGAACTCCGCCTTCCAGATCCTGGTGCAGGCGGTGCGGGAATGGCGCGAAGAAGAGGCGCACGCAGAAGCGCATCAGCACTAGGGCAGAGACCGTCCGCGGGCGGAAGCGAAGCGCCCGCCCGTGGGGACGGACGGTCGCTGCCCGGGCCGTCGGCCCGGGTGGGTGAAAACTAGCAGAAAAGCCCTGCGTATTCCTTGCGCAGGGCTTTCTTCTGCACCTTGCCCATGGTGTTGCGCGGCAGCGCGTCCAGCAGGATGATCTCCTTGGGCTGTTTGAACTTGGCCAGCTGGCCAGAGAGCGCGGCCGTTATCGCCTCAACGCTGGTGCCCTCGCCCTCCGGCACAACCACGGCCACCACGCCCTCGCCGAAATCGGAATGCGGCACGCCGATGACGGCGCTTTCCAGAACACCGGGCAGGTCGTCGATCAGGCTCTCGACCTCCTTGGGGTAGACATTGAAGCCGCCGGTGATGATCAGATCCTTCTCGCGCCCGACAATGGTGACATAGCCGTCGGCGTCGATCCTTGCCATGTCGCCGGTGATAAACCAGCCGTCTGGACGCAGCTCCTCCGCCGTCTTTTCCGGCATCTGCCAATAGCCCTGAAACACATTCGGCCCGCGCACCTCCAGCACGCCGATCTCCCCAGCCGCCACCTCGGCGCCGTCCCTCATGACCCGCGCCTCCACCCCCGGCAGCGGGAAGCCTACGGTGCCCGCGCGGCGCTCGCCCTCATAAGGGTTCGAGGTGCTCATGTTGGTTTCGGTCATCCCGTAGCGTTCCAGGATGCGGTGGCCGGTGCGGGCCTCCCATTGCTCATGTGTGTCCACCAGCAAGGGCGCAGAGCCGGAGATGAACAGACGCATTTTTGCAGCGCGCTCGCGCGTCAGCCGCGCATCCGTCAGCAGGCGGGTATAGAATGTTGGCACCCCCATCAGCGCCGTGGCCGAAGGCATCGCCTCAAGGATGGCATCGGCGTCAAAGCCGGGCAAGAAAACCACCTGGGCGCCTGAGAGCAGCGCCACATTGGTCGCCACAAACAGCCCGTGGGTGTGGAAGATCGGCAGCGCGTGGATCAGCACGTCGTCCTTGGTGAACCGCCAGGTGTCGCGCAGGGTCAGCGAGTTGGAGGCCAGGTTCGCATGGCTCAGCATCGCCCCCTTTGAGCGGCCGGTTGTGCCGGAGGTATAAAGGATCGCCGCAAGATCATCCGCCTGCCGGGCCACCGGATCAAAGCCGCCCTGCCCGTCCGCCAGATCACGCAAGGTGCCCTGCCCGGCCGCATCCAGTGTCAGAACCTCCGCCGCGCCCGAGATTGCGCTGATCTCCTCCAGCCGCGCAGGATCGCAGACCACGACCCGGGGCGTCGCGTCGCCAACGAAATAAACGACCTCAGGCCCGGTGTAGGCGGTGTTCAAGGGCAGGAAAATGCCGCCGGCCATAACTGTGCCGAGGTAAAGCTCAATCGCCCGAATGGTTTTCTGGACCTGCACTGCCACCCGGTCGCCCGGCTGAACCCCCTGGGCCGCCAGCGCCGCCGCCATCCGTTCCGCGCCAGCAAACAGCGCGCCAAAGGTCACCGTGCTCCCGTCCGGCAGGCGGGCAAAAACATCGTATTCACGCCCCAGAGAGGACTCGCGCAGCTGGCGGATCAGGTGATTGGCGTCATACATAAGCGGGCTCCTGTCTAAACCGGCGCCATTTGCGCCCGGCGTTGGGGCGAAATCAAGCCATTGATCTTTGCGGCGCTTGAGCGCAGGGTCGCGCCATGGCGAAATCGTTAACATCGCATCGGCCTGTGCTGGCGGTCCTGCTGAAAGTCACCGCGATTGCGCTGTTCACTGCGCTGTCCGGGATCATCAAAGCCACATCGGAGACCGTGCCGGCGGGCGAGGCCGTCTTCTTCCGCTCCTTCTTTGCAATTCCGGTCATCGTTGCCTGGCTCATCGCGCGCGGAGAGCTGCGGCACGGTTTGATCACCAAAAAACCGATGTTTCACGTGTGGCGCGGGCTGGTTGGGACCTCGGCGATGGGGATGACCTTCATGGGGCTGGCGCTGCTGCCGCTGCCAGAGGTCACCGCCATCGGCTATGCCACCCCGATCTTCACCCTGATTCTGGCGGCGCTGTTCCTGGGCGAGACCATCCGAATGGTCCGGATCAGCGCCGTCGCCATCGGCCTGCTAGGCGTTCTGATCATGATCTGGCCACGGCTTGGCAGCGATCTGGAGGACGGCGCCATTCTGGGGGTGCTGCTGGTGGTAGGCGCAACCGTCGCCCGCGGCTTTGTGCAGATCCACATCCGCCGCATGGTGCAGTCGGAGCATACCGCGGCCATCGTGTTCTACTTTTCGCTGACGGCCTCAGGCCTCGCGCTGCTGACTGTCCCCTTCGGCTGGGTGATGCCGGATGGCCAAACCGCGGCGCTTCTGGTCGGCGCCGGCCTGGTCGGCGGGGTGGCGCAGATTCTGGTCACATCCTCCTACCGCTTTGCGCCGGCATCAATGCTGGCACCGTATGATTATGCCTCGATGATCTTTGCGATTGTGATCGGCTATGTTTGGTTCAACGAGTGGCCGACGCTAGTGATGCTTGCGGGCGCGGCGCTGGTGATTGCCGGCAATGTGCTGGTGATCTGGCGCGAGCACCGGCTGGGCCTGCAGCGCGGCAAGGCTAAGCCGCTGATGGATCCCAAGGGCGGATAGCAGGCCCTAAAAAGGGTTTTCGGCGGCTGGAGCCCGCAAGGGCGACGCACCCGCCTTCATCAGAAGGGTCGGGTGCCCGCTGTTTGCCCACCTGCGGGCACGGCTCAGACTGCGCGGGTCAGCCCCCCGTCGACACGGATGTTCTGCCCAGTGGTATAGGCCGCATTATCCGAGGCCAGATAAGCGATCAGGGCTGACACCTCACGCGCCGTGCCATAGCGCCCCATCGGGATCCGCGCCTTGCGGTCTTCGGTCTCCGGCAGGCTGTCGATGAAGCCCGGCAGCACGTTGTTCATCCGCACGCCCTGGCTTGCGAACTTGTCGGAAAACAGCTTGGTAAAACTCGCAAGCCCTGCCCGGAACACGCCTGAGGTCGGGAACAGCGGATCCGGTTCGAACACCGCGAAGGTGGAGATGTTGATGATTGACCCCTTGCCCTGGGCCGCCATGATGGGTGCCACCAAACGCGAAGGGCGGATCACGTTCATCAGGTAGTATTCCATCCCCAGATGCCAGTCGGCGTCGCTGATCTCCATGATATCGCCCTTGGGCCCGTGGCCCGCCGAGTTGACCAGCACGTCGATCCGGCCCCAGCGCTCCATCGCCTTGTCCACCAGCGCCTGCAGGTCGGATTGCTCCAGGTTGGAACCAGTGTGGCCCACCCCGCCCAGCTCCTGCGCCAGCATCTCGCCCTTGCCGGAGGAGGAGAGGATGGCAACCTCATACCCCTGCTCATGAAGGTGGCGGGCGGCATCCGCGCCCATGCCGCTGCCTGCGGCGGTGAAAAGTGCAACCTTGGTCATATCCATGCTCCTTTACTTGCCCCAAGGATGGCCGTTGCAGCCGTGCTTGACCAATCATGTCTCATCGCGCCAGACTGTAGGAAAACTACTGACTGAGACCTCATGCGCCTGCCCAACCTCAACGCCCTGCGAATGTTTGACGCCGCCGCCCGCCACCTGAACTTCGGCCGCGCGGCAGAGGAACTGCACCTGACCCAAGGCGCGGTGGCCCAGCAGGTGCGCCGGCTGGAGGCGGACCTGGGACACAAGCTGTTCCATCGCCACGCCCGCGGGCTGTCGCTGACCGACACCGGACGCAGCTACCACGCGCCGGTGCAGCAGGCCTTGGCAATGATCCGCGAAGCGACCGACAAGCTGGCCCCGGCTGTGCAGCGGGTAACCCTGTCGGTGCCGCCCTCCTTTGCCGCCAAATGGCTGGTGCCGCGGCTGCCGGAGTTCGAGGCGCGGCACCCCGGCATCGACCTTCGGGTGGTGGCGGAGGAGAACCTGACAGATTTCAAGCGGGACGGCATCGACATTGCCATCCGCCAGGGCAGCAAACCGCAGGAGAGCAGTTTGAACTCTGCCCTCCTGTCGCTGTTGGATCTGGTGGCGGTGGCCCGGCCGGATTCGGCTCTAATACAGGAAGAACCGCTGGAACTTGCCGATCTTGCCCATCATACGCTGATCCAGGACGGGCACCGGCACTGGGAACTGCTGCTGCGGCAGGATGGTCTCACGGCCAAGGGGCGGATCCTGCAATTCAACCAGACTGCGCTGGCGATGGATGCTGCGGTGAACGGCCAGGGCATCGCACTGGTGCCGCGGTTATTTCTGGGAGGACAGCCGCTGGAGATCCTGTGGCAGGCGCCGCGGCTGGGCGATCAAGGGTTCTACGTGCTGTGGCCCAGCGCACAGGGCCGGGCCAAGACAGTGGTGGACTGGCTCTTGCGCCAATAGCGATCAGGCAGAGGCTGCCGCGGTCCCTTCCGGTGCGCTGAGCGAGATCACCGCAACCACCGCAGCCCCGTTCAGCAGATAGAAGGCCGCATCCAGCCCGGCAAAGCCGAAGAGAAAAGGTGCCGCCAGAAAGGCGAGGCCGACAATCAGGTCAACGGTCAGATGCAGCCTGTAGGGCAGCACCCGGACCAGGCCGAGATGGTGGTCGGTCAGTACCGTCAGCACAAAGGCGGCAACGCCGGTCACCACGGACAGCCACAGCGCCAGCGGGTTGCTTTCGCCAAGGCCCAGCAGAAACGGCAGCCCCATCAGGGCGGCAGCAACCGGATAGTCAAGATAGGCATGAATGGTACGGGTCACAAAGCGAAGAGGCATGGGTCAGGTCCTTGCTACTGAGGTTTCTTGGCCGCGCAGTCCGCGGCTCTGACCCCAGATTGGACCGGCCATCCCGTACGGTGAATTTCAGCCCCTCCCGGGAATCTTGCAGATCGTTCAATCTTCGGACGCTTCAACCAGGCCAGGCTGCCGCATGGTGCTGCCGGTAGGCCGCGGGCGACATGCCCACCTGCTTGCGGAACACGCGGGAAAACGCTGCCTCGGAGGCATAACCCGCAATCTCCGCGGCATCGGCTACATTCAGCCCCTGCTCTGCCAGCCCCTGACAGGCGATCTGCATCCGCCAGCTGGTGAGGTATTGCATCGGCGTCACTTCCATCTTGGCAGCAAACTCCTGGGCAAATGCAGTGCGCGACATGCCCGCCTCCCGTGCCAGGCCTTCAACGCTCCACTCCTTGGCAGGCGCCTGATGGAACGCCGTCAGCGCCCGCGAGATACGCGGATCAGCAAACCCCGCCAGCGCCGGCCCGCTGGGGCTCTGATGTTCCAGATAGGCCCGGATCGCCTGAGCGAACAGCACCTCGGACAGTTTCAGCGCTATCAGGTCGCCGCCGATGCGGGCGCCCTGCACTTCGGAGCCGATCATCCGCAAGGTCGCTTCGATCCAGGCCCCGGCAGCCTCGCCGTAGTTTTCGATCACGATATGGGGCGGCAACCGGTCGATCAGCATATGCCCGGCGCCGCGCCGCCCCGGCATGGCGGCAAAGGAAAAGTGGCCGCAGATCAGCTGGGTATCCCGCACCTCCAGCGCACCGCCATAGACCAGTACCCCGCCGCCGTCATAGCCCGCGTCCTCCAGCACCTGCTCCAGCGGCAGCGCCTCCAGCGGCTGCACCTCGTTGCACAACAGCATATGCGCCGCGCCATGCGGGACCAGCACCAGATCGCCCTGCTTCAGCCGCAGCGTCTCACCGCTCGCAGGCACATGCACATTCAGCTCCCCTCGCTGAACGAAGTGAAACCGCGCGACGTTTTCATACTCCGGCACCTGAATCCCGAACGGCGGGGTAAAGGAGGTGCGAAAGTACAGCGTTCCCTTGAGGGACAGCCGGGTGAGGATATCGCTAAGCAGGTCCAACATGCCTTGCATGTTAGGCGTCTGGCACTCGCCGTCCATGCCGTCGGACGATCTGCAAGGAAATGTGAACGGTCAGCCAGCCGAACATTTCGTTCTGGACGCTTGCCTGCTGGTGGCCGTCAATCGCTTATATCCGGGCGGTCGTTGCGGCCCCGGCTGCTCATCACCCGGCTCATGGCCAGGATGCCAGCAGCTATCAGCGCCAGCAGCACTGCGTGCACATAATACCCCAGACCTGAGGCCATGCCGACGCCCCCGGCCACCCACAGGCTGGCGGCCGTCGCCATGCCTCCGACCCGCTCATCCCCCTGGATGATCGCCCCGGCGCCAAGAAAGCCGATCGCCCCGACAAGCCCCTGCATGATACGGGTCGGATCAGCCCCCAATTCAAGCGCCTGCGCCTCCATCGACATTTCCATGGTGATCAGCGTGAAACCTGCGGCCCCAAGCGAAACAATCATGTAGGTCCGCATGCCCACCTTGCGGTGCCGCAGCTCCCGGTCCAGCCCCAGAAGCGCCCCGGCAGCAGCGGCGCAGAGCAGGCGCAGGCCCAGTTCAAGATAACTCACATAGGCAATGCTCAGGTCCATCGCGTTCCTGTTCCTTCTTATCGGGCACAGCATGCCACTGCCCCGGAATGACTTTTCAGCAATATGGCTGACTATGGCACAGTCCCGGATAAAGTGCAGGAAATTGGAACGGGCCGCTATGTCCTGTGACATGCGGCCTGGCACTGCAGCCGCAAAGAAAAACCCCCGCCACACGGGCGGGGGTTTCCGATCAGACCTGCTCTGCGCTTAGGCGCGGACCAGCTTTTCGTAGTCCTCGGCGATCTCACGGGTCAGGGCGCCGACTTCAAACGTGTAAGGACCAATCTCGCCGACCGGGGTGACCTCGGCCGCGGTGCCAGTCAGCCAGCACTGCTCAAAGCCTTCCATCTCTTCCGGCATGATGTGGCGCTCATGCACGGTAACGCCCTTGTCCTTCAGCATCTGGATCACGGTCTGCCGGGTGAGACCATTCAGGAAGCAATCCGGCAGCGGCGTATGCACCTCGCCATCCTTCACGAAGAAGATGTTGGCGCCTGTCGCCTCTGCTACATAGCCGCGGTAGTCCATGAACAGCGCATCCGAGCAACCCTTGGCCTCCGCCTTGTGCTTGGAAATGGTGCAGATCATGTAGAGGCCCGCCGCCTTGGCATGCACCGGGATGGTTTCCGGGCTGGGCCGCTTCCACTCCGCGATGTCCAGCTTGGCGCCTTGCATCTTGGCATCGCCGTAGTAGGCGCCCCAGCCCCAGACCGCGATGGCCATCCGCACCGGGTTGCGGGCCGAGGCGACCCCCATATCCTCGCCCGCGCCGCGCCACACCAGCGCCCGCACATAGGCGTCCTGCAGACCGGAGGCCTTCAGCGTTTCTTCCTTGGCCGCCTCGATCTCGTCAACAGTGTAGGGCATCGGCATGTCCAGCGCCTTGGCCGAGGCGACCAGCCGCTCGGAATGCTCCCGGCTCTTGAAGATCTTGCCGTTGTAGGCGCGCTCGCCCTCGAACACAGAGGACGCATAATGCATCGCATGGGTCAGGATATGCACCTTGGCATCCCGCCAGTCGACCAGCTCCCCATCCATCCAGATCACACCGTCGCGGTCGTCATAACCTGCCATGCCGCACCCTCCTGAAACTCTGCGGTGATTTACAATAATTGCGCAACTTATGGCCGTCCCGGACACAATGTTGCGCCAAAGCTGAGATTCGATACATCTTCACTCTTGGAATGTCAACAACACTGACATAAACTGGCCGGCAAGACAAATGAGGGGGCACCGAATGCCTGAAGGCCGGACAGGGCAGGGATACAGCGGCGAAAGCCTGCTGTTTCTGACAGATGAGCAGCTTCGCCAAGGGATTGAGGCGATGTTCTTTGCCTACCGCGGCTTTACCGCCGATCCGGACCGGATCCTTGCGGAATTGTCCTATGGCCGGGCGCACCACCGGGCGATTCATTTCATAAACCGCTCGCCCGGCACCACTGTGAACAATCTTCTCAGCATTCTGGGGGTGACCAAACAGTCGCTGAACCGGGTGCTGCGGACCCTGATCGGCGACGGCCTGGTCGAAAGCAAGGTGGGCGAGCTGGATAAACGCGAACGCCACCTGTACCTGACCGAACAGGGCGCGGCGCTGGAAGCCACCCTGTCGGACGCCCAGCGCGCCCGGATGCGCGCCGCCTACAAGGACGCAGGCCCTGAGGCGGTGCAAGGCTTTAAGAAGGTGCTTGAGGCGATGATGGACGCCGACATGCGCCGCGCCTATGCCAAACTGCGGGAAACGGGCGCATGAGCATGAATGACGCCCATCTTCTGATCGTGGACGATGATGAGCGCATCCGCGAGCTGCTGAAGAAATTCCTGATGCGTTCGGGTTTCCTGGTCACTGCGGCGCGTGACGCGGCGCATGCCCGGCGCGTTCTGGCGGGGCTTGATTTCGACCTGATCATTATGGACGTGATGATGCCGGGGGAAGACGGCATCTCGCTGACCAAGTCGCTGCGCGAGAGCATGGCAACCCCGATCCTGCTGCTGACCGCCAAGGGCGAGACCGATGACCGGATCGCCGGGCTGGAGGCCGGGGCGGATGACTACCTGCCGAAACCATTCGAGCCCAAAGAGCTCCTGCTTCGGGTGAACGCCATCCTGCGGCGGATGCCGGACACCACCACGCAGGACAGCGCCCCCAAGGTGCTGCATCTGGGAGCAATCCGATATGACATCGAGCGCGGCGAGATGTGGCAGGGCGACGAACTGATCCGCCTCACCGGCACCGAAAGCCAGCTGATGAAGATCTTCTCCGCCCAGCCCGGCGAGCCGGTCTCCCGCACCAAGCTGGTCGAGGACCTGGGCCGCGACCGCGGCCAGGCGCAGGAGCGCGCAGTGGACGTGCAGATCACCCGGCTGCGCCGCAAGATCGAGCCGAACCCGAAACAGCCGCAATACCTGCAAACGGTGCGCGGCGCGGGCTATATGCTGGCACCGGATTAACGTATTTCCGGCTCCTTCTTCTGGCCCAAAGTATCCCGGGGTCCGGGGCAGCGCCCCGGGTTTCCCCTTGCAGCCACAGCCGCCTGCCCCCTAGGGTCGCGCCAAGCCCGGCCGCAGGAGGACACGCACCATGACCACCGCCCTGATCACCCACGCGGATTGCCTCAACCACGTCACACCGGAAGGCCACCCGGAACGGGTGGCGCGGCTGGAGCACATCCTGCACGCGCTGGAACCCTTGGACCTGAAACGGGTCACCGCACCGATGGCTGCCGAGGACGACATCCTGCGCGTCCACCCGGCCTCCTACCTCTCTGACCTGCGCAAGGCTTCGCCAGCGGAGGGCTGGGCGCAGATTGACGGCGACACCTTTATGTCCCCCGGCTCTTTGGACGCCGCGTTCCGGGCTGCCGGCGCGGTTGTGCGCGGTGTCGATATGGTTCTGGGCGGCGAGGTGCAGAACGCCTTTGCGGCGGTGCGCCCGCCGGGACACCACGCCGAAACGGACACCGCTATGGGCTTCTGCCTGTTCGGCAATGCGGCGCTGGCCGCCAAACACGCGCTGGACCATCACGGGCTCAGCCGTGTCGCTGTGGTGGATTTTGACGTGCACCACGGCAACGGCACCCAGGACCTGTTGTGGGACGAGCCGCGCGCGCTGCTGATCACCAGCCAGCAGATGCCGCTCTGGCCCGGCTCCGGCCGCCCGGACGAGGATGGCGCCCATGGCCAGATCCTCAACATGCCGCTGGCGCCGGACTCCGGCCGGGCCGAGATGCAGGCGGCCTATGAGGGTCAGGCCTTTCCCCGCCTGCGCGCCTTCAAGCCGGAGCTGATCATTATCTCGGCGGGCTTTGACGCCCATCAGGGCGATCCGCTCGCAAGCCTCAACTGGGCAACGGAAGATTTCGCCTGGATCACGGCGGAGCTGTGCAAACTTGCCAGTGAGCTGTGCCAGGGCCGTATCGTCTCGACTTTGGAAGGCGGATATGATCTGAACGCGCTCGCCGCGGCAACGCGCGCGCATGTGGAAGAATTGACAAAGGCACCGGCATGACTGAGACCCCCGTAGAGCAGATGAGCTTTGAACAGGCGATGCGTGAGCTGGAAGGCGTGGTGGACCAGCTGGAACGCGGCGACGTGGCGCTGGATGCCTCCATCGCGCTCTATGAACGCGGCGCCGCGCTGAAGAAACGCTGCGAGGATGAGCTGAAACGTGCCGAAGAGAAGGTCGCCGCCATCACACTGGACGCCAACGGCACCCCCAAGGGCACCCAGCCGCTGGACGCCGGCTGAACCATGAGCACCGCCGCAGACATCCAAACGCGCCCCTTTGCGGAGGCGCTGAAAGACGCACAGGCCCGCATCACCGCGCATATGGAGATGCGGCTGGCGGGCAGCGACGAGTTGCACGCCGCAATGCGCTACGCCATCACCGGCGGCAAGATGCTGCGCGGCTTCCTGGTGCTGGAAAGCGCCCGTCTGCACGGTGTACCGGCAGAGGCCGCCGTCGAGGCCGCGCTCGCCATCGAGTGCATCCACGCCTATTCGCTGGTGCATGACGACCTGCCCTGCATGGACGACGACGACCTGCGCCGCGGCCAGCCCACCCTGCACCGCAAATGGGATGAGGCGATGGCGGTGCTCGCGGGCGACAGCCTGCAGACGTTTGCCTTTGAATTGCTGGCAGACCCCAAGGTGGGACCCCACGCGCTGACCCTGATCCGCGGACTGGCGCAATCCTCTGGCAAAGACGGGATGGTGTCGGGCCAGATGCTCGATATTGCGGCGGAAACTGCCGGCGCACCGCTGACGCTGGAACAGATCACCAAGCTGCAAGGCCGCAAAACCGGCTGCCTGATCGAATGGTCCGCCACAGCCGGCGCAGTTATGGCCGGGGCTGATCCGGCACCGCTGCGGCAATACGCTTGCGCCCTTGGCCTTGCCTTCCAGATCGCAGACGACATCTTGGACGTCGAAGGGGATGCCGCAAAGGTGGGCAAAGCCGTACGCAAGGACGCAGAAGCCGGCAAAGCAACCTTTGTTTCGCTGCTGGGACTGGCAGAGGCAAAAGCCCGCGCACAGTCCCTGTGTGACGAGGCCTGCGCTGCGCTGTCACTATTTGGCGAGGATGCTGCAACCTTGAAGGAAGCCGCGCGTTTCGTTATTGCGCGCGACAGCTAACCCCGCGCGCCACGCCCCGCCCCTGCCCGGCGCAGCCCAAGGAGACACCATGCCCGACCGGCCCAAGACCCCGCTTCTGGACCAGATTACGCGCCCCGCGGATCTGAAGGGGCTGACGGATGCACAACTGGTGCAGGTCGCCCACGAGCTGCGGCAGGAAACCATCTCTGCGGTCTCGGTCACTGGCGGCCATCTGGGCGCGGGCCTGGGTGTGGTGGAACTGACCACCGCCCTGCACGCCGTGTTCGACACGCCGCGGGACAAGGTGATCTGGGACGTCTCCCACCAGTGTTACCCGCACAAGATCCTCACGGGGCGCCGCGACCGCATCCGCACCCTGCGGATGAAAGACGGCCTCAGCGGTTTCACCAAGCGCTCCGAGTCGCCCTTTGACCCGTTTGGCGCCGCTCACAGCTCGACCTCGATCAGCGCCGCACTGGGGTTTGCCGTCGCCCGCGATCTGGGCGGGGTAATCCCCGAGGGCAACGGCGACGCCATCGCGGTGATCGGCGACGGTTCGATGTCCGCCGGCATGGCGTTTGAGGCGATGAACAACGCAGGCCACCTGGGTAAGCGGCTGTTCGTGATCCTGAATGACAACGAGATGTCGATTGCACCGCCGGTCGGCGCGCTGTCCTCCTATCTTTCCCGCCTCTACGCGGGCGAGCCGTTTCAGGAGCTGAAGGCCGCCGCCAAAGGCGCAGTCTCGCTGCTGCCAGAACCGTTCCGTGAGGGCGCCAAGCGCGCCAAGGACATGCTCAAGGGCATGGCCGTCGGCGGCACCATGTTCGAAGCGCTTGGCTTCTCCTATCTCGGCCCGATTGACGGCCACGACATGGACCAGCTGCTGCCGGTGCTGCGGACAGTCAAGGCGCGCGCCACCGGCCCGATCCTGATCCATGTGCTCACCAAGAAGGGCAAGGGCTACGGCCCGGCTGAACGCGCCCGCGACAAGGGCCACGCCACCGCCAAATTCGATATGGTGACCGGCGAGCAGAAAAAGGCGCCCTCCAACGCGCCTTCCTACACTTCGGTTTTCGGCAATGAACTGGTGAAGCACGCCGCCAAGGATGACAAGATCTGCGCGGTCACTGCCGCGATGCCCGACGGAACCGGCTTGAACCTGATGGCCGAACGCTACCCGTCGCGCTGCTTCGACGTCGGTATTGCCGAACAGCACGGCGTGACTTTTGCCGCCGCGCTGGCCGCGGGCGGCATGAAGCCGTTCTGTGCGATGTACTCCACCTTCCTGCAGCGCGGCTATGACCAAGTGGTGCATGACGTCGCGATCCAGCGCCTGCCCGTGCGCTTTGCCATCGACCGTGCAGGCCTGGTCGGAGCCGACGGCGCCACCCACGCCGGCAGCTTCGACATCGGTTTCATGTCCAACCTGCCGGGCATGGTGGTGATGGCCGCCGCCGACGAGGCTGAGCTGGTTCACATGGTCGCCACCGCCGCCGCTCATAACGACGGCCCCATCGCCTTCCGCTACCCGCGCGGCGAGGGCGAAGGCGTCGAGATGCCGGAAACCCCGGAGGTGCTGAAAATCGGCAAAGGCCGGATGATCCAGGACGGCAAGCGCGTGGCGCTGCTGTCCTTCGGCACCCGCCTGGGCGAGGTCAAAAAGGCCGCAGAATCGCTCGCGGCCAAGGGCATCACCCCGACCATTGCCGACGCCCGCTTTGCCAAGCCGCTGGACCGGGACCTGATCCTGCAGCTTGCCGCCGATCACGAGGCGCTGATCACCATCGAGGAAGGCGCGGTCGGCGGTTTCGGCTCCCACGTCGCACAGCTCCTGGCCGAGGAAGGCGTGTTCGACAGCGGCCTCAAGTACCGCTCCATGGTGCTGCCAGACACTTTCATCGACCAGGCCAGCCCCGCGGATATGTACGATGTGGCCGCCATGAACGCACCGCAGATCGAGGCCAAGGTGCTGGACGTGCTGGGTGTCGCAACCATTGCGGAGAAGCGGGCTTAATTCGCTTTGGCGCGGCCGCAGGGCCGGTGATCTTACACCCCCGGCGGCTCCGCTGGCGGCACAAAGCTCTCCATGTCCTCCGCTTCCAGCACCGCGCGCAGCCCTTCGCGGTATGTGGGATAGAGCAGTTCCACCCCGAGTTCGTCCTTGATACGCCGGTTTCTGACCCGCTTGTTCTCTCCATAGAAACTGCGCGCCATCGGCGTCATGCCAGCCTCGTCAAAAGGCACCTCGGCCGGCATTGGCAGGCCCAGCAGCTCCGCGGCATGGCCCAGCACATCCTGCGGCGGCGCCGGGTCGTCATCGCAGACATTGTAGATGGCACCGGGGCGCGGCTGTGCGATGGAGGCTGCCAGCACCTGGGCGATGTCGTCCACATGGATGCGCGAAAACACCTGCCCCGGCTTGATGATCCGCCGCGCCTTGCCCGCCATCAGCTTGGCAAAGGGGCCGCGGCCGGGACCATAGATGCCGGCCAGACGGAAGATGTGCAGCGGCAGGCCGGGGATGGCCTGCCATTGCGCCTCCGCCAAGGCGCGCCAGTCGCCGCGCTGGCTGGAGGGCGTCACAGGCGTGTCCTCATCCACCCAGGCGCCGTCGTGGTGGCCATAGACGGCTGTGGTGGACAGGTAGCCGACCCACTCCAGAACCGGGGCGGCGGCAATCCGGTCCCCCATGGCTGCCAGCACCGGATCGCCCTCCGCATCGGGCCCGATCGAATTCAGGATATGCGTCACCCCGTCCAGCGGCACGTCCTGGCCGGGCCAGGTGATCATCTCCACGCCATCGGCCGCCACCGGCTCACGCGAGGTGCCGATGACCCGCCAGCCCGACGCCAGGAGACGCGGGGCAAGCGCCCGGGCGGTATAGCCAAATCCAAGACAAAGCAGCGTTTTTCTCATGTCTCCTAGATGCGTTGGCCGCGCCTGCTGCGCAAGGGTTGATTCGAATCCTCCGCGCGGCTTTGATGGCCCGATGAAAAAGCAGACACCCGGATTGTCCGATGCCTACGCGCTGAGCACGCCTGAAGACTCACGGCGGCTCTATGCGGATTGGGCCGGCACCTACGATCAGGAATTCGCCGCTGATCAGGACTACCTGCTGCCCGGACTGACGGCCAAGGCATTTGCCGCTGCCGGAGGGACCGGTCCGGTGCTTGATGCTGGCGCCGGCACGGGTCTCTGCGGCGAGGCGCTTCGGGAGCTTGGGGTTGAACCTGTCGACGCCACCGACATCAGCGCTGCCATGCTGGCCGAGGCGCTGCGCAAGGACGCCTACCGCGACGTGATCGAAGCCAACCTGCTGGAGGGCATTCCGGTGCCGCGCGGCTCTTACCGCGGGGTCGTGTCATCCGGCACCTTCACCCACGGCCACCTTGGCCCCGAGGTACTGCCCGCCCTGCTGCGAGTGGCCGCACCCGGTGCTTGGTTTGCCTTGTCGGTGAATGCAAAGTTCTATGAAAAGGGAGGGTTTGCGGACGCCTTCGACCGGCTGCTGCGCGGTCAGTGGATCAAAGGCCTGACCCTGCCCGAGCTGCGCATCTACGGCCCGCGCTCCACCGGTGCGCACAAGGACGACACCGCGCTGATTGCACTGTTCCAGAAGGTGTAGGCCCTCCTGTTCTTCCGGGGTCAAGGAAAGCCGAAGGCCGCCATACGGCAGCATGGGCATAGCTCCTTGAGGCGGAATGAACAGGAAACACAGTCGATCAGGCTGCTTGATGAGCACGACTGCTCCTCTAGAACTTCTCGGTGAAAAGAAAACGCCGCGCAAAGCGCGGCGCCCGGCCCAACTGTGCAGAGGCATCTTCAGATGTCCCGCGGCAGGCGGGAGTTTTGCGTTACCGTCCCTTCCAGACCGGATCGCGCTTCTCGGCAAAAGCGCGGGCGCCTTCCAGGTTGTCCTCGGAGCCATAGAGCACGTCCACGGTCTTGAGCTGGCGCTGCGTGATCCGGTTCATCGCATCCTGGAACTTGCTGTCCTCGGCATCGCGCACGATCTCCTTGATCGCCGCATAGACCAGCGGCGGGCCGGAGGCGAGCAGCCGGGCCAGTTCCCAGGCACGGTCCATAAGCTGATCCGCAGGAACGATCTCATTCACCAGACCCCAGCGATTGGCTTCTTCGGCATCAAACCAGCGCCCGGTCAGCAAGAGTTCCATTGCGATATGGTAGGGGATGCGCTTGGGCAGCTTCACGCTGGCCGCATCTGCCACAGTTCCCGAGCGGATTTCCGGCAGCGCGAAACTGGCGTGATCGGCTGCGATGATCATATCCGCCGACAGCGCCAGCTCAAGCCCGCCGCCGCAAGCGATGCCGTTCACGGCTGCAATCACCGGCTTGTTCATATCGCGCAGTTCCTGCAGCCCGCCAAAGCCGCCAACGCCGTAATCGCCATCCACCGCATCGCCGTCAGCCGCCGCCTTGAGGTCCCAGCCGGGGCAAAAGAACTTTTCACCGCCGCCGGTCAGAATTGACACCCGCAGGTCCGGATCATCGCGGAACTCGCGGAACACCTCGCCCATCACCCGGCTGGTTTGCAGATCAATGGCATTGGCCTTGGGCCGGTCCAGCGTCACTTCCAGAATGGCGCCGTCGCGGCGGGTTTTTACAGGGCCGCTCTCGGGGTTGTCGCTCATCTCATCTCCTCCTGGCATCTGTCATGCCGTTCTGTTTCAGGCCGCGGCCTTCAGTATTTCCGGCGCATCAGCGCGTCCGCTGCCACCGCATCCGTCGGCGTGCACAAGAGCGGGTTGATCTCGATCTCCTCCAGCCCCAGCGCGTTCTCCATCACATAGGTTTCAACTGCGCGGATCGCGCGCAGGATTGCCTCAAGGTCCGCCGCCGGGGCGCCGCGGTAGCCGTCCAGCAGCTTCGCGATGCGCAGCGACTGCAGTGCCGCTTCGATTTCCGCATCCGAGGCCGGCAGCAGGAAAGAGGCGCTGTCCTCCAGCAGCTCGGTCAAGGTCCCGCCCGCCGCCAGGGTCATGACAAAGCCATGCGCCGGATCCTTGACCACGCCGATCAACAATTCCGCCACCGCACCGGTCACCATTTCCTCAACAAGAAAACGCCCGGCCGGCATGTTGAAGGCGGCATCGCTCACCTCCTGACCCGAATTCAGGTTCAGGACCACTGCTCCCGCTTCGGTCTTATGCGCCACACCCTCGCCTTTCAGCACCACCGGGAAGCCGACATCCACCGCAACCGCTCGGGCATTGGTGGCAGAAGCGGCCCGTTTGGACCGCGGAGTGCGCAACCCATAGCTGGCAAGCTGCCATTTGGCTTCGGCTTCCGGAACCAGATCCGGCTCCACCACCGGCGTTGGCAGCAGCAGGGGCGCAGGCGCTTCCGGCAGCGGCAGGCTGGCTGCCTCGCAAGCGGCGATGGCTTCGCTGAGGCCGCAGAAAGGCACAACGCCCGCCTCCATTAGCCGGGCCGCCACGTCCTCTGGTAGCAGCTCTGGCAAGGTCGCAACCAAGCCGACGTTGGCGCCGGTCCGCTCACGCGAACCAATGGCGGCCTGAATGGTGCATTCCCAGTCCGAGGCATCACAGCGGTCGCCGCGCGGGAAGTCCACAATCAGCATGGTCATTGCCAGCTGCAGATCCATCATTGCCGAGAACGCCTGGGTCATCGCCTCCGTGTCGCGCCAGATATAGGTGTGGTAGTCGAGCGGATTGGCCAGCGCCACCATCGGACCAAGTGCGTCGCGCAGGTCCTCTTTCTGCCTCTCGTTCAGCGGCGGAAACTCCACCTTCCGCGCATGGCCAGTGTCTGCGGCCAGGCTGGCCTCCCCGCCGGAGCAGCTGATGGTTGCGATGCGGTTCGACGGCAAGCGCCCCGCCACATGCAACAGCTTCAGCGTCTCCAGGAAGGACGGCAGGTCATCCAGACGCGGAATGCCAAGGCGTGAGAGCAAAGCCCCGGCCCCCGCGTCTCCGCCCGCAAGCGAGGCGGTATGAGAAACAGTAGCGGCCTGGGCCTCGGCCGACTTACCGACCTTCAGCGCAATGACCGGCTTGCCCAGTTCGCGGGCCCGGGCGGCCAGCGCCTCGAACGCGCGCAGATCGCCAAAGCCTTCGATATGCAGGCCCAGCGCGGTCACGCGGTTGTCCTCCAGCAGCGCCTCGCCAATCGCGGCAATGCCGGACTGTGCCTGGTTTCCGGCAGTGACCACATAGGCCAGCGGCAGCCCGCGCTTCTGCATGGTAAGGTTGATGGCGATGTTGGAGCTTTGGGTGACCAGTGCCACGCCCTTGTCTGCCCGCGATCCGCCGTGCTGGTCCGGCCACAAGAGCGCGCCGTCCAGATAGTTGATGAAGCCATAGCAATTTGGACCAAGGAAGGGCATCTCCCCTGCCGCTTCCAACAGCTGCGCCTGAAGATCAGCCCCTTCGGCGTCCTCAGCCGCGGCTTCCAGGAACCCGGAGGCAAAGCACACCGCCCCGCCGGCACCGCGCGCCGACAGCACCTGCACCACTTCGATAGTGGCAAAGCGGTTCACCCCGATGAACGCCGCGTCCGGCGCCTCCGGCAGGCTGTCCGCATCCTTGAAGGTTGGCAGGCCCGCAACCTCTTCGACCTTAGGGTGGACGGGCCAGATGGTGCCCTCAAACCCCATCTTCTGGCATTGCTCGATCACCAGACGGCACCATGCACCGCCGCCAATCACAGCAATGGTTTTCGGGCGGAAAAGCCTGTTTAGAGACTGCATTTGATCTTATTCACCGGTCTTGCCGCGGTCCAGATGGCCGAGGTCTTGTTCAGGATTGATCCGGTGGCGCACGCGGGTCTTCAGCTCTTTCACATCAGGAAAGCCGCCGTCCCGTTTGCGTTCCCAGACTAGCTCCTTATCAACATGGATCTCAAAGATCCCGCCCAAATCTCCGGGAACCAGAGTCACCCCGCCCAATTGGTCCTGGAAGGTCTGCAGCAGCTCCTGCGCCATCCAGCCCGCCCGCAGCAGCCAGTTGCAGCCGATGCAATAGGTAATGGTCACAACAGGTTTCCCGGACCGGGTCATGGATCAGCCTCCGACGGCGCGCAGCATCTCGCGGCTGATGATGTGCCGCTGAATTTCACTGGTGCCTTCCCAGATACGCTCCACCCGCGCGTCGCGCCAGATGCGTTCCAGCGGCAGCTCATCCATCAGGCCCATGCCGCCGTGGATCTGGATTGCCTCGTCGGCAACAAAGGCCAGCATCTCGGTTGCCTTCAGCTTGGCCATCGACATGTCGCTTTCGGTGACGGTGCCCTGGTCGAACTTCCATCCGGCTTCCCAGGTCAAGAGGTTCGCCGCCTTCAGCTCCAGCGCCATATCGGCGAGCTTGAAGGAGACGCCCTGGAACTTGCCGATCTGCTGGCCGAACTGCTTGCGCTCGGCGGCGTATTCGATCGAGTGCTGCAGCGCCCGTTCCGCCCGGCCCAGGCAGGTGGCGGCCACTTGCAGCCGGGTGGCGCCCAGCCAGGTGTTGGCGACCTCAAACCCCTTGTCGACCTCACCTAGAATGGCAGAGGACGGCAGGCGGCAGTCGTCGAATTCCAGCACCGCGTTGGTGTAACCGCGGTGGCTGACGTTGCCGTAACCGTCACGCACTTCGAAACCGGGCGTGCCTTTGTCGACGAAGAAGGCAGTGATCTTCTTCTTCGGCCCGCGCGGCGTGTCCTCGACCCCGGTTGCCATAAAGCAGATCGCAAAATCAGCAATATCGGCGTGACTGATGAAATGTTTGGTGCCGTTCAGGATCCAGTCATCGCCGTCCTGGCGCGCGGTTGCCTTCATGCCGCGCAGGTCCGATCCCGCATCCGGCTCGGTCATCGCCAGACAGTCCCATTTTTCGCCCTTCATGCAGGGGAAAAGGTATTTTTCCTTCTGCTCCTCGGTGCCTGCCAGCAGGATGTTCGAGGGCCGCGCAACACCGGTCCAGTGCAGCGCATAGTTGGCGCGGCCCAGTTCCTTTTCGTACATCAGCCAGGTCAGCGTATCGAGGCCTGCGCCGCCCGCCTCCTCGGGCATGTTGGCAGCATAAAGCCCCGCTTCCATTGCCTTTTTCTGAATATCTCGGATCACATCCATGTCCAGATGGCCGGTGCGCTCGATCTCCGCCTCATGCGGATACAGCTCCTTCTCCACAAAGGCGCGGGTGGTTTCGACGATCATTGACTGTTCTTCGGTCATCCCGAACTGCATGGCGGTCTTCCTTAGCAAATGTGTTGCGGATCAGATTACGCCGCTTGCCCGCGCCCATCATGCAAGGTTAGAAATTATCATGCGAAGTTGGACAAAAGATGCCGCTGCAGTGCAGCAATTGGATGTGCTGCTGTTTGATGCTTTCTCGGCCCATTGCCTGGCCAACACGGTGGAGCCGCTGCGGGCCGCCAATACGTTCGCCGGGCGGCAGGTCTATGCCTGGCGGTTCCTGACGCTGGACGGCGGGCCGGCTGTGTCCTCCTCAGGCATGGAGGTGCGGGCGCATGGAAAACTGGGCGACTGCAGCGGCGATTTGCTGATTGCGATGCCGTCCTACGATTTCCTGCGCCATGCCACCGTGGCCACCGCGCGGGCGCTGAAGTCCGCCGCCCGCCGCTACACGGTGCTCGCGGGATTTGACACCGGCGCCTGGCTGCTGGCGCAGGCCGGCCTGCTGGACGGGCGGCGGGCAACGATCCACTGGGAAGAGCTCAGCCGCTTTACCGAGGCTTTTCCCGAAGTGCAGACGGAACGTGTCCGCCAGGTCTGGGATGGCGACCGCGTCACCTGCACCGGTGCGCTGGCGGCCTTTGACACCATGATGGAGCTGATCGGAGACCAGCACGGCGCCGCGCTGAGACTGGAGGTAGCGGCGCTGTTCATGGCGCCCGAGGCAACCGAAACCCAGGACCCGATCCTGGTGCGCGGCAAATCGGTTGCCCGTGCGGTGGCGGTGATGCAGGCCAATCTGGAATCGCCCCTGCCGATCGCTGCCGTGGCGCGGAAAGCGGGCCGCAGCCAGAAGGATCTGGAGACACGGATGAAGGCTGAACTTGGGGCAACGCCGCAGGCGGTTTACCGGCGGCTGCGGCTGATTCAGGCCAGAAAGCTGGTGTTAGAGACAGTTTTGAGTGTCTCTGAGATTGCCCTGCGCTGCGGCTACGACGACCCCAGTGCGCTGACCCGGGCCTTCAAGGCGGAGTTTGGAAATACCCCGCGCAGCTTGCGCAGCAGCGGCTAGGCCTGCTTGGCTGCCATCCACTGGTTCAGCCGCCACAGCCCCCAGGCCAGCGGGATCGCCGCCAGGCCGCCGATCACATAGGCCAGCGGTTCATCGGCGAAGGACTCGAACATCTGCGTGTAGGCATGGATCGCGGCAAAGGTCAGCGCCGCATTGAACAGCCCGCGCTGATGCCGCTGCGCCGCCCAGAAGATCACCGCGGCCAGCACCACCGCCCAAAGCACCGAATAGACTTGCTCAGAGATGAACAGTGCGCTGTTGCGGAAGGCATCGCGGGCGGCGGCATAGGCCTCCCAGTCCTCGTACCCATCGCTGTAACGGCCCGGCCCCCAAACAGTTTCGCCCACCACGTCCCCCCACAACGAGCCGACCAGCGCACAAAGGTTCGCGACCACAAACCCCAGGATCGCCAGGATGCGCAGGTGCCGGGCGTTGCGTTCTGCCAGCCGGGACGCCCCCCAGACGCACAGCACTATCAGCACCACCATCTGCAGGATCGTCAGCGTCGATTCCGGCGAATAGAACACATAGGCGGCGTGGAAATAGCTGGTGCCGGTTTCCAGCATCTGGGCAAAGGGCGCAATCGCCAGCGCGGTGACAAAGCGCACATCCACCTGCCAGCCTGCCAGGGCCAGCGCCGCCGCATAATAAAGCAGCGCCAGGTTCCGCAGCGGCGAGCCGATGCCGTATTGCTGCAGCAGCAGTTCGATGCCCGCCAGATGCATTGCCAGCCCCATCAGCAGGATCGCGCCCAGCACAAACCCCGTGGACCAGGCCCCGTGCCGCCAGCGCCAGGTGCAGATCAGCGCCACCAGCGCGCCGGCGGGCAGCATTACCCAGCCGGCGATGTCCTCGAATTTGTCGACCAGTTCAATCCCGGCACCGCCCATCAGCATGCCGGCGCCGATCAGGGTGGCGGAATTGCCGAACATCCGCAGCATCTCGCCGCCGCGCGCCAGCACCGCAAGCCCGCCGCCCAGCATCAGCACGCCGGTCACCGCCACTGCCAGCGGGTCCGCCAGCCAGAAGATGAAGCCGGCTGTGGCCGCGATGATCCCGAAACACAGGATCGCATTCACCGCCAGCGACACCATCACCTCTCGCGAGCGGGCCTCGATGCTGCGGGCCTGATCCGGGGTCAGCACCCCCTCCTCGACCAGGGCGGTTGTATCGGCAATGGCGTGCATCAGCGGTCCCTCGCAGCATCCAAATGGGTCCGCCCAGCATGGACCGGCCGGCGTCGCGGCGAAAGGGGAGGAATTCCCGCAGCTTACCCCTTGGGGCGGCTTGGGACCCAGGCGTATCCGTTATCACACAGGATATAGGCCTCCCGCAGGCCGTGCGGCTTGTCCGTTGGCGCCTGCAGAACGGCGAACCCTGCTGCCGCCGCCAAGGCCACGGCCTGATCCGGGTCGGTTTCGTAAAGACGGATCTCGATCCCGGCCCCGCGCGGCGGGTTTTCCGGCAGCAGCCCCAGCAGCGGGTTTTCCGCATAGGTGCCGTCGCTGTGCAGCTGAAACACCTGACCGCCATAGGTGACGATGGCAAAATCCTGCGTCACCTGATGGCCCTTCATAGCGAAAACAGTCTCTAAAAAGGACTTTTCAGCCGGAACATCCCGTACCAGGAGGTTGATCCCGATCCCGCGCAGGGAGCGGCCGAAACTGTCCGCATCTGTTGTCTCATAATCCATGGGGCCCAGTCTTTTCCGGAACCCGCCAAGCGGCAATGCCAAATGCGTCAGTCTTCGGCGCCTATTCACCGTCCGTATGAAGCTTTGATGGCAAAGCCGGCAATCCGCTTGCCTTCCCGCCCGCAATCGGAACAATTGGACTATGTCAGAAAACATTTTTCCGAACTGGCCCGACTACGCCCCGCAATTGATCGACGTAGCAGCCGGCCGTGCGCCAGCCGATACCGTGATCCGGCAGGGCATTTGGGTCAACGTCCACACCCGCGAGCAGCTGCCCGGCCATGACATTGCCATCAAGGCAGGCCGCATCGCCTATGTCGGGCCGGACGCCTCTTATTGCACCGGGCCGGAGACGCAGATCATCGAGGCCAATGGCCGCTATATGGTCCCGGGCCTGTGCGACGCGCATATGCATATCGAATCCGGCATGCTGACGCCCGCAGAATTTGCCCGCGCGGTGATCCCGCATGGCACCACCTCGATGTTCACCGACCCGCATGAGATCGCAAATGTGCTGGGGCTGGACGGTGTGCGCTATATGCATGACGAGGCGCTGATGCAGCCGGTCAACATTTTTACTCAGATGCCGTCCTGCGCGCCCTCCGCGCCGGGGCTGGAAACCACCGGCTATGAAATCTCCGCCGAGGACGTCGAAGAGGCGATGAACTGGCCCGGCATCATCGGCCTCGGTGAAATGATGAATTTCCCCGGCGTCGCCAATGCTGACCCCAAGATGCTGGCCGAAATCGCCGCTACCCAGCGTGCGGGCAAAACCGTGGGCGGCCACTATGCCTCCCCTGACCTTGGCCCCGATTTTGCCGCCTATGTGGCTGGCGGCCCGGCGGATGATCATGAGGGCACCTGCGAGGCTGACGCCATTGCCCGGGTGCGCCAGGGGATGCGGTCGATGATGCGGCTTGGCTCGGCTTGGTACGACGTCGAAAGCCAGATCACCGCGGTTACCGAAAAGGGGCTGGACCCGCGCAACTTCATTCTCTGCACCGATGACTGCCATTCGGGCACACTGGTCAATGACGGCCACATGAACCGGGTGGTGCGCCACGCGATTGCCTGCGGCTGCGATCCGGTGGTTGCCCTGCAGATGGCGACGATAAACACCGCCACCCATTTCGGACTGGAGCGCGAAATCGGCTCCATCACTCCCGGCCGCCGTGCCGATGTGATCCTGACCTCCAGCCTGACGGATCTGCCCATCGAAGTGGTAGTGGCCCGCGGCCAGATCGTCGCGGAATCAGGCTCTATCAGGGTCGAATGCCCGCATTACGACTGGCCCGCCAGCGCCCGCGGCACTGTGCATCTTGGACATGAGCTGACAGCCAAGGACTTTGAGCTGGCCGCCCCTGAGGGCGCCAATGCGGTGACTGCCAATGTGATCGGCGTGGTCGAGAACCAGGCCCCGACCAAGGCACTTCGCGCGGAGCTGCCGGTTGTGGACGGGCTCGTCGAGGGCAGCGGCGATGTCTGCCAGATCGCCCTGGTCGAGCGCCACCGCGCCACCGGCGGTGTCACCAACGCTTTTGTCTCGGGCTTCGGCTACCAGGGCAAAATGGCGATGGCCTCCACGGTGGCGCATGACAGCCACCACATGATTGTGGTCGGCACCGACCGCGAACAGATGGCGTTGGCCGCCAACCGGCTTGCCGAAGCAGGCGGCGGCATTACCCTCTTTAAAGATGGTGAGGAGCTTGCCCTGGTTGAACTGCCGATTGCAGGCCTGATGTCCGACAGCCCGGCCACCGAGGTCGCCGCCAAGGCGCAGGAGATGGTTGAGGCGATGCAGGCCTGCGGCTGCGACCTGAACAACGCCTATATGCAGCACTCACTGCTGGCGCTGGTGGTGATCCCGGAACTCAGGATTTCCGACCTGGGGCTTGTCGATGTCCGCACATTCCAGAAAATCCCGGTGATCGAGCCTGCACAATGATAACAACAAAACACCCCGGCCACCCGCCGGACGAAAGCTTCAACGACGCAACCGAGGCCGTGGACCGGCTGGAACTGCTCTACCGGCAGGCCACTGGCTTCATCTGCGAGGAATTCTCCCGGGCGATGGCTGACGGCGCGCCGGACAACCAGCGCATCCGCGCCTTTTACCCGGAAATCCGCTTCTCCACCCTGACCTTCGCCCAAGTGGACAGCCGGCTCAGCTTTGGCCATGTCTCCGCACCTGGCACCTATGCCACCACGGTCACGCGGCCGGACTTGTTCCGCAATTACCTGATCCAGCAGATTGGCCTGCTGATCCGCAATCACGGCCAGCCGGTGACCATTAGTGTCTCTGATACACCGATCCCGGTGCATTTCGCGGTCGCCTCGCGCCCGGATCTGACGGTGCCCCAGGACGGCGCCGCCGGTTTCACCCTGCGCGACGTGTTTGACGTGCCGGATCTGTCGACCACCAATGACGACATCGTCAACGGCACATACCAGCCCGCCAATGGCACCGGCCCGCTGGCGCTGTTCACCGCCCAGCGCATCGACTACTCGCTGGCCCGTCTGAGCCACTATACCGCCACCAGTGCCGAACATTTCCAGAACCACGTTCTGTTCACCAACTACCAGTTCTACGTGGCCGAATTCGAGGCCTACGCCCGCGCCCAGTTGGCGGATCCCAATTCCGGCTACACCAGTTTTGTCAGCACCGGCGATCACGAGATCACCGATCCATCGGCAAAGATTCCGGAAATCGCCAAGCTGCCTCAGATGCCGACATATCACCTGAAGCGGGAGGACGGGAACGGCATCACTCTGGTCAACATCGGCGTCGGCCCCTCCAACGCCAAGACCGCCACCGACCACATCGCGGTGCTGCGCCCGCATGCCTGGCTGATGGTCGGCCATTGCGCGGGGCTGCGGAACACCCAGGCACTGGGGGACTTCGTCCTCGCCCATGGCTACCTGCGCGAAGACCACGTTCTGGACGATGACCTGCCGGTCTGGACCCCGATCCCGGCGCTGGCGGAAATCCAGGTCGCGCTGGAGGAAGCCGTGGCGGAAATCACCGAATACGAGGGCTTCGACCTCAAGCGGATTATGCGCACCGGCACCGTCGCCACCATTGACAACCGCAACTGGGAACTGCGCGACCAGTCCGGCCCGGTGCAGCGCTTGTCCCAATCCCGCGCCATCGCGCTGGACATGGAAAGCGCCACCATCGCCGCCAACGGCTACCGCTTCCGGGTACCCTACGGCACGCTGCTCTGCGTCTCTGACAAGCCGCTGCATGGCGAACTGAAGCTGCCGGGCATGGCGTCGGACTTTTACCGCACTCAGGTTGCACGCCACCTGCAAATCGGAATAAGAGCTATGGAGCGTTTGCGCGGTATGCCTTTGGAGCGTCTGCACAGCCGGAAATTGCGTTCGTTCGACGAAACCGCCTTCCTTTAAGGCTGATTTTCGCTGTTTTCCGGGAAAAAATGCCTGTTTTGCCTTATGCGGAGCACACAAGAAGTTGTGTTACCATACAACATAACGATAATGTCTCGCGATGAGGCCCCACAGTTCGGGCAGCTTTAAGGAGACGAAGAATGTCCAAACCGATGACCAAAACCCAGCTTGTAGCCGCACTGGCCGAGGAAATGGGCAGTGACAAGAAAACTGCAGGTTCTGCGCTGGAAGCGGTCTGCTCGCTGATCACCCGCGAAGTGTCGGGCGGCGGTGCCGTGACCCTGCCGGGCGTCGGCAAGATCTACTGCCGTGAGCGCCCCGAGCGTGAAGTGCGCAACCCGGCCACTGGTGAGAAATTCACCAAGGAAGCCGACAAGGTGGTCAAGATGACCATCGCAAAAGCGCTGAAAGACAGCGTAAACGGCTGATCCCGGACATCGTCCGGACGGTTTCAGGGCTGCCCCCGCGGGCGGCCCTTTTCTTTTGCACGGGCCGGCCGCTCCAACGGAAGGTTCGTCCGCCGCCGCCGCGTTGCCGCTTGCCAGTACCGCCCGCCGGACGCATCCTCATGGCGGCGGCCGAAGTAGGGCTTCATGGAAAACGTCAATCTGGTGCTGATCCTGGCAGCCGCGTTTCTGGGCGCCGTCAGCCCTGGCCCGGCGACGGTGACCATTGCCGGCACCTCCATGAAGCATGGCCGCAAGCCCGGGCTGGCGCTGGCTGCCGGGGTGTGCACCGGTTCCCTGATCTGGTCGGTCTCCGCTGCCTTTGGACTTGGCGCGGTGATGCTGGCCAATGCCTGGATGTTCGAAGCGGTCCGCTACATCGGCGCCGGTTATCTGATGTATCTCGCGATCCGCTCCACCCGGTCGGCCTTGCGCCCCGGCGCACCTGCATTACGCGCCTCTGCTGTGCCAACGCTGCGAAGCGCCTATGGCAAGGGGTTGGCGCTGCACCTGACCAATCCCAAGGCTGTGCTGTTCTTCGGCTCGCTCTATGCCATCGGCCTGCCGCCCGGCACGCCCGTGTCGGCGCTGCTGGTTGTGATGGCGGCCATCGCGGTGCAAAGCACCCTGATCTTCCACGGTTACGCGCTGCTGTTCTCCAGCCAGGCGGCCAGCCGCGTCTACCTTCGCTTGCGCCGCGGGTTCGAGGCGGCCTTCGCCGCCGCCTTTGGCGCCGCCAGCTGGCAGATCCTAGCGGCCCGGTTCAGCTGATCCCGGTCCCGCCCGGCTTGATCTCCACTCTCAATTCCCCGAAGGTCCGCCACGGGAGAAAGGAATTCACGATGGATGCGCGCGCTATTGCCATGGGGCTGGCCTTTGCCCTGATGTGGTCCTCGGCCTTCACCTCCGCCCGGATCATTGTCCAGGACGCCTCGCCGCTGTTCTCCCTGGCGGTCCGCTTTCTGATCTCCGGGCTGATCGGCGTCGCCATTGCCCGCGCCATGGGGCAGACCTGGCGGCTGACGCCGGGCCAGTGGCGCGCCACGGTGATCTTCGGCATCTGCCAGAACGCGCTGTACCTCGGCCTGAACTTCGTCGCCATGCAGTGGATCGAGGCCTCGCTGGCCGCCATCATCGCTTCCACCATGCCGCTGCTCGTGGCGCTGGCTGGCTGGGCGCTGTTCGGCGAGCGGCTGCGGCCCCTTGGCTATGCCGGGCTGGCCGCAGGCATCCTGGGTGTTGCGCTGATCATGGGCACACGGCTCAGCGCCGGTGTCGACCTGCTGGGCGTTGGCCTTTGCGTCATCGGCGTGCTGGCGCTGACCGCCGCAACCCTGGCCTTGCGCGGCGCCACCTCGGGCGGCAATTTCATGATGGTTGTGGGGCTGCAAATGCTGATCGGCTCTGCTGTCCTGTTCGTGGCCGCGCCGCTGACAGAGGACATTTTTGTCACCCCCACCTGGCGCCTGGCCGCTGCCTTTACCTACACCACCATCGTGCCGGGGCTGATGGCCACCTTCATCTGGGTGCTGCTGCTGAACCGCATCGGCGCGGTGCGCGCCGCGACCTTTCACTTCCTGAACCCGGTGTTCGGCGTTGCCGTCGCCAGCATGCTGCTGGGAGAAAAACTAGGGCCGCTCGACCTGCTCGGTGTCGCCATCGTCACCGGCGGCATTCTGGCCGTCCAGCTCGCACGGCAGGCGGACCGGCCAAAAGCGGGGCTCTCCCGCGCGGCAAAGCCGGGCTGACGTCCGTCCCTGCCCCTTGGGCCCGGCGCCGCTGACGCGGCGCAGCCCGTTGCAACCCCGCGTGCTTACGGCTTAACCTGCCCCCCAAGACCCCAACAGGAGGACGCGGCATGAGCGCGCAACTGACCCGGGTGCTGGAGGCGATCGACGCCGCCAACGCCCAGGACCCCAACCTGGAAGACGGCCAGCCCGCCGCGCTGCTCTATGGCCAGCGGATGAGCCAGGAGCAGGAACGCCTGTTCCCGGACGCCTCCGAGGTGCTGCAGATCGCCGCCCGCGGCCAGCACGTGGAACGCTGGAAGCTGGCCCGCGATGCCTTCCCCGAAGGCCGGGCCGGCTATCTCGCCTGGCGCAAGGCAGAGGCTGTGCATCACGCCGATGTGGTCACCACCCTGATGCAGGACGCAGGCTATGGCGCCGAAGATACGGAGGCCGCCGCCAAGATGCTGCGCAAGGAGGGCATAAAGCGTGACGACCAGGTGCAGGCGCTGGAGGACATCATCTGCTTTGTCTTCCTCAAGTGGTATTTTGCCCCCTTCGCCGCCAAGCATCCGGCGGACAAAGTGCAGCGCATCGTCGAAAAGACCGCCCGCAAGATGTCGGCAGACGCCCGCGCCCGGGTGCTGCGGGAGTTCGACCTGCCCGGCGACCTGGCCGGCGCCTTCGCCGCCTGACCGCACCCCTTCCCCCGCGGCCGGCCTTCCACAGCACACGGCTTTGCGAGCCGCCTGTAACAGGGCTTTGCATTTGCCCATCCAGACCCCATGTTCTGCACCAAACGCGAACAGGCGGGAGGACATCATGACCAAATACTTCAAGAACCCGGACGCCATTGCCGCCCTCTCCGAGGAAGAGTTCTATGTGACCCAGAATGCGGGCACCGAACGCCCCGGAACCGGCAAGCTGCTGAACAACAAGCAGCCGGGCATCTACGTCGACATCGTTTCAGGCGAGCCGCTGTTTGCCTCCTCTGACAAGTATGAATCGGGCTGCGGCTGGCCCAGCTTCACCAAGCCGATCGAACCCGCCCATATCCAGGAACTGGAGGACCGCAGCCTCGGCATGATCCGCACCGAGGTCCGCTCCACCCATGGCGACAGCCACCTGGGCCATGTCTTTCCCGACGGCCCGATGGACCGCGGCGGCCTGCGCTATTGCATCAACTCCGCCTCCCTGCGCTTTGTGCATCTGGACGACATGGAGGCCGAGGGCTATGGCGCCTACATCAACCAAGTGGAGGTCGTGAAATGAGCACCACCGAACGCGCCGTCCTGGCAGGCGGTTGTTTCTGGGGCATGCAGGAACTGATCCGCAAACGCCCCGGCGTCATCAGCACCCGCGTCGGCTACACCGGCGGCGACTTGCCCAATGCCACCTACAAGAACCACGGCACCCATGCCGAAGGGATCGAGATCATCTTCGACCCCGCCGTCACCTCCTACCGGGAGCTCTTGGAATTCTTCTTCCAGATCCACGATCCGACCACCCTGAACCGGCAGGGCAATGACATCGGCATGAGCTACCGCTCCGCGATCTACTACGTCGACGATACCCAGAAAGCGGTGGCCGAGGACACCATCGCCGACGTCGACGCCTCCGGCATCTGGCCCGGCAAGGTGGTGACCGAGGTCGAACCCGCGGGCGATTTCTGGGAGGCGGAGCCCGAGCATCAGGATTATCTGCAGCGTCAGCCCACCGGCTACACCTGCCATTTCCCGCGCCCCGACTGGGTGCTGCCCAAACGCGGCGCCGCCGCGGAATAGGCTCTATCCGGTCGCTTTCAGCCCCGCCGCACATTGGCGGGGCTTTTCACCTGTCAAATCTGCAGCAAGCATCCGTGTTTCATCTGGCCGAAAATATCCCCGCCGGAGGCAGCGGGTTTTCCGCGAAAACCCGCTAGTGAAACTGAAGCTAGGCGTGCGCCACACGCGGCCGGCCGCTGGCCTCCACCGTCAATGTGCCTTCAACGAACACGTCCCGCGATTCCACTTGCGCCGTGCGGATATCCCGCTCCACATGCACGTGAATATCCTCTGCACCGGCCTCCTCCGCTGCGCCGCGCGCCTCCGCAGCCAAGGCTGTTTCCAGCGCCGCAAGCGCGTCATCTGCGGCCGGAAAATCCTCCGGGCCGGTCTCCAGGTGCACCCGGTACTTGCCTTCGGACGGAGAAGTCACGGTGCCGCTGCGCCGCATGGTGACACGCCCCACCACCGCGCCAATGGCATTGGCCACGCCCGCATGTTCCGGCAGGATCATATTGCAATGAAGCCGCTCCCCCACCGCCGGATAATAGCTGGGGGCAGAGGCGCCCAGCCCCACCACATCCACATTCATCGAGGCATCGAGCGCCAGCAACCCGCGGTGCCGACTCAGCCCCTTTTGCAGCAGAACATGCCGCGCCAGATCCTGTTCCGGCAGGCCAAAGCTCTCGGCTTCCTCGGCAAAAGCAGACTCTAACAAGGTCAAAGCGGTCTGTTCGGTCAGTTGATCAATAATCATCTGCGCCAGTGTTCCCGCATCCTTTGCCACCATGTCGCCGCTGCCCACCCGGCGGCGGGCAAACAGCGTCAGCGCTTTCTCCGCCGCCTCGCGGTCCCAGGCATCGACCCGGCCCAGCACATGGCTGGCATCCGAGGGCGTCACGCTGCTGACCTGCACCAGTCCGCGGTCCACCAGCCGGCCTAGCGAGCCATGCTCCATCCGTGTACGCAGGATCTGGCCCAGCGGGTGCACCTGCATCCCGATCCGCGCCAGCAGCCCGGCCTCCCGCTCGCTCAGGCCCGCTACAGGCACCCCCGGCACCGCCCGTACAAAGCGCCCGTCAAACTCGCCCACAGTGGAGTTGCGCAGCTGTTCGTCCAGCGCTGCGTGCACCACCTCCGGCGCATCCGTGGCAATCAGCGAGACCGGCACCACCCGGCGCGGCCCCAGGGTCAGCCCGCCTGACAGGCCGCTGGTGTTCAGATGCACCTGGCTGTCGCCTCCCAGGCCGGTGGTGCGCATCGCCACGGCCTCGACCATAGTGCGGAACTCACCGACCCGGGCACCCGCCGGATCAATCGCCGGCTTGCCGTCCTTGATCAGCGCCACATCGGTGGTGGTGCCGCCGATGTCGCTGACCAGCGCGTGATCCGTCCCGGTCATCCATCGCGCGCCGACGATCGAGGCCGCCGGCCCCGACAGGATCGTCTCGATCGGCCGCTCCCGCGCCTGTTCGCCGCTCATCAGCGCGCCGTCGCCGCGCACCACCATCATCGGCGCCTCAATGCCCAGATCGCGCAGCGTATCCTGCGCCCGGCCGATCAGCCGGTCGATCATCCCGATCAGGCGGGCGTTCAGAACCGCCGTCACCGCCCGCTTGGGCCCGTTCAGCTTGGCCGACAGCTGATGCGAACAGGTTGCCGGCGCGCCGGTCAGCTCATGAATGATCCGCGCGGCTTCCATCTCATGCGCCGGGTTGCGGGTGGCAAAGACCCCGGCCACGGCAAAACCCGTCACCCCTTGCCCCTCGGTGCGCAGAAACTTCTCCAGCGACTCCAAGTCCAGCGGCGCCGCCTCGCTGCCCGCATGGGTATGGCCGCCCGCCAGCACCAGCGCCGGATCGCCCTTCAGGGCATCCTTCAGCCCATGCCGGTCCAGATCGGCCTCGGCAAAGCCGATATAGATCAGCGCCACCCGGCCGCCCTGGCCCTCGACCAGCGCATTGGTGGCCAGCGTGGTGGACAGGGCCGCCAGCGACACCTCCTGCGGCTGCACTCCGGATTGCTCCAGAACCGCCCGGATCGCGCCGCCAACGCCAATCGCCAGATCCTGGCGCGTCGTCAGAGACTTGGCGGAGGCGATCACCTCCTTCTCGTCGCGGATCAGCACCGCATCGGTATAGGTTCCGCCCGTGTCCACTCCCAGCAGCAGCGCCATGCCCAGCCCTCTCAAACTCTGTTCGCCGGACCGGGTGTAACGCCTATTTGCGCCGCGTCCATCCTGTTTGCGTCACGAAAGCCTTTGAACTGCCCAAGCCGCTGCGTCGGCCACCGCCGGGTCCGGATCCTCCACCAGCCCCTGCGCCGCCGGCCGCAGCTCTGGCAGCCCGGAATTGCCAATCGCATAAAGCACATTGCGCACAAAGCGGTCGCGCCCGATGCGCTTGATTGGCGAACCCGAGAACATCGCCCGGAACGCCGCATCATCCAAAGCGGCAAGCTCCTCCAGCTTCGGCGCCTTCAGCTCCTCGCGCGCGGCATAGCGCATGTCGCTGGCCGCCACCGCAAACTTGTTCCACGGACAGGCCGCCAGACAGTCGTCGCAGCCATAAATCCGGTTGCCCAGCTTGCCCCGCAGCTCTTCGTCCACCGGCCCCTTGTGTTCAATGGTGAGGTAGGAAATGCAGCGCCGTGCATCGACCTGGTAGGGCGCCGGAAAGGCATCGGTCGGGCAGCTGTCCAGACAGGCCCGGCAGGACCCGCAGCGGTCCGGCTCAGCCCGGTCCGCAGGCAGCTCCAGCGTAGTGAAAACAGAGCCTACAAAGGCCCAATTGCCCCAATCCCGGCTCACCAGGTTGCTGTGCTTGCCCTGCCAGCCAAGTCCCGCCGCCTGCCCCAGCGCCTTCTCCGGCACCGGTGCGGTATCGACAAAGACCTTCACCCCGCAGTCCTCACCGGCCTCCGCAATCAGCCAGCGCGCCAGCCGCTTCAGCCGCTTCTTGACCAGGTCGTGATAGTCCTTGCCCCGGGCATAGACCGAGACCGCACCGCGGTCCGCCTGCCCGACCACCGCCATCGGATCCTCCTCCGGCGTATAGCTTTCGGCCAGCATGATCACCGACCGCGCCTCGGGCCACAGCAGCGCCGGGTCGCCCCGCCAATGGGTGCGCTCTGCCATCCAGCCCATCTGCCCGTGATAGCCCGCGTCCAGGAACGCCTGCAGCCGTCCAGGCACCTCCGGCACATCCCACGGGCGGCAGATCCGGCAAGAGACAAACCCCTCCGAGAGCGCCTGAGCAATCAGTTTTTGCTTGATGCCGGATCCGTCTTTCATCTGGCTGAAAATATCCTCGGGGGTGAATTGAGCCGCAGGCTCAAGAGGGGCAGACAGCCCCCTAAACCCGTTGATATCAGAAATCCAGGTCAGTGTAATGCGGCGGCGGCCGGAAGCCCGGCACCTGATCCGCCAGGATCGACCGGAATGCAGGCCGCGACTTGATCTTGGCGTACCAGTCCTTGACCACTGCCGACCGGTTCCAGTCCACGTCCGAAATGTAATCCAGCGACGACAGATGCGCCGCAGCGGCGAAATCCGCCAGCGTCATCATGTCCCCGGCCAGCCAGCGCCGGTGGTCCAAGAGCCAGGCCATGTAATCCAGATGGTATTTGATCGCCTTGGCGCCGGCCTTCACGTTTCGGCTGTCCGGATAGCCCTCACCGGTGATCTTCTTGTTCACCCGCTCATACAGCAGCTTGGAGGTCACCTCGTGGTGGAACTTGTCGTCAAACCAGCTCACCAGCCGGCGCACTTCATACCGGCCCTCGGCATCCTTCGGCATCAAGGGCGGCTCCGGCCGCGTGTCTTCCAGGTATTCGCAGATCGCCGCGCTTTCGGCCATCATCTGGCCGTCCAGCCGGATCACCGGCACCTTGGCGGCTGGGTTGCGGCGCAGGAAGTCGGGATCCTGCTCCCAATAACGCTCCTCGACCAGCTCAACCTCGATCTTCTTTTCCGCCAGCGACAACCGCACCTTGCGGCAAAAGGGGGACAGCGGAACGTGGTACAGGCGCGCCATGGCTACAGGGGATCTCCAGAAACGTTACTATGGATACCCAGCAATGCCTTGGCCGGGAGAAAGATTCAATCCTCGAAACAATCGGCCCGCCCATCTGCGCGAATGGTGGCCGCCCCATCCATGATCTGCCCCGCCCGGCGCTGCACGAAACTGCTGGGACGGCGGGCCGAACGCTCTTTGGGATTGGGCAGAACCGCGGCAATCAGCGCCGCCTGGCGCGCGCTCAGCTGATCCGGGCCCACCCCGAAATATTTGCGCGCCGCGGCCTCGGCGCCGAACACGCCTTCGTCCATTTCAGCCACGTTCAGATACACCTCCAGAATGCGCCGCTTGCTCCAGACGATCTCCACCACCGGAGTCAGCAGCGTCTCCAGCACCTTGCGCGGCCAGCTGCGGCCCTGCCACAGGAACACATTCTTCACCACCTGCTGCGAAATGGTCGAGCCGCCGCGGGCGCCGCCTGCCTCGATCGCGGCCTGAATGGCGCGGGCGTCAAATCCCCAATGGCGGCAGAACTGCGCATCCTCCGCCGCCACGACAGAGCGCGCCAGCACCGGCGCCATCTCCTCCAGCGGCACCCACATCCGGTCCACCTCGCCCAGCCGCCGCTGCTCGGCCCAGATGGTATGGGTAACAGGTGGATTCACCACGGAAAACAGCAGGATCAGGAAAAGAAACACTGCCGCAACCGCAAGCACCGCGCGCAAGAGCCAACGCCGCAGACTGCCCAGCGGCTGAATCCGCCGCTTCGCCGTCTTCTTGCTGCTCCTGGTTTTCTTCTTTTTTGCAACTGCCTTGGCCATGACTCTCTATAGGACGGCAGCCAGGCATTCACAAAGGGTCAGTTGACTTGCTGCCGCAATCTGCCGGTCCGGCGTTTTCGGGGGCCCGGAAGGGGCGCTGTCCCTCTTGAGCCTGCGGCTCAATTCACCCCGGGATATTTCGGGCCAGATGAAGGCCGGATCCGGCTGCGCGGCGGCGCGCCGGACAAGAAAAACCCCGCAAGCCTGCGCCTGCGGGGGTCACTTTCAGTCTTTGGGCCGACTTATTCCGCCGGAACGGCAGCCTGTTCCTGCATCACAGGATGCGCCAGCTTGTCGAGCATCTCTTTCGGGCAGACTTGCAGGAAGTTGCTCTTTTCGATGTCCCAATGCTGCAGGATCTCCGCGGCCTTGCGGCTGCCGGTTTCCTCCAGGTGGCGTTCGATCAGGCTTTTCAGCTCCGCCTCCCAATGCGCCACGGTGACCGGGCAGGTGACCAGGGATTCCATGTTCATCAGGGTCTCGGCCTTGCCCTCAGGGTCATAGAGATAGGCCATGCCGCCGGTCATGCCCGCGCCGAAATTGGCACCGATGGTGCCCAGGATCACCGCTACGCCGCCGGTCATGTATTCGCAACCGTTGGAGCCGCAGCCCTCGATCACCACCTTGGCGCCGGAGTTGCGCACCGCAAAGCGCTCACCCGCGCGGCCGGCCGCAAACAGGTAGCCGTCGGTGGCGCCGTACAGCACGGTATTGCCGATGATGGTGTTTTCAGAGGCCACCAGCGGGCTCACCTGCGGCGGACGCACCACGATGGTGCCGCCCGACAGGCCCTTGCCGACATAGTCGTTGGCATCGCCCGACACTTCCAGCTTCAGCCCCGGGGCCGCAAAGGCGCCCAGCGCCTGGCCGGCAGAGCCCTGCAGCTTCACCGTCAGGTGATCCGGCTGGAAGGAATTCCGCATCCCGAAATTGCGCACAATATGGCTGGAGGTGCGGGTGCCCACGGTGCGGTGGGTGTTCTGGATCGCATAGGACAGCTGCATCTTCTCGCCGTCCTGCAGGAAGCGGGCGGCGTCGCGCACGATCTCCGCATCCAGCGTGTCCGGCACCGCATTCCGCTCCTTGTCACGGTTGTAGACGATATTGGCAGAGCCATCGACAGTGATCAGCAGCGGGTTCAGGTCCAGATCGTCCAGATGGGCAGAGCCGCGCGACACCTGCGCCAGCAGGTCGGCCCGGCCGATCACCTCATCCAAGCTGCGGGCGCCGATGGAGGCGAGGATCTCGCGCACTTCCTGGGCGTAGAAGGTGATCAGATTCACCACCTTGTCCGCATTGCCGGTGAACTTGGCGCGCAGGGATTCGTCCTGGGTGCAGACGCCCACCGGGCAGGTGTTGGACTGGCACTGGCGCACCATGATGCAGCCCATGGCGATCAGCGCCGCGGTGCCGATGCCGTATTCCTCGGCGCCCAGCATCGCTGCCATCACGATATCCCGGCCGGTGCGCAGACCGCCGTCGGTGCGCAGTGTCACCCGCTCGCGCAGGTTGTTCATCGCAAGCACCTGATGCGCCTCGGTCAGGCCCATCTCCCACGGAAGGCCCGCGTATTTGATCGAGGTCGCAGGCGACGCCCCGGTGCCGCCGTTGTGACCCGAGATCAGGATAATGTCAGCCTTCGCCTTGGCAACGCCTGCGGCGATTGTGCCAACGCCCGAAGACGCCACCAGCTTCACCGTCACCTTGCAGCGCGGATTGATCTGCTTCAGGTCGTAGATCAGCTGCGCCAGGTCCTCGATCGAGTAAATGTCGTGGTGCGGCGGCGGCGAGATCAGGGTCACACCCTTGGTCGAGTGGCGCAGGCGGGCGATCAGGTCGGTGACCTTCATGCCCGGCAGCTGGCCGCCCTCGCCGGGCTTGGCGCCCTGGGCCACCTTGATCTCCAGTTCTTCACACTGGTTCAGGTATTCCGCGGTCACACCAAAGCGGCCCGACGCCACCTGCTTGATCTTCGCAGACGGGTTGTCACCGTTCGGCTCCGGCACAAAGTGCGCCGGATCCTCGCCGCCCTCGCCGGAGTCGGACTTGGCACCGATCCGGTTCATCGCCACGTTCAGGGTCTTGTGCGCCTCAGGGCTCAGCGCGCCCAAGGACATGCCCGGCGTCACGAACCGCTTGCGGATCGCGGTGATGCTCTCCACTTCCTCCAGCGGGACCGGCTTGCCCAGCGGCTTGATCTGCAAGAGATCGCGCAGGTGGATCGGCGGGTTCGACTGCATCTTCGCAGAATACTGCTTCCACAACTCATAAGACGCGCGGTTGCAGGCCATCTGCATCATATGCATCGAGGTGGCTTCCCAGGCGTGGGTCTCGCCCGACTTGCGTGCCTTGTAGAAGCCCCCGATGGGCAGCACGCCTTCCTGAGTTTTCCAGGCTTTGGCGTGAATTTCCTCCGCCTTGGTCTGGATGCCGGTCACACCGATACCGGAGATGCGCGAGGTCATGCCGGGGAAATACTCGGCACACATGGCCCGGGACAGACCCACCGCCTCAAAATTCAGGCCGCCGCGGTAGGAGGACACTACCGAAATCCCCATCTTCGCCATGATCTTCAAGAGACCCTGGTCGATGGCCTCGCGGTAGCGCGCGACGTTCTCGGTCAGGCTGCCGTCCAGCAGGCCGCGCTCGATGCGGTCGGCCAGCGAATCCTCGGCCAGATAGGCGTTCACCACTGTGGCGCCGCAGCCGATCAGCACCGCGAAATAATGCGGGTCGATACATTCGGCAGAGCGCACGTTCAGCGAGCAGAAAGTTCGCAGCCCCTTGCGGGTCAGATGCGAATGCACGGCGGATGTCGCCAGGATCATCGGCATCGCGACCTTGCTGGCGTCCGAATACTGGTCGGTCAGCACGATATGGCCCGCGCCCGAGCGCACCGCCTCCTCGGCCTCAGCCCGGATCCGCTCCAGCGCCGCGCTGAGGGAGCCGCGGCCCGGTGCAAAGGTACAGTCAATCTCGGCCAGCGGTGCGTTGAACTGCTGCACCAGCATGTCCCACTGGGCGTTGCCGACAAAGGGGCTTTCCAACACTATGATTTCAGTCTGGGAGCTGTCCTCGTCCAGCACGTTCTTGAGGTTGCCAAAGCGGGTCTTGAGCGACATCACCCGGAATTCGCGCAAGCTGTCGATCGGCGGGTTGGTCACCTGGCTGAAGTTCTGGCGGAAGAAGTGGCTCAGCGGGCGGTACATCTTGGACAGCACAGCAGAGGGCGTATCATCACCCATCGAGGCCAGCGTTTCCTTGCCGTCCTCGGCCATCGGCGCCAGGATCTGCTCCAGCTCCTCAATCGAATAGCCAGCCGCGACCTGGCGGCGGCGCAGCTCTTCGCCCGAGAACAGCGGCTGTTCGGTGACGCTGGCGAGGGTTGTGTCCAGATCGTTGATCCGCTTGACCCAGTCGCCGAACGGCAGCGCGCGGGACAGCTTGTCCTTGATCTCGGTATCGCGGAACAACTTGCCCTTATCCATGTCCACGGCCAGCATCTGGCCCGGGCCCAGCGCGCCCTTCTCGACCACCGATGCCTCGTCAATCGGCACCATGCCCGCCTCGGACCCTGCAATCACCAGCCCATCGCCGGTGACGACATAGCGCATCGGGCGCAGGCCGTTGCGGTCCAGGCCCGCGCAGACCCAGCGGCCGTCGGTCATCGCCAGCGCCGCTGGGCCGTCCCAGGGCTCCATCACGGAGTTGCAGTAGGAATACATGTCGCGCCAGGCCTGCGGCAGCTCCACCGCCTGCTTGGACCAGCTTTCCGGCACCAGCATGGTTTTCGCCATCGGCGCCGAACGGCCCGCGCGTACCAGAACCTCAAACACGCCATCCAGCGCGGCAGAGTCGGACGCGCCGCCCGGCACGATCGGCTTGATGTCCTCGGCATAGTCGCCAAAGGTCGAGGAGGCCATGCGGATCTCATGGCTCTTCATCCAGTTCAGGTTGCCCTTCAGCGTGTTGATCTCGCCGTTATGCGCCAGCATCCGGAACGGCTGCGCCAGCCACCACTGCGGGAAAGTGTTGGTGGAATAGCGCTGGTGATAGATCGCGAATGCGCTCTCGAACCGCTCATCCATCAGGTCCGGGTAGAACACCGCCACCTGCTCCGCCAGCATCATGCCCTTGTAGATGATCGAGCGGCAGGACAGCGACGCGATGTAAAGGCCCGAGATGCCAGCCGCTGCCGAGGCCTTCTCGATCCGGCGGCGGATCACGTACAGCTCGCGCTCAAAGGTTTCCTCATCCACACCTTTGGCGTTTGAGATCAGGATCTGCTCAATCTCGGGGCGGGTCGCGTTGGCCTTCTCCCCCAGGCAGGACACATCCACCGGCACGTGGCGCCAGCCATAGATGGAATAGCCCATGCGCAGAACTTCGGTTTCCACGATGGTCCGGCAGCGCTCCTGGGCGCCGAAATCGGTGCGCGGCAGGAACACCTGGCCCACTGCCATCAGCTCATCCTGGCGCGGCTCGTGGCCGGTGCGGCGGATCTGGTCATAGAAGAACGGCACCGGGATCTGCACATGGATACCCGCGCCGTCGCCGGTCATGCCGTCGGCATCCACCGCGCCGCGGTGCCAGATCGCCTTCAGTGCGTCGATGCCGGCCTCAACCACCTTGCGGCTCTTCTTGCCGTCGACCGAGACCACCAGCCCCACACCGCAGGACGAATGCTCTTCTTCCTCGGAATAGAGACCGTTCTCGGCCATCCACTTGCGCTTGGCTTCCTCAGCCTTGACCCATGCGGCATCAAATTTGGTCATGACGTTCTCCGATTAACTGATGGCGCAGCATGCGGCTGCGGCCGGTTGAGTCTGCAGATCCAGGGCGCGTTCGCCCCAGGCGCGGGGCACCGCGCGGATCCGTTGCATAAGGGTTTTCACCCGGTCCTGATCGTCCTGCCAGACGGCGCCGATCACCGGATAGAGGATGCCCGCTTCGCGCAGCGGGTCGATGACATCGTGGCTGTCGCGGTCCGCCAGGTAGTGGTGGATGCCGGGCCCCTGCGGGAAGGCCTGCCAATGCTGCGCGTCCTCAGCGTTATGGCGGCCGTGCAGCAGGGTGCACTGCACCTGCCCGCCCATCGCCTGATCCAGCGCCGGGCGGGTGAAATCCGCGATCCGGCTGCGCGCCTCGATCCAGCGCTGATCAGCTGGGAAAGTCCCGGGGCGCGGGCAGTATTGCGGCGCCAGCGCCAGGGCGCGGCCTGCGCCCAGCTCCGCAGCATAAGACAGCGCCCCGTAACCGCCCATCGACACGCCCACTGTCATCAGGCGGCGCAGGCCGTGCCGCCGCACGTAGCCGGAAACAGCCCGCAGGATCGCTGCCGCAACCCCCTCGCCCTGAAACCAGCCCTGGCGGCGGTCGGTGACAAAGATGCAATGCCGCGCACCGCCGTCCGAGGCACTGGCAGCAAACTCCAGAAGCCCGCGCTTGGCGGCATTGGCGTGATAGCTGGTGAACACAATCATGCCGCCTTCCCCGCGCCCTTCCAGCGCACGGATCTCTACCGCCGCATCCGCGTGGAGGCGGCGGGATCTCAGGCGGAACATCGCCTGGCGGAGGGATTTGCGGATCATCAGCGGCATGGCAGTCACGTCAGCAGAGGGCCGGGCGGGCCTCAGGCCTCTCCATCAGCGGTTTCGGCAAACATGGCACGGCATTCCTCGCCAGTCATCCGCCGGTGGGCGCCGGCAAAGGCATAGCCCGCGGGCTTTTCGTCGATAAAGAATTCCAGCTTCAGCTCGGTGCCGCCTGCGTTCTCGAACAGGCCCGCCGACATCTGCGTCTGGCCGTGCATCCTGCCCGGCGCGGTCATCCGGTACCACAGCACCGATCCGCACTCGCCGCAGAAGGCGCGCTCTGCCCACTGCGAGGACTGGTAGGTCCGCACCGGGCCCAGCGCCGCATAGCCGGTGTCGGCCTGAAAGCTCAGGAACGGGCCGCTGGCCCAGCGTTGGCACATGGCGCAATGGCATGCGGTCACGGAGGCCTGAACCGGCGTCGCGGTGACGCTCACTGCGCCGCACATGCACTGTCCCTGCAATTCGCTCATATCCATTGTCCTTTGCTGGCTGGGTCAGCAAGGCTGACCTTGGCGCTGCTCTGTTGCTGCCCGCCGGTGCACAGGGGGTGCACAGGCGGTGTACGGGGGGTGCCGGGGTTATTCCGCGGCCACCGCGGCCTTGCTGTTCAGCTTTTCGATGATCGCCTCGGCGCAATCGCGGCCGTCCTTGATCGCCCAAACCACCAGCGACGCACCGCGCACGATGTCGCCCACCGCATAGACGCCGTCCAGCTCGGTGGCACCGGTCTGGAACGCGGCCTTGATGGTGCCCCAGCGGGTCACCGGCAGCTCCGGCTGGTCCCACAGGGCCGGCAGTTCTTCCGGCTCAAAGCCCAGCGCCTTGATCACCAGATCGGCTTCCTCGACGTAGTCCGCGCCTTCGATCACTTCCGGCGCCTGGCGGCCCGAAGCATCCGGCTGGCCCAGGCGCATCTTCTGCACCATCACGCCGGCAACCTTGCCGCCGTCGTCGGTGAAACCCTTGGGCGCCGACAGCCATTCAAAGACCACGCCTTCTTCCTCGGCGTTCTGAGTTTCACGCTGCGAGCCCGGCATATTGGCGCGGTCGCGGCGGTAGAGGCATTTGACAGAGGTCGCGCCCTGGCGGATCGAGGTCCGCACGCAGTCCATCGCGGTATCGCCGCCGCCGATCACCACAACCTTTTTGCCTTCTGCGTTCAGGCTGCCGTTGTCGAACTCCTCAACGTTGTCGCCAAAGCTCTTCTTGTTCGATGCACACAGGAAGTCGATTGCCTTGACGATCCCTTCGGAACCGCTGCCCGGCATCGCCAGATCGCGCGATTTATAGACGCCGGTGGCAATGATCACTGCTTCATGCTGGCTGCGGATCTCGTCAAACGAGATGTCCTCGCCCACGTTGCAGTTCAGCTTGAATGTCACGCCGCCGTCGGCCAGCAGCTTGTTACGGCGCTCGACCACGTCCTTTTCCAGTTTGAAGCTGGGGATGCCGTACATCAGCAGGCCGCCGGCGCGGTCATAGCGGTCATAAACGGTGACCTGCACGCCGGCCTTGCGCAGCATGTCCGCCGCCGCCAGGCCGCCGGGGCCCGCGCCGATGATGCCAACGCTCTCGCTCCGCTCGGCCAGCGGCGCTGCGGGCTTGACCCAGCCGTTTTCCCAGGCGGTGTCGGTGATGTATTTCTCAACCGAGCCGATGGTCACGGTGCCGTGGCCCGACTGTTCGATCACGCAGTTGCCTTCGCACAGGCGGTCCTGCGGGCAGATGCGGCCGCAGATCTCCGGGAAGGTGTTGGTGGACTGGCTGACCTCATAGGCCTCTTCCAGACGGCCGGTCGCGGTCAGGCGCAGCCAGTCGGGGATGTTGTTGTGCAGCGGGCAGTGGCTTTGGCAATACGGCACACCGCATTGGCTGCAACGGCTGGCCTGTTCCTCGGCCTTGGCAGCAGCGTACTCCGCGTAAATCTCATTGAAGTCTTCCTTGCGTACACTCGCGTCACGCTTTTGAGGCATGTCGCGTTCGATCTGCACAAATTTCAGCATCGGTTGCTTGGCCACGGGCTGGACTCCATCGTTTGTCTGGCTGCGAGAGCACCGTAAAGGTACTGGAGCGCTTTATGTCAACTTTGCTGACCTATTTTGCCAGCACTTTACTTCTGATACCGTGTTCAACGGAAATGTACAGAAATTTTAGGTCCGCATCGGACCATAATATCCGCTTCCCAATCCGGGGGCAGGATTTATACAGAGTCACGACTGTTTACGGCCCGTTCGCGGCCAGCAAAGGATGATTTCAGGATGCCGCTTTTCCAATTGATCCTGGTTGCGCTGATCCAGGGAATTACCGAATTCCTGCCTATCTCCTCCTCTGGCCACCTGATTCTGCTGCCCGGCCTGACCGGACTGGAAGACCAGGGCCAGGTGATCGACGTCGCCGTGCATGTGGGCACCCTGGCCGCCGTGATGATCTATTTCTGGAGCGACGTGCGCGAGGGTCTCGCGGGCCTGCCCCGCGCGCTCACGGGCCGCACGGACACGCCGGGGTCACGCCTTGCGATGGGGCTGATTATTGCCACCATCCCCACCGTTCTGTCCGGAGCTGTGCTGCATTTCACCGGCCTCAGCGATGCGCTGCGGTCAATGGCGGTGATCGGCTGGACCATGCTCGGCTTCGGGCTCGTGCTGTACTGGGCCGACCAAAGGGGCGCGGAGGTAAAGCAGACCGGCGACTGGGGCCCGCGCGACGCGCTGATCATGGGGCTGTGGCAGATGCTGGCCCTGATCCCCGGCACCTCGCGCTCCGGCATCACCATCACCGGCGCGCGCCATCTGGGCTACACCCGCGAGGACGGCGCCCGCATCGCCATGCTGATGTCGATCCCGACCATCATCGCCTCGGGCGTTCTGCTCGGAACGGAGGTGGCGCTGGAGGCCAACACAGCCCTGATGCGCGACGCAGCGATTGCAGCGGCCCTTGCCCTGCTGTCGGCACTGGCTGCGCTCAGCCTGATGATGCGGCTGCTGCGCTCTGTCAGCTTCACGCCGTATGTGATCTACCGGGTGATCCTGGGGAGCATCCTGCTCGCCATCGCCTACAGCAGCTGAGCCGGAAACGAAAAACGCGGGGAAATCCCCGCGCTTTCAGATCCTTGAACCGTTGGAAAAATCAGGCGCCGTTGCGCAGATTGCGGGCCGAGTTGGTCATCTCATCATACTGGCCGGAAGGGCGGAATTTCCACAAGTAGTCCGGCAATACCGCTTCCAGGCTGACCGGGCTGATACCCAAATCGCTAAATCCCTTGGCGCCCTCGGACACAACGTTGTCCGATTTCAGGCTCCGAAGCTGGTCACGGGTCAGCACCTTGTTTGCGATCAGCTGGAAGCTGGCTGCCTGCAGCATGTCGAAACCGAAGGCCACCAGCCAGGCAGCAAACCGCGGCAGCGACAGGATCAGGCGGCGGCGGTGGATCACCTCCAGCATCTGCTCCATCAACTCGCGGAAACTTTTGACCTCGGGGCCGCCCAGCTCATAGATGCCGCCCTCTGCCTCGCCCGTGGCGCCCAAGACCGCAGCCTTGGCCACATCGTCGACATAGACCGGCTGGAACCGGGTGCTGCCGCTGGCAATCGGCAACACCGGCGACAGGCGGGTCATGCCGGCGAAGCGGTTAAAGAACTCGTCCTCGGCCCCGAAGATCACCGAGGGGCGCAGGATCACCGCACCCGGAAAATGCTGCAGCACTGCCGCTTCGCCCGCAGCCTTGGTGCGGGAATACGCGCTGTCTGCGTCCGCATCGGCGCCGATCGCCGAGATTTGCACCAGGCTGGCAATGCCCTCCTGCGCGGCGATGCGGGCGATGCGCCCCGCGCCTTCGGCGTGAACGGCGCCGAACGTGTTCTTGCCCAGCTCGTTCAGGACGCCCACGCAATTTACCACCGCATCCGCGCCCTGCATCACCGCGGCCACGGACATGTCATCGCGGACATTGCAGAACACCGGCTCCACCTGGCCCGGAACACCGTAGGGTTTCACATGCATGGCTTCATTGGGACGGCGCACCGCGACCCGCACACGCCAGCCTGCCTTGGCCATGCGCCGCGCAATGTAGCGGCCCACGAAACCGGATCCGCCATAGATCGTGACCAGTTTGGACATCTTTTGGCTCCTGAACTTAGCTGCCCCTATGCCTTAGCGCCGCAAGGGGCGTCAAACAAGGCGCAAAACGTGGGATTACGGCCACAATGACGGCTGAAACCGCAAGGGACGTTAACAGCTTCCGGGAAATCAGCCGGTTTGGTTAACCCAGCCTTCAGCCTCCCCCTGTTAAGGCAAATTGATGTACCCGAAACACGCGTTTCGGCGGTTGTTCAGGAGGTCGGTTCCAATGGTCAGCGCACAGGATAAATCCCTGGTCCGCAAAACTTTCGAGAGCGAGCGGATGGATCTCGATGCCTTCGCCACCGCCTTTTACGCCAAGTTCTTTGCCGCCTGCCCCGAAGTCCGCCCCCTGTTTTCCCGCGACATGACCCGGCAGGAGGAAAAGCTGCTGGCCATCCTGACCCATGTGGCCGAGGCGCTGGACGATTCCGCACGGCTGGATGCGATCCTCAGGCAGCAGGGGGAGAAGCACCGCAAACGGGACGTGTCGGATGCGCATTTCAGGGGCTTCATCACTAGTTTCACCGGCGCCCTGTCAGACACGCTTGGCCCGGACTGGAGTGCCGAAGCAGAGCTGGCCTGGACCAGGTTCCTGACATTTGTGGCGGGCAAAATGAATTTTGTAGTGCAGCGCTAAGCAGCTCCAGGCGGCACCCTTGCGCATAGCCGGCCGCCCTTCCCTTTTCCGTTTGACGCCCCTTGCGAACCAGCTTATACGCCGGTTCCACGACACCTGCCCAGGTGGCGGAATTGGTAGACGCGCTAGCTTCAGGTGCTAGTGTCCGTATGGACGTGGAGGTTCGAGTCCTCTCCTGGGCACCATTTCCCCTCATTAGATGCACACGCTGTTGACCGGCACGGCGGCCTTTCCAGCCCCCTAACGCTGCCTGCAACGGTCTTGGGTTGTACCGCAAGACGGGTGGAACGGCAGGGAGGCCCCCGCCGTTCACATTCTTTCACGGTGTATCAGTTCGGCTCTTTCACCGCGTCCTGCTGTTCCGTTTTCACGTCCGCGTCAGAGTCAGGACCGGGTTCCGCGTCCAGGCCGGGTTCCGCAAAGTCTGCTTCTTCCACATCATGCGCTGTGTCAGCCTGCTTGCTGCCCAGCGCACCGGTGATCAGCGGCAGCATGTGGGCCGCTGCGTGGCTGGCAACCTCCGGCGTTTCCGGGCGCTTCCAGGACAGCGTGTCGAAGCTGGTGCAATGCTCGCAAACCGGCTCCCACTCGGCATGGATGTGGTTGCAGTTGGCGCAGACCCACTGCGGCCCGCGCGGAGCCGTCAGCGCCTTGGCCAGCCAGCCCTGCACAACCTTATCATCCGCACCTTCGCCGCGCTCAATCGCCGCCATCAGCGTCAGCGCCCGCGCATCCGGAGCGCGCTCTGTCAGATCACTCAGCCAGCGGCGGGCTTCGGGGAAGTCTTCGGCCACGATGTTCAGCTCTGCCATCACAAGCCGGGTTTCATCATCCTGCGGATTAAGCCGGGCCAGCTGGTCGAAACGCGCAACGCGCTCGGCGGCGCTTTCGTCCGGCTCAACCTCGGCAAAGGCATGCGCCAGATCGGGGTGCGGCTGGCTTTGCCAGGTCTTTTTCAGCAGCCGGACCGCCGGGCGCTTTTTGCCCTTGGCGAGATAGGCGCGGGCCGCCATCGCCGCGGCGGGCACCAGATCGGGTGACAGCCGGTTGGCTTCGATCGCCTGTTCACGCTGCTCGATCGTGGCGTTTTCGTCGATGACTCCCTTGGAGGCGGACAGCGCCAGCACCGCGTCGCGGCGCTTGTAGACATCGCGCGGCAGGGTGCCGGTCTTGAGCTTGGTCGACAATGTCTTGCGGGCGCCGGCCCAATCCTCGGCCTGTGCTTGCAAGCGCAAGAGAGTATCCTGCACCTCTTCATGCTTGGGCCGCAGCGCCAGCGCCTTCTCGGCCAGCTGGCGGGCGGTGTCGGTGTCACCTTGGGACAACTTCTGCTTCATAATCCCGCGCACGCCGACAAAGCGGGTCTGCTGGTTCGACAGCAGCCGTTTATAGGCATCGGCCGCCTTGTGGCTGTCGCCGCTCATTTCTGCAGCCTGCGCCACCAGAAGGTCGGTCAGCTCCGGATTCTGCAGGTATTTCTCCGCCCGCGCCGCCTTGGCCAGGGCCAGCCGCCCCTCGCCCGAGGCCAGCGCCATCAGGCCCTCCGACAGCGCCCGGTAGCCCTTGCGCTCGCGCCCCTTGTCCCAATAGCGCGACAAGGCGGTCTCGTCCCCGTTCAGGAACCGCAGCGTGGCCACCAGCAGCGACAGCAGTTTGAGAAACAACCAGACCGCCACAACAAGCACGCCCAGAGCGATCACCGATTGCAGTGCGCTGAGGGTGTATTCGGTGCCGGCAACGGTAATTTGCACACCGCCGGCGGTTTCCATCAAAAGGCCCGCACCAAATGCCAGGAGCGCGACAATCGCGACAAATACGAGGATTTTCAACAACGACCAGAGCATGGCGGCTTCCTTATTTGGCTTGCAGGCTTTGGGCCAGATCAGCGGCAGCGTTCACCGCTGCCACCCGCGCGTTTGCCGCCGCTTCCCAGCCGGTCAGGGCAGCGCGGGCTGTTTCCGGCAGCGCGGAGAGTTCGGCCAGCGCCTCCTCAATCCGGCCAGCGGCCACGGCGGCCTCAGCCCGGGACAGGATGGCATCCGGATCATCGCCGTCGCGCGGTGCAACTGAGCGGGCGCCAAGGTGGCGGTTCACATAATCCAGCAGGCTGCCGCTGCCCTTTGCCTCTTCGCGGGCTGCGGCCAGCGCCTCGCGGGCAGCCGGGGCAAAACCATCGCGCAGGGCGGTCAGCGTGGCCACACCGGTTTCCGCCGGTCCGGAGAGCGTTTCCGGAACCTCAACGCTCAGGAGTTCAAGCTGCTCCACGTTGGAGGCATAGCTGTTGCCGCTGTCCAGGGCGGACCGCAGCTGCGCCAGCTGGGTCTGGGCGCTGGCGATGCGGGCAGCTTCGGCGCTGGCGGTTTCCATTTCTTCGGCCTCGGCCAGCTTCTGATCAATCTCCGCACGCTGTGCCGCTAGGCTGTCCTGCAGCTTGCCCAGTTCCGCCTCAAACGCAGCAACCGCTTCGGGCGATGCGCCTTCCAGCGGGCGGGTTTCCAAAGCGGACACACGTTCGGCCAAGGCGTCCAGATCCGTGCGCAGCGCCTCATCCGGGGCCTGAACTGTTTGCGCCTGTTTCAGCGCCTCGATATCTGCTGCCAGGGTGTTTGTGCGTTCGGCGAGCGGAGCAAGGTCCGGTGCGCGGTTCTCCTCAACCTGCTGCTTCAGCGCGGCAAGCGCCGCTTGCATCTCCGATTGGCTGGTTTCCAGCGCCGTCAGATCCGCGCTGCTTCTCTGCAGCGACGGCGGCAGGACAGAGTCGAGCCAGCCAGCCTGTCCGGCCACAAAGCCAATCCCCGCCGCCACCACGCCACCCAGGAGGGCTGCGCCAAAGCCGCCGCGCTTTTCGACCACCCGCTCGATTTCACGGGGTTGTGCCGCCGCGGTGGCAGGTTCCGCGGTCTCAGCCGGCGTGCCGTCCTGCGTTGTTTCCCTGTCAAAGGGAGACACAAACTCGGTCTCGGTCTCGGTCTCGGTCTCGGTCTCGGTCTCGGTCTCGGTCTCGGTCTCGGTCTCGGTCTCGGTCTCGGTCTCGGAAAGCGGGGAGTCTGTATCCTCAGGCGTGTCAACCGCCTCTTCCGCCTGATCCCCGGTCACATCCTGTTCGGGCGCTTCCGTGGTCTCGTCAACCGGCTTGATTTCACCGGGGCCAGGCTCAGTCACGTCTTCCGGAGTTTTCTTATCAGCCACGCCGGCCTCCCCCTCGATTCCTAAAATACATTCTTGCGAACACGCTGGACACTACTCCGCACGCCTGTTCCCCTCAAGCTGCGACAGCTGCGCTGCGGCATCAAGGACAGCAGTTGCCAATGCCGCAGCGTCCAGAGTCTTACTGACCCGCAACGTCTTGCAATTCAAGCCTTTCAGCGGCTCCGCCACCGCTGGACTGAGGGCAATCAGATGCAAATGCGCGGCATCCCCGCACAGATTGGCAAAATGACGCGCAGTTCTGGGAGAGAAAAGCGGCACAATCACATCAGTTTGCGCAGCAAGCAACGACTTGGCCTCTTGGGTCAGCGGCAGAAGCACCTGATCATACAGGGTTTGCTCCTGGCAGGGGATGCCCTCGCTGGTAAGCCGCCCGGAAATGTCGCCCCGTGCATGGGCGCCGCGCAGATGCAGCAGCGGCACCTCGGGGCGCTGGCTGAGCAACGCCTGAACCAGTTCCTCAGCGCAACGGCCCAGGCAGGACGCCTGCCAGCCGGCCTCAGCCGCGGCTTGGGCCGTGCGCTCCCCCACACAATAGGCGGTCAGGCGCGCGGCGGTTTCACGTGAAGCGGCCTCGACCCCGTTGGCAGAGGTGAAGATCACCCCTTTCACACCGTCCAGACTGACCGGTGCCTGCGCCGGCCGGATCTCCATCAGCGGCGCATAGATCACCTGCAGCCCGGCGCGCGCCGCTTCGGGCAGACCGGCCACAAACCGCTCTGCCGCTGCCAGCGGGCGTGTCATCAGCAAAGGCACCATCGCGGGGCTCCCGGGATTGTTTGCAAGCCTCATAGGTGGTAGCCCCGGCGGCAATTCGATGCAACGGTAAGGCAATGACAGAGACCCTGACAATTCTGGGGCTGGAAAGCAGCTGCGACGACACTGCTGCCGCGGTGGTGCGGCAGGCAGAGGGCGCACAGCCCGAGGTTCTGTCGTCGGTCGTCTTCGGCCAGACTGAGCTGCACAGCGCCTTTGGCGGCGTGGTGCCGGAGATCGCGGCGCGCGCCCACGCCGAGAAATTGGACATCTGCGTGCGCGATGCGCTGGCAGAGGCCGGACTGACCCTGAAGGATATGGATGCCGTTGCCGTGACCGCCGGCCCGGGGCTGATCGGCGGGGTGATGTCGGGCGTGATGTGTGCCAAGGGGATTGCCGCTGCGACGGGCCTGCCGCTGATTGGTGTCAACCATTTGGCGGGTCATGCGCTGACCCCGCGGCTGACCGACGGAATTGCCTATCCCTACCTGATGCTGCTGGTCTCCGGCGGGCATTGCCAGTACCTGCTGGTGCGCGGGACGGAGGATTTCACCCGTCTGGGCGGCACCATCGACGACGCCCCCGGCGAGGCCTTTGACAAGACCGCCCGCCTGCTGGGCCTGCCGCAGCCCGGCGGCCCGTCTGTGCAGGCCGAAGCCGCAACCGGTGATCCCAAGCGGTTCCGCTTCCCGCGTCCCTTGCTGGACCGGCCGGATTGCAACTTGTCGTTTTCCGGTCTGAAGACCGCACTGATGCGGATGCGCGATCAAATCGCGGCAGAGAAGGGCGGCCTGACCCGCCAGGACCGGGCCGACCTGTGTGCCGGGTTTCAGGCCGCCGTTGTGGACACCCTAGCGGAGAAGACCCGCCGTGCCATCCGTCTGTATCTGGAAGAACAGCCCGCGGCGCCAACCGTCGCCGTCGCCGGCGGTGTCGCGGCGAATACCGCCATTCGTGCCGCGTTAGAGACTGTTTGCACGGAGTCCGGTGCTGCCTTTACCGCGCCGCCGCTGCGCCTGTGCACCGACAATGCCGCGATGATTGCCTATGCCGGGCTGGAACGGTTCAAAACCGGTGCCCGCGATAGTCTGGACCTCACCGCCCGCCCCCGCTGGCCCCTGGACCAAAGCAGCCCGGCACTGATCGGATCGGGCCGCAAGGGAGCCAAGGCATGAGCGTTTCGGTTCTGGGTTCCGGCGCCTTTGGCACTGCGCTGGCGATCTCGCTGGCCGGCAACGGGCCGGTGACACTGTGGGCGCGCAGTGCGGACCACGCCAAGGCAATGCAGGACAGCCGCCGGAATGAGGCCCGCCTGCCCGGTGTTGATCTGCCCGAAACCCTCACAGCCACTGCGGATGCGGCGCAGGCCTGCACCTCTGAGGCTCTGCTGCTGGCTGTACCCATGCAAAAGCTGCGCAGTGTCTTGGAAGAGCACAAGGCACATCTGACAGGAAAGACCCTGGTCGCCTGCTGCAAGGGCATTGAGCTGCATTCCGGACTGGGTCCGGTGGCGGTGATGCAGGAGGTCCTGCCAGAGTCTAATGCTGCGCTGCTGACTGGGCCGAGTTTTGCCGCGGATATCGCCTGCGGCTTGCCAACTGCGCTGACGCTGGCCTGCGGCGACGCGGACTTGGGCAAAGCGCTGCAGGAGCAGCTGACCACCGCCAACCTGCGTCTCTACCGTACCACCGACACAATCGGCGCCGAGCTGGGCGGGGCGCTGAAGAACGTGATGGCGATTGCCTGCGGTGCGGTGATCGGCGCGGGGCTGGGCGACAGCGCCCGCGCCGCGCTGATGACCCGCGGGTATGCCGAGATGCAGCGCATGGCGCTGGCCTGCGGCGCCAAGGCCGAAACGATGGCCGGGCTGTCAGGATTTGGCGATCTGGCGCTGACCTGCACATCCGACCTGTCACGCAACTACCGGCTGGGCCTGTCGATCGGGCGCGGCGAAACCTTTGATTCCAGCATCACGGTCGAAGGCGCCGCAACGGCGCATGCGGTGGCAGAACAAGCCCAAAAGATGCAGCTGGATATGCCGATCACGCAGACGGTAACCAATTTGCTCGATCAGCGCTTGACCATTTCCGAGGCGGCGGCTCAATTACTTAAAAGACCGTTAAAAGAGGAATAAAATGCTCATCGCATTGATCGCCCGCGACAAACCCGGCCATTTGCAGACCCGTCTGGACAACCGCGACGCCCATCTGGCCTATATCAACGACACCGGCGCCGTGGCGCAGGCGGGCCCGCTGCTGGATCAGGATGGCAATATGGCCGGCTCTCTGGTTATTCTGGACGTCGAAGACATGGCAGCAGGCGAGGCCTGGGCGGCCAACGACCCGTATAACAAGGCCGGCCTCTTTGAAGCTGTCGAACTGATCACCTGGAAGAAAGTTATCGGCTGATGCGCTACTGGCTGTTCAAATCCGAACCCTCCACCTGGAGCTGGGACGACCAGGTCTCCAAAGGCGAAACGGGTGAGGAATGGGACGGCGTGCGCAACTACCAGGCGCGCAACTTCATGCGCGAAATGAACATTGGCGACCGCGGGTTTTTCTATCACTCGCAGAAAGAGAAATCCGTGGTTGGAATCGTCGAGGTCTGCGCAGAGGCGCATCCGGACAGCACTACCGAGGACGATCGGTGGGAATGCGTCGACATCAAAGCGGTGCGCCCCTTTGCCAAACCGGTGAGCCTGGACCAGATCAAAGCCGACCCGCGCCTGGAAGAGATGGTGCTGGTGAAAAACTCCCGCCTTTCGGTGCAGCCGGTGAGCGAAGCGGAATGGGCCGCCGTCTGCGCGCTGGGGGAGACAGATCCAGGCTGATCTGCCACTCTGCTCTCAAGCGGCTGAAACCATTGAGGGAAGCATTATGGAATTTCTGAGTGTGATTGCGGCAGCAGCGGCAGCGTTTGTGCTGGGAGCGGCCTATTACGGTGCCCTGGCCCAGCCTTGGGTCGAAGCCTCTGGCGTGGAATGCGACGAGACTGGCAAGCCGAAAGGCGGTCAAAGCCCGATGATCTTTGCCATGGCGATTGTCCTGCAGCTGATTGTTGCGGGCATGATGCGGCATGTATTCAGCCTGTCCGGGATCGAATCCCTGGGCGCCGGGCTGATTGGCGGCGCAGGCATCGGCCTGTTTTTCATCAGCCCCTGGATTGCCCTGAACAACATGTACGGGATGCGGCCGGTGAAGCTGACGCTGATTGACGGCGGTTACGCCACGCTGGCCTGCGCGGCGGCCGGTCTGGTTCTGACCATGTTCTGAAACAAAAAAGGGAAGGACCCGCGGACAAGCAGGACCTTCCCTTCCACCCCGCGTGCTCCAATCCACCACACGCGTATGAAAATCTGGTTCCTGGCCATCCTAGCCGGTGACTCCTGTATAGCGGCCGGTGGTGCGATTCCGCAAAGCAATAACCCGGACAATGTGAGCTAAATGAAATGCTCCAGCGAACGGAGGTTTTCAGTTTCAACCTAAAGTGTGATGTCAGCAAAATGAGGCTCCATAGCAACTGCCCCTCGCTGCGCGAAGGGGCGCCTCTGAATGAGACGCCCCTTTAAAGAGACTTACATGTAGTCGCTGATAAGGAGACTTACATGTAGTCGCCGAGGATGACTTCGCTCTTTACCGGCTCAATTGCGTTCTCGTCAATTTCCGGCATCGCCTTCAGCTGTGCTTCGGACTGAGCGGTCAGCCGCAGCTGGCCGTTTTTTGTAACCTCGAAGTCTGTCAGCGGGATCGCAACCGAGTGTTCGCCCATACCCAGGAAGCCGCCGACACCGACAACGCCGGACAACTTGTTGTCGTGAACGATCACATAGTCGATTTCGCCAACGTCAGCATTGGAGGCGCTCAGAACGTTTTTCCCGACCAGATCGCCAACGGTCATGGCACGGATGTCCATCGCGCCCTCAGTATTAGGAAGCGAGGGAGAATTGGTCGTTTCTGCGGTCTCGCTGATGTTTGTGCCCGCAACTGGCTCAGTGCCTTCTTCGCCGTCACGCGTCCGCGACCGGTCCACGCCCGCGGAAGCGCCGGCAGGATCACTGTCATTTGTTTCGGTGACGGTTTCCGCATCGCCGACTTCTTCCAGAACGGTGCCTTCGCCCTCGTTACCAAAAGTGCGCGAACGGTCCGCGCCGGCAGATGCTCCAGCAGATTCGTCTTCGTTGGCGGCAAGGATGATCTGCGCTTCCGCACCTGCGGAAGCATCGCTGCTTGCCGCGTACCCGGTGCCAGCCATCAGCGCGGCGGCAGCAGCGGTTACCAGCATACGGACGTTCGATTTCATTTCGATCTTCATAACAATAAATCCTCAGCCTTAAGTTGTTGATGCTGGGTCAACGCGGCATCCTCCTAAACCGTTCCATCACGAAAATGGGAACAGAATTATTTAGACTACATGCATTTGTTCTATCTGCCCTTTTCAGTTCTTCTCCTGGAGGCTGAACCGCCCCACCGGCAGCGCGGCAATAAAAAAGCCCCGCCAAATGGCGGGGCCTGTCAGTGCGTTGCGATCAGCACAATTAGTAGCGGTAGTGCTCCGGCTTGAACGGGCCTTCCGGCTTGACGCCGATATAGGCGGCCTGCTCGGCGCTCAGCTGGGTCAGCTTGACGCCGATGCGGCCCAGGTGCAGGCGGGCGACCTTCTCGTCCAGGTGCTTGGGCAGGATATAGACCTGGTTTTCGTAGTTGTCGCCACGTGTCCACAGCTCAATCTGAGCCAGCACTTGGTTGGTGAAGGAGGCCGACATCACAAAGGACGGGTGGCCGGTGGCGTTGCCAAGGTTCAACAGGCGGCCTTCGGACAACAGGATAATCCGGTTGCCGGAGGGCATCTCGATCATGTCCACCTGGTCCTTGATGTTGGTCCATTTGTGGTTCTTCAGGCTGGCGACCTGGATCTCATTGTCGAAATGGCCAATGTTGCCGACGATTGCCATGTCCTTCATCTCGCGCATGTGCTCGATGCGGATCACGTCCTTGTTGCCGGTGGTGGTGATGAAGATATCGGCGGAGGACACGACATCCTCCAGCAGCACCACCTCAAAACCGTCCATTGCAGCCTGCAGGGCGCAGATCGGGTCGGCTTCGGTGACTTTCACACGGGCGCCGGCGCCGCGCAGGGATGCGGCGGAGCCTTTGCCAACGTCGCCATAGCCGCAGACCACGGCGACCTTGCCGGCCATCATGGTGTCGGTGGCGCGGCGGATGCCGTCTACCAGCGATTCCTTGCAGCCGTATTTGTTGTCGAACTTCGACTTGGTGACCGAGTCGTTGACGTTGATAGCCGGGAACGGCAGCTGGCCGTTCTTCTGCAGATCATACAGGCGATGGACGCCAGTGGTGGTTTCCTCGGACACGCCCAGGATCGCGTCGCGGGTCTTGGTGAACCAGCCCGGGGAGGCTTCCATGCGTTTTTTGATCTGAGCCTTGATGACCGCTTCCTCTTCGGACTGCGGCACCGGCATGATGTCCTCGCCTGCTTCGGCACGTGCGCCCAGCAGCACATAGAGGGTGGCATCGCCGCCGTCGTCGAGGATCAGGTTGGCGCCCTCAGGGAACATAAAGGATTTATCCAAGTAATCCCAATGCTCTTCCAGCGTCTGGCCTTTGATCGCAAAAACCGGGATGCCGGCTTCTGCAATTGCCGCGGCGGCGTGATCCTGGGTCGAGAAGATGTTGCACGACGCCCAGCGCACGTCCGCGCCCAGCGCCACCAGGGTTTCGATCAGAACCGCAGTTTGAATGGTCATGTGCAGCGAGCCGACGATGCGCGCGCCTTTCAGCGGCTGGCTTTCGCCGTACTCCTCGCGCAGGGCCATCAGGCCCGGCATTTCTGTTTCGGCGATATCCAGCTCTTTGCGGCCAAAGCCGGCCAGCGCGATGTCTTTGACGATATAATCCCCGGCCATAGTCTGCTCCATTCCGGTTACGTGTACACTTGCTGCAGGGCCTAACACTGCATGTGTTGATATTCAACGAAGATACCCGCAACCGGAGCCGAAGGCTCTGGCTTTTTGTGGTCGGTCAGGCTGTAGGGGGGATAGCCTGTCACGCTGGCTGTATCAGCTTGGCGTGCCCGGGTCCGGCGCTTTTTCCGCAATGTGGAAGAACGAGGATCCGGTTGCGACAACGCAGCTGATCCCGTTTGCATGTGTCACCAGAACGGTGAAAGTCCCGGTTTCATCCGACGCCCAGACCTCGATCACAGTGGCCTCGGTCCGGCCTTTCTGCAAACCGCCGGCGGTCAGCCGTTCGGAATAACCGCTTGCCAGCTTCTCGGTCATCACCTCGCGGTCGCCGCAGCTGGCGGCCAGCGCAGGCGGCGCGGTCGCGGCCATGCCGAAAAGCAAAGAAACACCAAGCAGACGTTTGAACATGACAAACTCCTTTCCGTTATGTGAGTCACGTCACAAAAAGGGGTTTGCCGCGCAGAGGGGGCGGAGCCCCTTATACCTATATAATATTGGGTCTTAACGCGGCAGTTTCAAATTCACAGCTTATAAACAGTCGGTTTTCACCCGTGTCCGGACCGTGAACACGAGACATCCCACAGCATTGCCCGCACCCTGTTCAGGCGGTAATCAATGGGGGATCGCAGCGACAGGACACACCCCATGCCCGCTAAAACCGTCCGCGCCTGGCAGCGCATGCTCTCCGGCCGCCGGCTGGATCTGCTGGACCCGACCCCGGTGGACATAGAGATCGAGGATATCGCTCACGGGCTGGCCTTTGTGGCGCGCTGGAACGGTCAGACGCGCGGGGATTTTGCCTATTCGGTGGCGGAACATTCGCTGCTGGTCGAGGACATCTTTGCCCGGATGCACCCCAAGGCTCCGGTCAAATGGCGGCTGGCGGCGCTGCTGCACGATGCGCCGGAATATGTGATTGGAGACATGATTTCCCCGGTCAAAGCCGCGGTGGGTCCGGGGTATGGCGATTTGGACCAGCGGCTGACGGCCGCCATTCATCTGCGGTTCGGTCTGCCCGCAGCCCTTCCAAAGACGGTGAAGGCGCAGATCAAGCGCGCCGACAGGGTCAGCGCTTGGATGGAGGCGGTGCAGATCGCAGGGTTTTCGGAGCAGGAGGCCAGCCGCTTTTTCGGACGCCCTAAATCGGAAACCGTGGACGGCCTGCATATCGTGCTGCGGCCGCCGGTGGAAACCCGCATGGCGTTTCTGCACCGCCATGCGGAATTGATGGAGCAGCTGTAAGGCTCAGCGCGGGCTGCGCTTGGCCAGGATCCGCTGCAGCGTGCGGCGGTGCATGTTCAGGCGCCGGGCGGTCTCTGAGACATTGCGGTCGCACAGCTCATAGATCCGCTGGATGTGCTCCCAGCGCACGCGGTCCGCGCTCATAGGATTATCCGGCGGCGGCGGCAGCTCATCCTCGGTGGCCAACAGCGCATTCATGATGTCGGTGGCATCAGCCGGCTTGGACAGATAGTCCGTCGCGCCGATCTTGACCGCGGCCACCGCCGTGGCGATGGCGCCATAGCCGGTCAGCACCACCACACGGCTGTCCGGGCGTTTTTCGCGCAGCACCTCGACAACATCCAAGCCATTGCCGTCTTCCAGCCGCAGATCCACCACGGCATAGGCCGGCGGGCGGGCGGTGGCGATGGCGCTGCCAGCAGCGACAGAGCCCGCGGTTTCCACCTCGAAGCCGCGTTTCTCCATTGCCTTGGCCAGACGCCGCAGGAACGGCTCGTCATCATCGACCAGCAGCAGCGATTTGTCGGGTCCAATGTCCTGCAGAGCAGTTTCGGCCATGCCCGGTCCTCCGCGAAGTATTTCAGTTCACGCAAGAATATGTCCGGGCAAGGGGAAAGGTCAAACAGCTATCCTGCTTCAGATTTTTTCAATGAAACAGGCGGCCTTGTCGGCCATCTGCTCTGCGGTTTCGTCGCGGCGGAAGAATTCCACGAAACCCTCTTCTGGCAGCACCAGATAAGAGAAGGTGGAATGGTCGACCAGGTAGTAGTCCTCATCGCCGTCGTTCTTCTTGAAATAGGTCTTGTAGGCTTTGCTGGCGGCCTTGACCTGCTCCAGCGAGCCGGTCAGCCCGATCATCTTCTCATGCAGGTTCGCGGCAAAATCGCCAACCGCTTCAGGGGTATCGCGGTCCGGGTCGATGGAAATGAACACAGGGGTCACGCTGATGCCGCGCTCGGCCAGCACGTCCACGGCATCGGCGTTGCGGGCTGAGTCCATCGGGCAGACGTCGGGACAGAAGGTGTAGCCGAAATAAACGATCGACGGCTCGGTGATCACGTCCTTGTCGGTGACTGTCTCGCCCTTGGCGTTGACCAATTCAAACGCCCCGCCAATGGTATCGGTGCCGCCGGCGATCTGGCTACTGCGGCACTGTGCGAATTTGTCACCCCCGCTGCCTCCGCGCGTCAGGAACCAGGCGCCGCCCACCAGGGCAGCAACAAAAGCGGCAGCAAGCAGAGCATAAACGCGGGTCATGAGATCACACTTTTCGTCAGGGAAGGGTTGTTGATCGTTTGCGGCGCCAGACCTATCAAGAAATACAGCCGATGCAACTGGCGCACGGCGTCACATCTGCGGGAGCAGCAGACCATATGAGCGATCGCATCTTCAGGCTGGCGAGCAGCCATGAACACAGCCACTGGATCCGGCTGCGGACCTTGATTCTGCTGCGCTGGGTGGCAATAGCCGGGCAGATCACCGCCATTGCGGTGGCACAGCACCGCTTCAACCTGCAGCTGGAGCTGGGCCTGTGCTACCTCGCCATCGGTATCTCGGCGGCGGGCAACCTGATCGCCATCTTTGCCTTCCCCGAGAACAAGCGCCTGACAGAATTCGAGAATTTCCTGATGGTGCTGTTCGACCTGCTGCAGCTGGCGTTCCTATTGTATCTGACTGGCGGGCTGAACAACCCCTTTGCGCTGCTGGTGCTGGGGCCGGTGACCATCTCTGCTGCGGTGATGGGGCTGCGCTCCACCCTGATTATCGGTGCCACGGCGATCATTCTGGTCACTCTGATGGCGGAATTCCACCTGCCGCTGCGCACTGAGCAAGGCTTCATCCTTCGCATCCCGGATGTTTTCATCTTCGGCAACTGGATCGCCATCGTCATCGCCATCCTGTTCATCGGCGCCTATTCTTTTCGCGTCAGCAACGAGATGCGCTCGATGTCGGACGCGCTGAGCGCCACCCAGCTGGCCCTGTCGCGCGAGCAGAAGCTGACTGACCTGGGCGGCGTGGTCGCTGCCGCCGCGCATGAGCTGGGCACGCCCCTGGCCACCATCAAGCTTGCCAGCGCCGAGCTGATCGAGGAGCTGGACGACCGCCCCGACCTGCGCGAGGATGCTGCGCTGATCCGCGAGCAGGCCGACCGCTGCCGCGACATCCTGCGCAGCATGGGACGGGCCGGCAAAGACGATCTGCATTTGCGCCAAGCGCCGTTCTCGACCCTGGTGACCGAAGCCGCGGAGCCGCATATGAACCGGGGCAAGACCGTCATCTATCATGAGGAACCGCTGGAAGGCGGCGATTTCCAGCAGCCAACTGTGCTGCGCAAGCCCGAGATCATCCACGGGCTGCGCAATCTGGTCCAGAACGCCGTCGATTTTGCCCAATCCACAGTCTGGATTGATGCCGCCTGGAACGGCGACCGGATCATCCTGCGGATCTGTGACGACGGCCAGGGCTTCCCGCCGCATTTGCTGGGACGTATCGGCGATCCCTTCGTGCGCCGCCGCCGCGGTGAGAGCGAATTGAAGCAAAGACCGGAATACGAAGGCATGGGGCTGGGCCTCTTCATTGCCAAAACGCTGCTGCAGCGCACCGGCGCCCAGCTGAGATTCGCCAACGGCTCAGACCCGTTCCAGACCCTCAGCCCCTACCGCGACCGGCGCGGCGCCATTGTCGAGGTCGCCTGGCCGCGTGAAAAAATCGACGCCATGGAGGACGGCGGCCCTGTTATCGGGAAAAATATCCCTTTAGAAATTTAACTATTCACTTTTGGGCAACCAATTAAACTTCATTTAACCATTATTGGGGAACCATGCGGGTAAACGAGAGCTGAACGGGCAGGACGAGATGCAGGACTTCGCTTCGATCGAATGGTTTGTACTGGCGGCGCTGTGCGCTGCAACGGCTGCCGCAGCGGTCTGGTGGCTGTCGCCCACACCCCGCCGCCGCGGCATGGGGCACGACCTGCTGGCCGCCGATGGCCGCACCGATGCTGTGTTCCTGTTTGACGACAACAGCCTGATCGGCTGGTCTTCGGGCGCGCGGAAATTCATTGGCGACCAGGCAGAGAACTTCGACTGGAGCATGCTGCGCGACCAGCTTGCCCGCAGCTACCCGGGCCTGCCGCAATCGCCGGGTTTCCTCAAAGACGTCGGCCCGCTGGTTCTGTCCGGCACTGCCGCCGCCGAAAGCCGCGAAGCGCATTGCGAATGGATTGACGGGGTGACCCGGGTGCAGCTGCGCCGCAGCACCCTGGAAGAGCAGAACAAATCCCTGGATCAGGAGCTGACCACCCTGCGCGCCGCGGTCCACCAGGCGCCCTACCCGGTCTGGCTGCAATCGGAAGAGGGCAATGTCACTTGGTCCAACCTCGCCTACGACAACCTGAGCCAGAAGATCCGCGGCCGGAATGCGGATTTTTCCGATCCCCTGTTTACCGACCTGCATGATCCAATGACCAGCGGCAAGCCGGAGCGGATCTCCATCCCGCTGCCGGAAAGCAAGAAAAAGCTGTGGTATAACGTCTCGACCACCGAGACCGAGGCCGGCTGGCTGTGCCATGCGGTCGACGTGAACGCTGTGGTCGATGCCGAAGTGGCCCAGCGCAATTTTGTGCAGACACTGGCCAAGACCTTTGCCCAGCTGTCGATCGGCCTGGCGATTTTCGACCGCAACCGCCAGCTGGTGCTGTTCAACCCGGTGCTGATCGACCTCACCGCCCTGCCCGCGAACTTCCTCAGCTCGCGGCCCAACCTGCTCACCTTCTTCGACCGGCTGCGCGATCAGCGGATGATGCCGGAGCCCAAGAGCTATTCCAGCTGGCGCCACCAGATGGCAGACCTGCTGGAAGCTGCCGCTGAAGGCCGGTACCAGGAAACCTGGTCGCTGCCGTCGGGCTCAGTCTACAAGGTATCCGGCCGCCCGCACCCGGATGGTGCTATCGCCTTTCTGTTCGAGGATATCACCGCCGAAGTGACTCTCACCCGCCAGTTCCGCTCAGAGCTGGAAATGGGGCAGTCGATCCTGGACCAGATGGACGAGGCCATCGCGGTCTTTGCCAGCGACGGCACAATGACTTTCTCCAACACCGCCTATGGCAGCCTGTGGCAGATGGACCCGGAGGCGAGCTTTGCCAAAGTGTCGATCATGGATGCCAGCCGGGTATGGCAGAACACCAGCGCCCCGACCCCCGTCTGGGGAGAGATCCGCGACTTTGTCGCCGGCTGCGACGGACGTGAGGCCTGGTGGTCGCGCGTCCAGCTGCGCGATGGCACCCCGCTGATCTGCAAGGTCTCCGCAATCCAGAATGGCGCCACTATGGTCAGCTTCCGCACGCCGGAAACCGCTGCCCTGCCGGCATGCCAGGAACGCTTCCCCGCGATCACCCAGGGCTGAGCAGGGAAACCGGCTTGCAGCAGTCCGGCTGCGGCGGCATTGTACCGCCATGACCACCCATACTGCGGCCTGCACGCTGAACTCACCGGATGACACGGCCCGCTTGGCCGCTCAAATCGCCGGGGCCCTGCGCCCCGGCGATTGTCTGCTGCTGGAGGGTGTGATCGGCGCCGGCAAGACCCATTTCGCCCGCCACCTGATCCAATCGCTGATGGAAGTGCCCGAGGACGTGCCCTCCCCCACTTTCACATTGGTACAGACCTATGACGTGCCCGCCGGCGAGCTGTGGCACACTGACCTCTACCGGTTGTCCTCGCTGGACGAACTGGAGGAGCTGGGCCTGACCGAAGCGTTCGACTCCGCGATCTGCCTGGTAGAATGGCCGGACCGGCTGGCCGAACTGACGCCTGCTCATGCCCTGCATCTGACGCTGGTGCTGGACCCCGAACACGAAGACCGCCGCCATCTGACGCTCCGCTGGAGCGATCCGAAATGGCAGCCCCTGATGGAGCGCATCTGCGCATGACTGACCGCAAAACCCTTTGCGAAACTTTCCTGTCCGCAACGCCGTATGCCGCCTGGCAGCGCGGCCCGCTGGCCGACGACGCCTCCAACCGCCGTTATGAGCGGCTGACAGGTGCCGATGGCAAGACAGTGGTGCTGATGGACGCACCGCCGGAAAAGGGCGAGGACGTCCGCCCGTTCATCCACGTTGCCGGGTATCTGCGGGACCAGGGCCTTAGCGCTCCGGAGATCCTGGCTCAGGATATTGAACACGGCTTTCTGCTACTGGAGGATCTGGGCGACGATCTCTATGCCCGGGTCATCCTGCGGGAACCAGCGCTGGAAATGGAGCTGTACGAAGCGGCAACCGATGCGCTGGCGGCGCTGCACCAGGCGCCGATGCCGGATCTGGAGCCGTACGGCCCGCGGATCATGGCGGAGATGTCCGGGCTGGCGCTGTCGAAATACCGTGCCGGTATCCTCGGCAGCCAGGATCCGGATCTGCAGGCCCGGTTCGAGGATCTGTTCGAAGACATCCTGCGCGGGACCGTCAAGGGCGACCCGGTGCTGGTGCAGCGCGATTATCACGCCGAAAACCTTCTTTGGCTGCCAGACCGCGAGGGCGTTGCCCGCGTCGGCCTCTTGGATTTCCAGGACGCCCGCGCAGGCCATCCAGCCTATGATCTGGTGTCGCTGCTGCAGGATGCCCGCCGCGACGTGCCCGCCGGCATCGAAATGCAGATGATCGACCGCTATATCGCAGCCTCTGGCGCAGATGAAACCGGCTTCCGCACCGCCTATACTGTGCTCGGCGTGCAGCGGAATATGCGTATTCTCGGCGTCTTCGCCCGGCTCAGCATGGATTACGGAAAACCCCATTACGTGGACCTGATCCCGCGGGTTTGGGACCATTTCATGCACGGGCTGGAACACCCTGCGCTGGCCCCGATCGGAGACCTGCTGCGCGAGAACCTGCCGGCCCCGACCCCGGAAAACCTGGATAAGCTGAGGCCCTGATGCAGCGCTCCCCCGATGCCGTCATGCTGTTTGCCGCAGGTTTTGGCACCCGCATGCGGGAGCTGACGCGCGACAAGCCAAAACCAATGATCGAGGTGGCGGGCCGGCCGCTGATCGCCCATGCGCTGGAGCTTGTGCGCGAAGCAGGCCCAGCACGCATAGCGGCTAACCTGCACTACAAGCCAGAGCCTTTGAAGGCCTTGTTAGAGCCTGAAAAGGTGCTTCTTAGCCATGAGACACCAGACATTCTCGACACCGGCGGCGGGCTGCGAAAAGCCTTGCCGCTTCTTGGGGACAGCCCGGTCTTCACCATGAACACCGACGCCATCTGGAAGGGCCCGAACCCGCTGCAGATGGCGCAGGATGCCTGGGATCCAAAGCGCATGGATGCGCTGCTGGTCTGCGTGCCGCTGAACCGTGCCGTTGGCCGCACCGGCGGCGGTGATTTCTCGGCAGATGCCGAGGGGCGCATACGCCGCGGCGGCGATCTGGTCTATGGCGGGGTTCAGATCCTGAAAACGGAGGGTCTGCATCAGGTTGAAGACAGGGTTTTCTCCCTGAACGTTCTCTGGAACCAGATGGCGGCAGACGGCCGGCTGTTTGCGCTGGAATATCCCGGCCGCTGGTGCGATGTGGGCCACCCCGAAGGGATCACACTGGCCGAGGATCTGATAGCCGCAGATGATGTTTGAACCATCCACCAAACCGCGCCTGTTTGCCGTGCCCTGCGGCGCCGATTTCCCGCGAGCGCTGGTCGAGGGCTTGCGCAGCCGCAGCCAGGACCTGCCGCCGGAGGCACTGGCGCGGGCCGAACTGATCGTCAACACCTCCCGCATGGCGCGCCGGGTGCGCAGCCTGTTTGACGCAGGCCCAGCCATGCTGCTGCCGCGGATGCTGCTGCTGACCGATCTGGCCCAGCGCGCCACGCTGGACGGCCTGCCGCCGGCCCTGCCCCCTTTGCGGCGCCGGCTGGAACTGTCGCAGCTGATTGCGAAACTGCTGGACGCCCAGCCCGACCTCGCCTCCCGCGCCTCGCTCTATGATCTGTCCGACAGCCTGGCTGCGCTGATTGACGAGATGCAGGGCGAAGGCGTCAGCACCGATACGATCCGCACGCTGGATGTGTCTGACATGTCGGGCCATTGGGCCCGCGCGCAGGCCTTTATCGGAATCGCGGATGAATTCACCGGCCTGCATGAGGGCGCGATGGATGCTCAGGCCCGGCAGCGCCAGGTGGTGCTGAACTTGATCGAACAATGGCAAGACAGCCCGCCGCAGCATCCGGTGATCCTGGCCGGCTCCACCGGCTCGCGCGGCACGACGCTGATGCTGATGCAGGCCATCGCGCGGCTGCCGCAAGGGGCTGTGGTGCTGCCCGGCTTCGACTTTGATCAGCCGGAGCATGTCTGGAGCGGGCTGGATGATCCGCTGATCTCGGAGGATCACCCGCAGTACCGGTTCCACAAGCTGATGAAGGATCTGGAGCTGTCACCGGGCGACGTGCAGCCCTGGACAGACACCCCGCCGGTCTCGCCCGAGCGCAACCGGCTGGTCTCGCTGGCGTTGCGCCCTGCCCCGGTCACCGATGCCTGGATGAACGAAGGCCCGCTGCTGACCGGTTTGGACAGGGCCACCGAAAACCTCACCCTTGTCGAGGCCCCCAGCCCCCGCGCCGAGGCGCTGGCCATCGCGCTGCGGCTACGGCAGGCGGCAGAGGACGGGCAGACCGCGGCGCTGATCACCCCGGACCGGATGCTGACCCGCCAGGTTTCTGCCGCGCTCGACCGCTGGGACATCCTGCCCGATGACTCGGCCGGCCAGCCCTTGCAGCTGTCGCCGCCGGGCCGGTTCCTGCGCCATGTGGCGGGGCTGTTCTGCAAACCGCTGGCCTGCGACAGCCTGCTGACCTTGCTGAAACACCCGCTTACCCATGACGGCGCGGATCGCGGCGACCATCTGCGCCAGACGCGCGAGCTGGAGCTGTCCCTGCGCCGCAATGGCCCGCCCTTCCCGGATGCCGCGGCCTTTGCCGGTTTTGAAAACGGCCGTGACCTGACGCCCGGCTGGACCGCATGGCTGTCAGCTTGTTTTGCGGATCAGGAGATCGCCGGCACCCTGCCCCTGACGGATTGGGTGGAGCGGCTGCGCGGTCTGGCCGAACGCATTGCCGCCGGCAGCCAGGCCGAGGGCGCTGGCACCCTGTGGCACAAGAAGGCCGGCCAGGCCGCCCTTGCCTGCATCGAAAATCTGGAAGCTGAGGCACCGTATGGCGGTGAAATGTCCGCCCGCGACTTCGCTGACTTGCTGGGCGCGCTGCTGAGCCAGGGTGAGGTGCGCGACCGCGATGCGCCTTACGGATCGATCATGATCTGGGGCACATTGGAAGCGCGTGTGCAAGGAGCCGATCTGGTGATCCTTGGCGGCCTGAACGAAGGCAGCTGGCCCGAAGCCGCCAGTCCCGACCCCTGGCTGAACCGCCAGCTGCGCAATCAGGCGGGGCTTCTGCTGCCCGAACGGCGCATCGGCCTGTCGGCGCATGATTTTCAGCAGGCCATCGCCGCGCCAGAGGTCTGGCTGACCCGCGCCGAACGCTCGGAAGAAGCCGACACCGTACCCTCGCGCTGGCTGAACCGGCTGACCAACCTGCTGTCCGGCCTGCCGGACCAGGGCGGCCGTGCGTCCCTGGAAACGATGCGGGCCAAAGGCCGCCAGTGGCTCGGCTGGGCGGAAGCGCTGGAGGAACCGACGCCGCTTCCGCAATACCCCCGCCCGTCCCCGTGCCCGCCGGTGGCGGCCCGCCCGCGGCGGCTGACGATCACCGAAATTCCGCGTCTGATCCGCGATCCTTATGCGATCTACGCCAAACATGTCCTGCGGCTCAAACCGCTTAACCCGCTGGTGCAGGAACCCGACGCCCTGCTGCGCGGGATCGTGGTGCATGAGGTTTTTGAGCATTTCATCAAGGAAGCCCAAGCAGACCCTTCGCTGCTGACCACCAGTCATCTGATCGGAAAAACCCGCGAGTTGCTGGAAATCCACGTGCCTTGGCCAGTCGCCCGCATCCTGTGGCACAGCCGCATCCGCAAGATTGCCGGCGACTTCGTCCTGGCCGAGCAAGAGCGCCAGGCCCGAGCCAAACCAGTTGCTTTCGAAGCCAAGGGCAGCGCCCGGCTGGATCCGCTGGACTTCACCATCGCCTGCCGCGCCGACCGGATCGACATGGACGACCGCGGCTTTCTGCATCTCTACGACTATAAAACGGGCACGCCGCCCAGCGAGACGCAGCAGAAGAAGTTTGAAAAACAGCTGCTGATCGAGGCTGCCATGGCCGAAGAAGGCGCCTTTGACGACCTCGGCGCGGCGGAAGTGGCGCGCGCTATGTTCATAGGATTGGGCAGCAAGTTGAGCGAAGTGCGCGCACCGCTGGAGGACGAGCCGCCCGCCAAAATCTGGGATGAGCTGCGCACGCTGATCGGAGCCTACTTCGAGCCTGATCAAGGCTATTCCAGCCGGCGCATGGTGCACCGCGACGACATCGCCGGCGACTATGACCACCTCGCACGCTACGGCGAATGGGACCGCAGCGCCACACCTCAGCAGGAGGATCTGGCATGACTATCCGCGACGCCGCCTCTGAGGCGCAATTCCGCGCCGCGCGCCCCGACGCCTCTACCTGGCTGGCGGCAAATGCAGGCTCGGGGAAGACGAAGGTGCTGACGGACAGGGTGGCGCGGCTGTTGCTGAAAGGCGTGCAGCCGCAGCACATCCTGTGCCTCACCTACACCAAGGCCGCCGCCAGCGAGATGCAGAACCGGCTGTTCAAACGGCTGGGGGAATGGGCGATGCTGGGCGATCCCGCGCTGATCGCTGCACTGACCGAGCTGGGGGAGGTCAGCACAGCAGCCGAGGATCTGGCCCAAGCGCGCACCCTGTTTGCCCGCGCTATCGAGACACCGGGCGGACTGAAGATCCAGACCATCCATTCGTTCTGTTCCTCGCTTCTGCGAAGGTTTCCGCTGGAGGCCGGCGTCAGCCCGCAATTCTCCGAGATGGACGACCGCGCGGGCCAACTGCTGCGGGCGGAGATCATGGAGGACTTTGCCCAAGGGGGCGAGGCGCCGCTGGTCGATGCCCTGGCGCGCCATGTAAGCGATAGTGATTTTGAGACGCTCACCGCCGCCATTTGCCAACGCCGCGCTGATTTCGGCGAGCCGCTGGACTGGAACGGACTGCTGGAGCTGTTCGGGCTGCCTGAGGGATTTGACGAGACCGCGCTAGAGGCACTGGTGTTCCTCGGCGGCGAGGAAGAGCTGCTGCAGCGCACCCGCGAGATGCTGGGGCAGGGCGGTTCGACCGACCAGAAGGCCGCGGCAAAGCTGGCTGGCATCACCAAGCCCGCGCTTGCGGACTTAGGCACATTGGAAAGCGTGTTTCTGACTGGCGCCAGCGCCAAGGAGCCTTTCACCGCAAAAATCGACAAGTTCCCGACCAAGAAGCTGCGCGAATCCCATCTGTCCCTGATGGATCAGCTGGAACCGCTAATGCGGCGGGTCGAGGATGCCAGGGCGAAACGCCTGGCACTGACAGCAGCGCGCAAGAGCCACTGTCTGCACCGCTTTGCCGCGGCCTTCCTGCCGGAATATGAGCGCCGCAAGCAGCTGCGCGGCTGGCTCGACTTTGACGACCTGATACTGAAGGCGCGCCAGCTGCTGAACGATCCGGGTGTTGCCGCCTGGGTGCTGTACCGTCTGGACGGCGGCATCGACCACATCCTGGTGGACGAGGCGCAGGACACCAGCCCGGTTCAATGGGACGTGATCGAGAAGCTGGCACAGGAATTCACTGCCGGCGAGGGTGCGCGCTCGGACGTGGAGCGCACGATCTTTGTGGTCGGCGACAAGAAACAGTCGATCTATTCTTTCCAGGGCGCCGACCCGGACGCATTCGACCGGATGCAGCAGGAGTTCGGCAACCGGCTGGCGGAAACCGGGGCAGGGTTGCAGGATGCCTCGCTCAATTTTTCTTTCCGCTCGTCCGCCGCTATCCTGAAACTCGTGGACCTGGTGTTTCGCGACAGTCCCCGCGCAGGTTTCCGCAAGGAGGCGCTGCACCGCGCCTTCAAATCCGACCTGCCGGGCCGGGTGGACCTGTGGCCGGTCGTCGGCAAGGTCGAGGATGACGAGGACCCCGACTGGACCAGCCCGGTCGACCGTCCCAGTAGCCGTCACCACACGGTGATCCTGGCCGAGCGCATCGCGCGCTCAATCAAGCAGATGATCGACTCTGGCGTCACGATCCCCGAAGACGGCCCTGAACGCGGCACCTTCCAGCGCCGACCGGTGCAGGCTGGCGATTTCCTGATCCTGGTGCAGCGCCGCTCTGACCTGTTCTCGGAGATCATCCGCGCCTGCAAGAAGGTCGAACTGCCCATCGCCGGCGCCGACCGGCTCAAGGTAGGGGCCGAACTGGCGGTCAAGGACATTGCCGCGCTGCTGCGGTTCCTAGCGTTGCCGGAAGACTCTCTATCGCTGGCCGAGGCTCTGAAATCACCGCTGTTTGGCTGGACGGAGCAGGCGTTGTTCGACCTCGCGCACCGGCGGGAGGCGATGTACCTGTGGCCGGCGCTGCGCGAGCGGGCAGGGGAGTTCCCTGAAACAATGGCGGTGCTGAATGACCTGCGCGCCAATGCCGATTTTCTGCGCCCCTATGACCTGATCGAACGCATTCTGACCCGCCACGGCGGCCGTCAGAAACTGCTGGGCCGGCTGGGGCCGGAGGCTGAGGACGGCATCAACGCGCTGCTGTCTCAGGCGCTGGCCTATGAGCGCACCGATGTGCCCAGCCTCACAGGTTTCCTGGTCTGGATGCAAACCGATGACCTTGAGATTAAGCGCCAGATGGGGGCGGCGGGAGACATGATCCGGGTGATGTCGGTGCATGGCTCCAAGGGGCTGGAGGCGCCGATCGTGATCCTGCCGGACACCGCGAAACGGCAGGCACCGCGGGATGCGGAAATCATGCTGGCTGATGGCACACCGGTCTGGAAACTGGCCAAGGATCAAATGCCAAATGCAATGCTGGCGGCCCGCGAAGCCGCACAGGAGAAACTGCAGAATGAACGGCTGCGCCTGTTGTATGTGGCTCTGACCCGGGCGGAAAAATGGCTGATTGTCGCTGCTGCCGGCGAGGTGGGCGAGCAGGGCGACAGCTGGTACCGGCTTACGGAACGCGCCATGCGCGACGGCGGCGCAGTGGAATTCGACGCGGAAGGTGGCACCGGCCTCCGGCTGCAGCATGGTGATTGGGACGGCCTGCCGCTGGTCGCGCCGACCATTCATGAAGCTGAAAAACACACGTTGCCCGAAGTCTTCACGCGCCCGGCCACACCTTATGCAGCGCCGGCCCAGGCGCTCAGCCCATCCGACTTGGGCGGAGCCAAGGCCTTGCCCGGCGATCAAGGGCTAGATGAGGAGGCCGCCAAGGCCCGCGGCAGCCGGCTGCACCTGCTTTTGGAGCATCTGCCGGGACGAGCGGAAGCAGACTGGCCGAAACTGGCACAGAACCTGCTGCAAGGAGCCGGCGACTGTGCGGAACTGCTGACCGAGGCCTCCGCGGTTCTGAACAATGCTGCCCTGGCAGATGTGTTTAACCCGGATACGCTGGCCGAGGTCGCTGTCACCGCTGACCTGAACGGCGCCCGCCTGCATGGCGTCATCGACCGGCTGATCATTACCCCGGAAAATGTCCTGGCGGTGGATTTCAAATCCAATGCCACCGTGCCGGCAGCGCCTGAACAATGCCCCGAGGGCCTGCTGCGGCAGATGGGGGCCTATGCCCATGCGCTGGCTCTGATCTATCCGGGCCGAACCGTTGAGACCGCACTGCTCTGGACCCGGACTGCAACCCTGATGCCGCTGCCGCACGACCTTGTGACTGCGGCATTGAAGCGGCAGTTGGAACCTTGACGATCGGTTAAGCCGTACCTAGGTTCCGACTCCAGTTGCCACACACTCATGGAGACATGCATATGTCCACCGTTGCCGTCACCGACGCCACTTTTGACGCCGAAGTCAAGAACTCCGACATCCCCGTTGTGGTGGATTTCTGGGCTGAGTGGTGCGGTCCCTGTAAGCAGATTGGCCCGGCTCTGGAAGAGCTGGCCGCGGAATTCGACGGCAAGGTCAAGATTGCCAAGGTCGATGTAGACAGCAACCCGAACGCCGCCGCTGCCATGGGCGTGCGCGGCATCCCGGCGCTGTTCATCTTCAAGGACGGCCAGGTGATTTCCAACCGCGCCGGCGCCGCCCCCAAGGCTGCGCTGCAGAGCTGGATCGAAGAGTCGATCTAAGCCTGATCCATTTACCGGATTTCATAGGGCTGTCCCCGCGGGGGCAGCTCTTTTTTGTCTGGCAAGTTCTGGTGCTGCGGAACGGGTCAAACTGGCTCTTCCCTTGGCCCGGCCACCCTGCAAGTGTCCCTCCCGGAACAGGTACAGGAGGCGATATGGCCAAGACACGGGTCCTGGTGGAATTCGGCATGGGCACATCGCTCAGGCGCGAGGACTACACCGAAGCCGCCCGGCGCGCCATCACGGACGCGCTGTGGCACAATTCCGTCAACATGGCGGAACTGTTTGATTTCTCAAAAGAAGACATGATTATCGAAGCCGAAATCGGCGTGCAGCAGCCGGACGCTGTGGATAAGGAGCTACTCCTGGAAATCTTTCCCTACGGCCAGCCCAGCATCCGCGTCGTGAAAGGCGGGCTCGACATTGAAAAGCCCCACGGCGGGCGCACAGTGATCGCCAATGCAGCGGTGGTCGTGTCATTTGACATGGAGGCCGCGGAATGAGCGAAAAGCGCATCATCCTTGAAATGGGCACGGGTAACGACCTTTATGGCCAGGACTACACCAAGGCGGCCCGCCGCGCGGTGCAGGATGCGCTGCACCATTCCTCGATCACACTGTTTTCCAAGCTGAGACTCGATCACAGCGAAATGCGGGTGGAAGTGACCATCGGCGTGCAGCAGCCGGAGGCGGTGGATTGCAACCTTGTGGCCCAGGACCTGCCGCGCGGCCGGGCCAGCGTGCAGGCCGTGAAGGGCGGTCTGGATGTGGAGGATGCCGAAGAGGGCACCCGTCATGTAATCGCCACCGCGGCGGTCGAAGCCTGGCTGCCGGACCAGGCCGGAAAATACAAAACCGGCACCCCGGAATGAACAAAGCCGCCCGTGCAGGGCGGCTCATTCAAGGTTCTTGATCATCAAAGATCAGAGCTTGGTGATGTCGGAACGGTCCAGACCGATATCTTCAAGCTGGGCATCGGTCAGCTGTGCCAGAACCTTGCGGGTTTCGCGGGCCTCATACCATTCCACAATGGTGTTTTTGACATTGGCCACTGCGTCGACCACGCGGAGAACGGTGACTGCTCCGAGCGGCGCATGAATATTTGCGGTCGTCATTTGCGCATATCCTTCTGAGAAACAGCCGACCCTGTGCCGGTTGTGAGGCTGATTTAGGGTGTGGTGCCGAGACTCACAATTGCCGGTTCATCAGCCCCGATTTGCAATTGCTGCATAGCAGCGAATTGCCAAGCAGGTGCTGCATGACGGCGGAAGTCGGCCGCTCTCTTGTGCCGGCGGGGGGATGGTTCCATATAGGGGGCAACCAAACGGAGGCATAAATGGCAGACGATCAATTCCCCGGCTGGCACGGCACCACCATCATCGGTGTCAAGAAGGGTGGCCAGGTTGTCATCGCCGGCGACGGCCAGGTGTCGCTGGGGCAAACGGTGATTAAGGGAACGGCCCGCAAGGTGCGCCGCCTGTCGCCCGGCGGGTTTGACGTGGTGGCAGGCTTTGCCGGATCGACCGCTGACGCCTTTACCCTGCTGGAACGGCTGGAGACCAAACTGGAAGCCACCCCCGGCCAGCTGGCGCGGGCCAGCGTGGAACTGGCCAAGGACTGGCGCACCGACAAGTACCTGCAGAAACTGGAGGCGATGCTGATCGTCACCGACGGCAGGGACATGTTCGTGATCACCGGCGCCGGCGACGTGCTGGAGCCTGAACATGACGTGGCGGCCATCGGCTCGGGCGGCAATTTTGCCCTGGCAGCTGCCCGCGGCATGATGGACAGCGGCCGATCCGCCGAAGACGTGGCGCGGGACGCCATGGCCATCGCCGCCGACATCTGCGTCTACACAAATGGAAACCTGACCGTCGAAACCATCGGCGGCTAAGAATTTCGAAAAAATTCTTAGCAAAACTTTTCGCTGAAAGTTTTGTCCCCGGGAAAGGACTGACATGACCGATCTGACCCCCCGCGAAATCGTCTCGGAACTGGACCGCTTCATCATCGGCCAAAAAGAGGCCAAGCGTGCCGTGGCAGTAGCCCTGCGCAGCCGCTGGCGGCGCAAACAGCTCGCAGACGATCTGCGCGACGAGGTATATCCGAAGAACATCCTGATGATCGGCCCCACCGGGGTCGGCAAGACCGAGATCTCCCGCCGCCTGGCTAAACTGGCCCGCGCGCCTTTTATCAAGGTGGAAGCCACCAAATTCACCGAGGTCGGTTATGTCGGCCGGGACGTGGAGCAGATCATCCGTGATCTGGTTGACAGCGCTATTGCGCAGACCCGCGAGTACATGCGCGAAGACGTGAAAGCGAACGCACACAAAGCCGCCGAGGAGCGGGTCTTGGAAGCCATCGCCGGCACCGATGCGCGCGAAGCCACCCGCGAGATGTTCCGCAAGAAGCTGAAGGCGGGAGAGCTGGACAATACCGTGATCGAACTGGATGTGGCCGACACCTCCAACCCGATGGGCATGTTTGAAATTCCCGGCCAGCCTGGCGGCGGCAATATGGGCATGCTGAACCTTGGAGATTTGTTCGGCAAGGCGATGAGCGGGCGCACCACCCGCAAGAAGCTGACTGTCGCCGAGAGCTATGAAGTGCTGATCGGCGAGGAGGCCGACAAACTGCTGGATGACGAGACCGTCACCCGCACCGCACTGGAGTCGGTGGAGCAGAACGGCATCGTTTTCCTGGATGAGATCGACAAGGTCTGCGCCCGTCAGGAGACACGCGGCGGCGATGTCAGCCGCGAAGGCGTTCAGCGCGACCTGCTGCCGCTGATTGAGGGCACCACCGTCAGCACCAAGCACGGCCCGGTGAAGACCGACCACATCCTGTTCATCGCCTCGGGTGCCTTCCACATTGCCAAGCCGTCGGACCTGCTGCCGGAACTGCAGGGCCGCCTGCCGATCCGGGTGAACCTGCGGGCGCTGACAGAAGAAGACTTTGTGCGGATCCTGACCGAGACCGACAACGCGCTGACCCGCCAGTACACTGCGCTGATGGGCACCGAAGAGGTTGAGGTCACCTTTACCAAAGACGGGATCGCGGCCTTGGCCAAGATCGCTGCCGAGGTGAACCAGACGGTGGAAAACATCGGTGCGCGTCGGCTTTACACGGTAATGGAGCGGGTGTTCGAGGAGCTGTCCTTTACCGCGCCAGACCGCTCGGGCGAAGCTGTGACCGTGGACGCAGCCTTTGTGACGAAGAACCTGGGCGAGCTTGGCCGCTCATCCGACCTCAGCCGTTACGTGTTGTAAACCGCCAATGCGGATTGCAGGCGCTGGACATCGGCGGCAGGTGCAGTAGCCTGCCGCTAGGTCATCAAGGTGGGACAATATGCTAAGGCTGCGCCTGATTTGCGGTGTGATGCTGGTACTTTTGACAGCTTGCACTGACAGGTCTTATTCCCCCACCTTTCCCGCGGCCTTGAACGTGGGCACCCCCAAGACCGTATTCGCCGCCACCAACCGCGACCAGCTGCCGGATGGTACCTTTGGCGCGGAGCGGGCAGAGGGGTACAGCCTGCTTGAACTTACCGTTTCAATTCCGCCGGAGCATACTCCCGGTTCATTGAAATTCGGCTACCGGAACCCGGATCCCGTCACTGAGTTCACCATGGCGGGACGGAAGAAATTCGAAAGCGACGCCGCATTCGGCACACGGCTGCAGCAGGAACTGGCCAAGTTCCCGCCAAAGGAGCGCGACATTACCGTGTTTGTGCATGGCTTCAACTCTACCCAGGCCGAGACTGCATTCCGGGCGGCTCAGCTGACCCATGACATCGACGTTCCCGGCGCCACGGTGATCTATTCCTGGCCCAGCAAGGGCCGGCCGCTTGGCTATGCCTATGACGGCGACAGCGTCCTGTTTGCCCGCGACGGACTGGAACAGTTGCTGCGAAAGCTGCGTGTCGCCGGTGCGGGCCGGGTGGTGGTTGTCGCGCATTCCATGGGCGGGCTTCTGACCATGGAGACATTGCGCCAGATTGAAATCCAGACACCGGGGTGGACCTCCAGAAACCTGGGCGGCGTGGTGCTGATGTCGCCGGATCTGGATATTGATGTGTTCAAAACCCAGATGCGCCGGTTCCGCACGGTACCGCAGCCGTTTCTCATCTTTGTTTCCCGCAAGGACAACGTGCTTACGCTGTCGCAGCGCCTGCGCGGGCTGGACGGGCGCGAGCGGCTTGGCAATCTGGATAATATTGAGGAGCTCAGCAGCCTGCCGGTGGAAATCATCGACACCACCGCCTTTGCGGACGAGGCGGAGTCACAGCATTTTGTGACAGCCACCTCGCCGGCGCTGCTGGCCCTGCTGAACGGCGCACGGGAAACCGCGGATACGTTTGCCGACGACCCTGAGCGTTTGCAGGCCATTCTGCCGGGTCAGATCGTAATTCGGGAGAATGCCGTCAAAGTGGCCCTGACAGGCAGGCCCGCGGACAACAGGTAACGGGCCAGTCCTCAGCGGTTGCGCCGCAAGTAGACGTAATAGGCGCCCTCGCCGCCATGGCTGATGTGCGCCGGCGTGATCTGCAGCACCGCTTGCGCCAAGGGCGGCAGCGCCAGCCATTGCGGCACCTTGTGGCGCAGCACGCCGCGCGGCACAGGCATCGGCCCAGGCGCGTCGCGATTTTTGCCTTTGCCGGTCACCACCAGCACCAGCCGCTTGCCGGACGCCTGAGCCGACAGGATGAACCGGGTCAGGGCAGGGTGCGCCGTGTCGATGCGCATCCCGTGCAGGTCCAGCTTGCCCTCTGGCTTCAGCTTGCCGCGCTTCATGCGGCGGAAAGCTTTTTCATCCATTTGCAGCGGGTCACTGGCCAGGCTGCGGGCAATCGAAGGTTTCAGATCGTGCTTCACCGGCTTGGGTTTGGCTCGGCTGCCGACCTCGAACGGGTCCAGGCGGGGTTCGGGCTGCTTGACCGGTTTGGGTTTCGGCATTGGCTGGGCAGGCGGCGACGAATGGGTGCCCGGATGCAAACGCTCCGTGTGCTTTACGACCTTGTGCCAGAGGTCGATCTCATCGCCTGTCAGTTTCCGCCGTGTCATTCAAAGGTCTTCCGGCAACATCGCATAGGCCCGCTGGATTGGCAGCAGCACTACCATCCGGCCCGGGTCTTTCATCGTGCCGGCGGTCTCGCCGGCCTTGTCGCCGGTGCCGACAAAGATGTCAGCCCGCTGAGCGCCCTTGATGGCAGAGCCGGTGTCCTGCGCCACCATCAGCCGGCGCAGTGGCATGTGGCCGTCCTTTTCCACCCAGACCGGCGCGCCCAGCGGGGTATAGGCTGGGTCGGCGGCAATTGTGCGCATCGGCGTGACTGAGCGGTTCATGGCGCCAAGCGGCCCCTTGGAGGCCGCCACTTTGCGCACCTCGCGGAAAAACACATATGACGGGTTGTGAAACAGAAGTTCCTTGCCATCCGCGGGATTGCGCCGGACCCAGGACTTGATCACCTGTGCGCTGACCTGATGGGCGTTATAGACGCCGCGGCGCACCAGCTCCTTGCCGATGGATTTATACGGGTGTCCGTTGGCGCCACCATACCCGACGCGGATCATGGAACCATCCGGCAGGCGGATCCGGCCGGAGCCCTGGATTTGCAGAAAGAAAAGCTCTACCGGGTCGTCCACCCAGGCAATTTCCAGCCCGCGGCCCTGCATCACATCACCGGAGAGGATATCGCGGCGGGGCAGCCAAAGACTGGTGCGGCGGGCTTCCGGCGGCATCTTGTAGACCGGATAGCGGAAGCGGCTGGTCTGATACCGGGAGCCATTCAATTCCGGCTCAAAGTAGCCGGTGAAAAGGGCAGGGTTTCCATCCTCGATCAGCACAGGGCGGAAGAACAGCTCAAAGAAGGCGCGGGCGCCTTCAGGCGGCTGCGACTGGGCGGCCTTGCACAAGGCAGCCCAGTCCGGATCCCTGAGGTCTCTGCACGTTCCTAGAAATACCTGCAGCGCCTGCGCGTGATCGTCCTGCGCCCAGCCATCGAGCTGCCCAAAGTCCAGAATGCTGGACACGGTCTCGGAGTGCGCCCCGGAGGCGGTCATCGCGGCACCTGCAATCGCAGCTGCCCCAAGTGCCCCCCGAAGCGCCGCAATCATGCGTCCGTCGCAACCAGCTGCCAGTTGGGGTCGTCACTGCCCATGTTGCGGGCAAAGACCCAAGTGTCCTTCTGGCGCTTGATCGCCTTGGGGTCGCCCTCGACGATGTCGCCGCCGCGATCGCGTACCACCGAGGTCATCTCGCCGACAAAGCGCATGGTGATTTCAGCGCGGCCGGTCTGCGGGTCGAACTGCGCGTCCTGCAGGGTGGTTTCCCGGACGCCGATGAAGTCGGCCTCGATCTTGTAGCCCTTGTCCTCGCGCTGCGCGACGGCATCCACGAAGCTGTCGAAGACATCTTCCGCCAGGAACGGCTGGATGTCGTCCAGATTGCCATGCTCGAAGCCCATCAGGATCATTTCATAGGCGCCGCGCGCGCCTTGCACGAATTCCTGAACCTGGAACGAGGGTTCAGCCCGCTTCATTGCAGCCAGCGCCTGGGCCTGCTGGCTGCCTTCCGCCACATAATCGGTGATGTCGCGGTCCGGGCCGCCCTCGATCACCTCCAGATCCGGGCGGCGGCCCCGGGCTTCGGATTGCGGCAGCGGCGGCTTTTCAAAGCCTTCGCGTGTTCCCAGAACGCTTTTTAAGCGCAGGATCAGAAACACAGCAATACCGGCCAGAACCAAAAGCTGAATCACAGGCGACTCCATGGATACCTCATGCTAGGCGTTCGTGCTTTGTTTGAAACCAAAGCTGTCACGTCTTATGTAGGTGACGGGCGGGGGCAAGTCTACCGCCCGGGTGTATGATCTCAAGGAATCCCCGATGTATCTCTTCCTGGCCTTTCTGATGGTTCCCATCATTGAAATCGCTCTGTTTATTCAAGTTGGCGGTGCCATCGGCATGTGGCCGACCCTGGCCATCGTGGTTCTGACCGCGGTTCTGGGCACTTGGCTTGTGAAAACCCAAGGGCGTATGGCCATGGGACAGTTGAGATCCTCGTTCCAGCAACTGTCCGACCCGGCAGAGCCTTTGGCCCATGGCGCCATGATCCTGGTAGCCGGTGCGCTGCTGCTGACCCCGGGTTTCTTTACAGATGCCGTCGGTTTTGCGCTGCTGATGCCACCAGTGCGGCTGGCGGTTTACCGCTACCTGCGCGCCCGTGTCACAGTCACGCAGTTCCAGATGGGTCCCGGCAGCATGCAGGGCCGTCATTATCCCGGTACGGCAGGCCGGCCCGATGAAGTGATCGACGGCGACTATGAAGATGTGACCCCCGCCGACCGGCGCGGCGGGCCCTCCGGCTGGGTTGACGGTCCCCGTTGAGGAACCTGTACCAAGCTGATAAGCACGGTCCAAAGCATATTTTCAGGAGTACCTACATGGCCGAAAACGGCGAAGCCCAGCAGCAGCCGCAAGTCCAGATGAACATTCTGGGCCAGTTCATCCGCGACATGTCGTTTGAAAACGTGATGGCGCAGAAAGGCTCCGGCGGCGAGGTTCAGCCCGACGTCAGCGTGCAGGTGAACCTGGATGCGAAGAAGCGCTCGGCCGAGAACCAGTATGAGGTTGTCACCAAGCTGACCGTCGAGTCCAAGAATAAGGAAGCCGGTAACGTCCTGTTCGTGCTGGAACTGGAATATGTCGGCGTGTTCAATATCGTCGGCGTGCCGGAAGACCAGCTGCACCCGTTCCTGCTGATCGAATGCCCGCGCATGACCTTCCCGTTCCTGCGCCGCATCGTGTCCGATGTGACCCGCGACGGCGGCTTCCCGCCGCTGAACCTGGACAATATCGACTTTGTGGCAATCTACCGCAACGAACTGGCCCGCCGTCAGTCCGAAGCGGCAGCAGCGGCTCCTACACAGTAAGGTTTCAAACATTTGAAACAGAAAACGCCGCTGAGGTTCAGCGGCGTTTTTCTTTTGCGGACCTTCCCGGGATCAGGAGGCTTTCCACAAAGCCTCATCTCCCAGCTTGTCCACAAATGCCTCATGCGCTGCCATTTCGTCTGCGGTGATCCGTGCGGGCAGAGGGGCTGGACGCGGCACAGGGCGCCAGTCATCTTCTACCTGCGAAGAAGTGGAAGAAGACTGGGAGGACAAGCCAAAATCCGGCTGGCGGCCGCCGATCAGCTCCAGATAGACATCCGCCAAAATTTCAGAGTCGAGCAGCGCCCCGTGCAAGGTCCGGTTGGTGTTGTCGATGTTGAAGCGGCGGCACAGCGCATCCAGCGTCGCCGGCGAGCCTGGGAACCGCTTACGGGCCATGGCCAGCGTATCAAGCGCCTGATCCATCGGCAGTTTCGGCAGCCCCATCCAGTCCAGTTCCGCGTTCAGGAACTTCATATCAAAGCTGGCATTGTGAATGACCAGCCTGGAGTCCTGAACAAAATCCAGGAACTTCTGCCCGACCTTGGCAAAGACCGGCTTGTCCCGCAGCGTCACCGCACCGGGTTCCGGCTTTTGCGGCGGCTCCAGCAAGTCGGGGCCGATACCGTGCACCGAAAACGCCTCCGCCGGCATCGAGCGTTCCGGGTTGATGTATTCGTGAAACGTCTTGCCGGTGGGCATGTGGTTGTACAGCTCCACCGCACCGATCTCGACAATCCGGTCGCCGGAGAACGGATCAAACCCGGTGGTCTCGGTATCAAGAACGATTTCACGCATGGCTCAGTTTACTCCTGATATCTGCAAGGATCTCCGCCACCTGCGCCTCGGCATGTTCGAGCGTGTCCGTCTCAATCACGTAGTCGGCGCGGGCCATCTTCTCCTCAATCGGCATCTGTTTCTGCAGGATATGGCGGAATTGCTCAAACGTCATTGTGCCGCGGGCAAGAACCCGCTCCTGCTGGGTCTGTGCATCCACGGTCACGCAGGCCACGGCGTCCATTTCAGCGTTGCCGCCGGTTTCAAACAGAAGCGGGATATCAAAGACCAGGATATCGCTTTGCGCTTTGTCCCGGAAGGCCGCGCGGTCCTGCGCCACCAAAGGATGCACGATTGCTTCAATCCGCTTCAGCGCCGCCGGATCCTTGCCGATAATCAGCTTCAGCGCAGCGCGGCTGACCTCTCCATTCTCTACAGCCCCGGGAAAAGCCGCTTGCATCAGTCCTACAGCTGCACCGCCTTTGCCATAGAGTCGGTGAACAGCCGCATCCGCGTCCCAGACCGCGCAGCCCTGATCGGCAAACAGCTGTGCCGTAGTGCTTTTGCCCATGCCAATGGACCCGGTGAGGCCAAGGCAAAAGCTCATCCGAGCACCGCAGCCCGGGTGGCATCATCAACTTCGGGCCGGCGGCCGAACCAGCGCTCAAACCCTGGGACCGCCTGGTGCAGCAGCATGCCCAAACCGTCGACCACAGTGCAACCCGCCTCTTCCGCTGTTTGCAGCAGGCTTGTTTTCAGGGGTGCATAGATCAGATCAGTCACTACAGCACTGGACCGCAGACCGTCCAAAGGCACCCGCAGCCGCGGTTTGCCCACCATGCCAAGCGAGGTGGTGTTCACGATCAGCCTGCCTTCCTCGATGGCGTTGCCGGCCTGGAGCCAATCCACCACCCGGATCCGGTTGCCAAAATCCTCTTGCAGCTGCTCCGCCCGCTCACGCGTGCGGTTGCTTAGAAGGATCTCCGGCACGCCGGCCTCCAAAAGCGAGGCGACGACCGCACGGCAGGCGCCGCCAGCCCCCAGTACAACTGCCGGCCCTGATTGCGGGTCCCAATCCGGAGCGCCCTGATGCAAGTTGGTGATAAATCCATAACCGTCAGTATTGTCGGCCAGGATGGTGCCGTCATCACGGAAAATCAGAGTGTTTGCCGCGCCGATCAGTTTGGCCCGGTCGGTGACCGTGTCGGCAATGTCCATCACCGCCTCTTTATGCGGGATCGTGACATTGGCCCCCACGAACCCCATTTTTGGCATCGTCCGGATGGTTTCCGCCAGGTCCTCAGGCTCCACATGCATCGGCACATAGTGCCCGGCGATACCATGTGTTTGCAGCCAGTGGCCGTGCAGCTGCGGGGATTTGGAATGCGCAACCGGACAGCCGATCACGCCGGCGAGCGGGATTTTTGCTTCTGTCATTGCTCGATCACCCCTTGCAAACCCAGGTAACTGATAATCTCCATCAGCGGCAATCCCAAGACATTAAAGTAACTGCCCTCGATGGAGGCGAACAGCCGAACGCCTTCTTCCTCCAGCTTGTAAGCTCCCACCGCATGGCGGATGCTGTCCCAGTTGCGGCTGACATAATCTTCCAGATAGGCGTCCGAACACTTGCGCATTACCAGACGAACCTGGCCAACATGCCTCCAGATGGGCTCACCTTCACGATAGATCACCGCCGCCGACAGCAGCATGTGCCGCTTGCCGCGCATTTCCTTCAGCTGGGCCAGCGCGACCTCTGCGCTCGCCGGCTTGGAGAGCAGTTGTCCCTCGAAATCCAGAACTTGGTCGCACCCCAAAACCAATTTACCTGGATGCTTGGCGCTGACTTTGCGCGCCTTGGCTTCTGCCAGCGTATCGGCAATGTCCCGCGGCGGCGCTTCCTCGGCCAGCAGCGCGGCCTTAATCGCTTGTTCGTCCAGTCTCGGCACATCCGTTTCAAATTCGATCCCGGCCTGACGCAGCAGATGCGCCCGGATTTCGGAACCAGAAGCCAGCACAATGTGGGCAGTCATGTGGAAAACCCCGTGGGAAAGAAGCAGACGGTTTCAGGACGTTTTGTATGGTTTTCCACGCTCAAGTAAAGACTCCAGGGGTTGACGCAAATCCCGGGATTCAACCCGCTGAGTCGTCCTTTGTGAGTCAGGATAACTTTGAATCCGTGGATATGCCGGCTCTCCCGGGATCATCCCGCTGTTATCCCCAAGCACGGGAAGGTAAAGACATCCTTAACACGCCTTATTTTCCAGGCTCCGGCGGGAAATCCAAGACTCCTTTCCCATCAATGCTGGAATCTTATCCCTGCTGGGGATAAGCGAAGGAGGATTCACTTATCCACCGGAATCCACGCACACTACAAAAACATCATCCTTCTAATATTCTTTTATTTATTAGGGTGATCAGATCTGACCGGGGAGAACTGCCCATGGACCTGACAGACGTGATGTTCACGCTCTACCCATATGCCAAATCTCTGCACATCATGGCGGTACTCAGCTGGATGGCGGGTCTATTCTACCTCCCCCGTCTGTTCGTGTATCACGTGGAGCAGGCTGAGAATGTGCAGGAAGCCATTCCGATCTTCCTTACCATGGAGGAGAAGCTTCTCAGGATCATCATGCGCCCTGCCATGTACGTGTCCTGGGCCGCAGGGCTGTTCATCGTGCTGACCCCAGGGATCGTGGACTGGAGCTATGTGTGGCCCTGGACCAAGGGCGTTTCAGTGATTGCCATGACCTGGTTTCACCACTGGCTGCTGTTCCGCTACCGCGATTTCCAGGAAGGGCGGAACAGGCTGACAGGCAGGCAGTTCAGGCTGATGAATGAGGTGCCGACAGTGCTGATGCTGGTGATCGTTGTTTCAGTTATCTTCAAATTCTAGCGCAAAGGCGCAGAAACGGGCCCAGCATCGCCGGAACGCTTGCAGCCGGCGTTTGACTCACCTGAAACGAGTCCCTATGTATGGCTCTCAACGGACCCGTCCGGGTATCCCGTGTTTTCCAAACCTGTCGTGTGACCGACCCCCGGCTAAGCGGGGAGTAGAGGCCGTATCTATATGACCGTGCAATCCCTGAACCTGTCTGATCTCAAGGCGAAAAGCCCCAAAGCGCTGCTGTCGATGGCAGAGGAGCTGGAGATCGAAAACGCCTCGACCATGCGCAAGGGCGAGATGATGTTCCAGATCCTGCGGGAACGCGCGGATGAGGGCTGGGACATTGGCGGTGACGGGGTGCTGGAAGTGCTGCAGGACGGCTTTGGCTTCCTGCGTTCGCCGGAGGCAAACTACCTGCCGGGTCCGGACGACATTTACGTCTCCCCAGATATGATCCGCCAGTATTCCCTGCGCACAGGCGACACGGTCGAAGGCCAGATCAAGGCGCCGCTGGAGACAGAGCGCTACTTTGCGCTGACCAATGTCACCATGATAAATTTTGAAGAGCCGGAAAAGGCACGTCACAAGATCGCCTTTGACAACCTGACCCCGCTCTACCCGGATGAACGCCTGAAGATGGAGATCGAGGATTCCACCATCAAGGACCGTTCAGCCCGGGTGATCGACCTTGTGGCCCCCATCGGCAAAGGCCAGCGCTCGCTGATCGTGGCACCGCCGCGCACCGGTAAGACTGTGATCCTGCAGAACATCGCGCATTCGATCGAAAAGAACCATCCGGAGTGCTACCTGATCGTCCTGTTGATCGACGAACGCCCGGAAGAGGTGACCGACATGCAGCGGTCCGTGAAGGGCGAGGTTGTTTCCTCTACCTTTGACGAGCCGGCCACCCGCCACGTCGCAGTGTCGGAAATGGTCATCGAAAAAGCCAAACGCCTTGTCGAACATAAGCGAGATGTTGTTATTCTTCTTGATTCGATCACAAGACTTGGTAGGGCTTTCAACACCGTGGTGCCATCTTCGGGTAAAGTTCTGACCGGTGGCGTCGACGCCAACGCCCTGCAGCGGCCTAAACGCTTTTTTGGTGCCGCCCGGAACATCGAAGAAGGCGGCTCGCTCACGATCATCGCCACCGCGCTGATCGACACCGGTTCGCGCATGGACGAAGTGATCTTCGAAGAGTTCAAAGGTACCGGCAACTCGGAAATCGTGCTGGACCGCAAGATTGCCGACAAGCGCGTGTTCCCGGCCATCGACATTCTCAAGTCCGGCACCCGCAAGGAAGACCTGCTGGTCGACAAGGGCGATCTGGCTAAGACCTTTGTGCTCCGCCGGATCCTGAACCCGATGGGAACCACCGACGCGATCGAGTTCCTGCTGTCAAAGCTGAAGCAGACTAAGTCGAACTCCGAGTTCTTCGATTCGATGAACACCTGATCCGGGCCGGCGAGAGAGAAAGGCCATCCCATGGACACGATCTTTGCGCTGGCCTCCGCCCAAGGGAAGGCCGGGGTCGCGGTTATCCGCGTCTCCGGTCCGCTTGCATTAGATGCCGGCGCGCAGCTTTGCGGCGGCGCCTTACCGGGGCGGGGAACCAGCCTGAGAATCCTGAAAGACGAATCAGGAGAGCGGCTGGACGAGGCACTGGTTCTGAGCTTCACCGCTCCGAACAGCTTTACTGGTGAAAATACTGTTGAATTTCAGACGCATGGCAGTACCGCGGTGATCTCCGCAGTGCTTGAAACACTGCGTCGAATAGATGGCCTGCGAATGGCTGAACCCGGAGAGTTTACACGCCGGGCGCTGGAGAATGGCAATCTGGACCTGGCACAGGTCGAGGGTCTTGCAGATCTGATTGATGCCGAAACCGAAGCGCAGCGCAAGCAGGCGCAAGTCATCCTTGCCGGCGGGCTGGGGCAATTGGCAGAAACCTGGCGGACCAAGCTGATCCGCGCGGCTTCCCTGATAGAAGTGACCATCGACTTTGCCGACGAGGAAGTACCAGTAGACGTCACACCTGAGGTTTCGTCGCTGCTGTCGGATGTTCAGGCCGGCCTCGAGCAAGAGACAGCGGGCGTTAAGATTGCCGAACGGATCCGCAGCGGGTTTGAAGTGGCAATTGTGGGTGCACCGAATGTTGGCAAGTCCACGCTGTTGAATGCGCTTGCCGGCCGGGAAGCTGCGATCACGTCCGAATACGCCGGCACCACCCGCGATATCATCGAAGTCCGCATGGACCTTGCCGGCTTGCCTGTCACGCTTCTCGACACCGCCGGTTTGCGCGATACTGATGATCACGTCGAGGGAATCGGTATCGCCTTAGCGCGTAAACGGGCCGAAGATGCGGACCTGCGCGTCTTCCTCGCGGAAGAGGATGATGTTTTGGATGTTGAGATGCAGCAGGGCGATATCCGGCTGCTCCCGAAGGCGGACCTGCGCGACGACGTCGGTAATGCCATTTCCGGCCGGTCGGGGCAGGGGATCGACAGGCTTGTCGAGCATGTTTCAAAGATTCTGCAGCAGCGCTCGGCTCAGGCCGGTATCGCAACCCGCGCGCGGCACCGAGATGCAATGGTCTCAGCGCTGGCCAGTCTAGGGGATGCACAACAAATCCTGCAGCGCGGCCCGGAATTCTATGATATAGCCGCCGAGGAAATGCGCTCGGCCATCCGAGCACTGGAAATGCTGGTTGGGCGGATCGGAGTAGAAAATCTCTTGGATGAGATCTTTTCTAGTTTCTGCCTTGGTAAATGAAGGAGTGTTTCACGTGAAACATTCGGCTTATGACGTGATTGTAGTGGGTGGCGGCCACGCCGGCACCGAGGCTGCCCATGCCGCGGCCAGGATGGGGGTCCGCACCGCTTTGGTGACGCTGGATCGCAATGGTATTGGTGTCATGTCCTGCAACCCGGCTATTGGCGGGCTTGGCAAGGGTCATCTCGTCCGGGAAATCGACGCGCTCGATGGAGTTATGGGCCGCGCCGCTGATCTAGCCGGCATACAGTTTCGCTTGCTGAACCGACGAAAGGGTCCCGCAGTGCAAGGACCCCGGGCGCAATCGGACAGGGCGATCTACCGGCGCGAAATTCTCCGGATGACAGAAAACCAGGAGAACCTAGACATCCTCGAAGGCGAGGTTACGGACTTTCTTATGAACGGTCAGGCCGTCGCCGGCGTGATCCTAGCAGATGGCAGTGTAATCCCGAGCACGTCAGTTATTCTTACGTCAGGAACTTTCCTGCGCGGGGTCATTCATATTGGCGACGTTTCTAAGCCTGGCGGACGTATGGGCGATAAGCCCTCCATCAAACTTGCGGAAAGGTTGGACAGCTTCAACCTGCCGCTCGGCCGTTTGAAGACCGGCACGCCGCCGCGGCTGGATGGGCGGACTATCAATTGGGAAATACTTGATGAGCAGCCGGGGGACGATGATCCTGTCTTCTTCTCCTTCCTGACAAGATCAGTGAGCGCAAAGCAGGTATCATGCGGTATCACCCACACAAACGCCCGCACCCATGAGATCATCCAGAAAAACCTGGAGCGGTCAGCGATGTATGGCGGCCACATCGAAGGCGTTGGGCCGCGTTACTGCCCTTCGATTGAAGACAAGATCGTCCGATTTGCCGAGAAAGACTCGCATCAGATCTTCTTAGAGCCCGAGGGCGCATCAGATCACACCGTTTACCCCAACGGCATATCCACCAGTCTGCCGCAGGATGTGCAGGAAGCCTATGTGCGTTCGATCCGCGGGCTGGAGCAGGCTGTCATACTGCAGCCCGGTTATGCCATTGAATATGACTATGTCGATCCTCGCTCCTTGACGCTGGAACTGAGGCTCAAGGACGTTCCCGGACTGTATCTTGCCGGACAGATCAACGGCACCACGGGCTATGAAGAGGCAGCAGCCCAGGGAATGGTTGCCGGCCTTAACGCAGCGCGTGAATGCTTGGGGGAGGGACCTGTGAGCTTCAGCCGGTCCAACAGCTATATTGGGGTTATGATCGACGACCTCACTACAAATGGTGTTGCGGAACCTTACCGGATGTTTACCTCCCGGGCGGAGTTCAGGTTGTCTTTGCGTGCCGATAATGCGGACCAGCGGTTGACACCTCTAGCTATTGAAATCGGCTGCGCCGGCGAAGGTCGACGGTCTGCGTTTCTGGAGAAAAGCAACCGCCTCCAGCAAGCCCGCTCTGTTTTGGAAACACAGAGCTTTACCCCGAAACAGGTCGCAGCGGCAGGAATCCGGGTGAATCAGGATGGAAACCGTCGGACAGGGTTGGATATTCTTGCGTTCCCAGACGTGGTATTCGAGGATGTCGTGCCCCTGATGCCCGAGCTGTCCGGAGTAGATGAAGGTATCCGCCGTCAGGTTGAGCGCGACGCGCTTTATGCCAACTATATTGCGCGTCAAGAGCGGGAAATCTCTGCGATGAAGCGGGATGAGGGCTATGTTATCCCCGAGAGCTTCTCCTATGAAGGTATTGAGGGGCTATCGAAAGAGCTGCAGCAGAAACTTACTCGCGCTCGGCCTGAAACTTTGGCACAAGCAGCGCGAATTGACGGGATGACGCCGGCGGCACTGGCATTGCTTCTTGCCCGGCTGAGGCGGGATCGGACACAGCAGGGCAAAACTGCATGAATGAAAAGAGTATTCTGGAAGGGCTCAATGTTTCACGTGAAACACTGCAGCGGCTGGAGCGCTTTGAGCAGGTCATTCTGAAGTGGAACCCCAAGATTAACTTGGTGTCCAGATCAAGCTTGAAGCAGATTTGGACGCGGCATATCGCGGATTCTGTCCAGGTGTTCCGCTGCGCTGAACGCCCCGATCATTGGGTTGATATCGGGAGCGGCGGGGGATTTCCCGGTTTGATTGTCGCGATCGTCGCGGTCGAAGAAGCCCCGGACATGAAGGTCACGTTAGTTGAAAGTGACCAGCGCAAATCGGCATTCTTGCGCACCGCCGCGCGGGAGTGCGGTGCTAGGGTTACGGTGGTTTCCAAACGCATTGAGGAAGCGGATCCTCAAAATGCGGGAGTTCTTTCGGCACGGGCACTCGCGGATTTGTCGCTTCTGCTGGAGTTCGCCGAGCGGCATCTAGGCGCCGGCGGGACAGCGCTGTTCCCGAAGGGGGAAAGCTGGAAAAAAGAAGTGGATAACGCGCGGCAGCGATGGCAGTTCGAGGCAGAACCGGTTAAAAGTCTGACAGAACCAGAAGCAGTAATCCTGAAGATAAGGGGAGTGGCACGTGTCTGATTATTCCCGCCCGGAGGGGCCTCGTATTATCGCGGTCGCAAATCAAAAAGGCGGGGTAGGGAAGACAACAACAGCCATAAACCTCGCTGCCGCTCTGGTGGAATGCGGGTTGCGGGTCTTAGTTGTTGATCTGGACCCGCAGGGCAATGCTTCGACAGGTCTGGGAATTGAACCGTCGGACCGGGACCTGACGACTTACGACCTTTTGGTCGAAGATGCCTCCCTCGTAGATGTCATTCGCCAGACCGAAATCGAAGATCTGTGCATTATCCCCGCTACGGTGGATCTCAGCTCCGCAGACATCGAACTTTTCACAAACGAAAAGCGCAGCTTCCTGCTGCATGATGCGCTGCGCCAGACGGCCATGGATGACTATGATTGGGACTATGTTCTTATTGATTGTCCGCCGTCTTTGAACCTTCTGACCGTGAACGCGATGGTGGCGGCACATTCAGTGCTTGTCCCGCTTCAAAGTGAGTTTTTTGCGTTGGAGGGCGTGACGCAGTTGATGCTGACCATCCGCGAAGTGCGCCAGTCTGCAAACCCGAACTTGCGGATCGAAGGAATCGTTTTGACGATGTTCGATCGGCGCAACAACCTGTCTCAGCAGGTGGAGCAGGATGCCCGCGATAATCTGGGGGATTTGGTGTTCCAGACCAAGATACCCCGGAATGTCCGGGTGAGCGAAGCACCCTCATATGCACTGCCCGTGCTGAACTATGACACCAATTCTCTGGGAGCGCAGGCCTATCGCGCCCTGGCGGAAGAACTCCTAAATAAACATCACAAGATAGCGGCCTGAATGCAGAATAAGAACCGGAGGCAACCATGGCAGACAAAAAGACGAAACCGCGCGGGCTTGGCCGGGGACTGTCGGCGTTGATGGCTGATGTGAACCCTGCACCGGTGAGCACACAGTCAGAGGCCCCGCGGAATGCAGAAGTGCTGGTGCCGATCGAGAAGATCGTTGCCAACCCGAACCAGCCCCGCCGTCAATTTCTGCAGGAGGACTTGGATGACCTGACTGCGTCGATCAAGGAGAAAGGCGTCCTGCAACCCTTGATCGTGCGTCCCAAGGCGGGAGGCGCCTACGAGATTGTTGCCGGTGAGCGCCGGTGGCGTGCATCGCAGGCGGCACAGCTCCACGAAGTGCCGGTCCTGATCCGGGAATACTCTGACCAGGAGATGATGGAAGTCGCCATCATCGAAAACATCCAGCGGTCTGATCTGAACGCAATGGAAGAAGCGCAGAGCTATAAGCAGCTCATGGAGAAATTCGGCCATACTCAGGAAAAGATGGCGGAGGCGCTTGGCAAAAGCCGAAGCCACATTGCCAATTTGGTACGCCTCCTGCATTTGCCGGAGGATGTGCAGATCCTGGTGCAGGAGCGCAAGCTCTCAGCCGGACATGCCCGGGCCCTGATTACCTCGGACAACGCGTCTGATCTGGCCCGGAAAATTGTAAAGGGCGGGCTGTCGGTCCGGGCAACTGAGTCCTTGGTAAAAAAGGATGCAGCGGGTATTCGTACGGCGTCGGCTAAGAAACCCAAGGCTGCTTCTGAGAAAGATGCGGACACCCGCGCCCTCGAAGGGGATCTGTCCGCGATGCTGAAGATGAAGGTGTCAATCAATCACAAGCCTGGTAGCGAGGCCGGTTCCGTAACGATCAGTTATGAGAATTTGGATCAGCTGGACGAGCTGTGCAATATGCTCAGCCGTTAGGGCGGGTCCAGATAAACGTCAGGACAGCTGTGAGAACCAATGCCTGGATGCCCAGCACTTGACAGGGCACGCCAAGCAGAAGGGATAACCCAAAGACGGCGGCAATCGAAACGGTTGCCGCCTTTTTTGCGCCTGGCCGAATGGCCCCGCGTTCCCGCCAATCCAGGATCATCGGGCCAAACACGTTATGGGCAACGATCCAGTTGTGCAGCCGGTCGGAGGAATTGGCAAAGAAGAATGCGGCGAGCAGGAGGAACGGTACGGTTGGCAAAAGAGGCAGTACAATCCCAATTGCCGCCAAGGCCACGCAGCACAGTCCCAAGCCGGCATAAAGGAAACGCATTGCCTCAATCCATCAACAGGTCGCGGAGCACCGCATTCAAAACTGCGCGCCCTTTGTGGGTCGTGCGAAGTCTCTGCTCAGAGATAGTCACCATACCCAAGTCCGCAAGATCTGCGAGCTTGCTTTTGCGGATGGGGCGGCCAGAAAGCTGGGCATAGCGTACCATATCCAGACCCTCTGTAAGCCTCATCCCCATCATAAGGTATTCAGCCGCAGCATCTTCCCGGGAAAGGAGTTCACGCAGGGATTCTCCATTTCCCTTGTTGACTGCCTCTATCCAGGCGCCGGGGGCGAGGTGGGTTTCGGTGGCGAAGCGGGCGCCGTTCAGGGTCAGGCGGCCATGGGCGCCGGGGCCGATACCAGCATAGTCTCCGTAGCGCCAGTAGATCAAATTGTGCCGCGACTCTGCCCCGGGCTTAGCGTGGTTGGAGACCTCATAACCGGCCATGCCATGAGCCGAGGTAATCTCCTGGGTGGCCAAGTACATATCCGCAGCGGTATCATCTTCCGGCAGGCCGCGCAGTTTTCCCCGGGCGTAACGGTCACCGAAGGCAGTGCCGTCTTCTATGGTGAGCTGGTAGAGCGAGACGTGGTCGATGGCCATAGAGAGCGCCTCATTCAGCTCCGCCTTCCAAGCCTCAAGGGTCTGACCTTGACGCGCGTAGATCAGATCGAAGCTGACCCGGTCAAAGCAATTGCGGGCGATGTCGAAGGCCGCCTTGGCTTCAGCGACACTGTGGATTCGGCCGAGCCGGCGCAGGTCCTCGTCGTTCAGAGCCTGAATACCCATGGAGACTCTGTTGACGCCGGCGTCCCGGTAACCGGCAAAGCGGCCGGCCTCGACGGAACCTGGATTTGCTTCCAGAGAAATCTCCATGTCATTGGCAAAAAGCCAGATTTCACGTGCCCGTTCTATAACGGCGGCAACGGTTTCCGGATGCATCAAGGAGGGAGTTCCACCGCCGAAGAAGATCGTGTTGAGCACGCGGCCGGAGAGCTGTTCTGAGAGCCTGTCAAGCTCAGCCAAGTAGGTTCTAACCCATAGCTTCTGGTCTATTTTTGCGGAGACGTGACTGTTGAAGTCGCAATAGGGGCATTTGGCCTGGCAAAAAGGCCAGTGCACGTAGAGGCCAAAGCCCCCATTGCGCCAGTCATCCACTGAAACAGCCTTGCACGAAGTGTGCCAACGCCTTGCCGCGGTGGCTGATCTTGTTTTTCTCCGCCGGGTCCATCTCGGCGCAGGTGATTTTATAGCCGTCGGGCTGGAACATCGGGTCATAACCAAAACCATGCTCGCCGCGGATCGGCCAGACCAACTGGCCCGGCATCACGCCTTCAAACACCTCGTCATGGCCGTCGGGCCAGGCGACGACCAAGGTGCAGCGGAATTGGGCAGTGCGGGGCGCGTTCGCCCCGGCCGCAGTCAGCTCGTCATTGGCGCGGGTCATCGCCATCTTGAAGTCCCGGCCGTTCGGGGTCTCGGCCCAGTCGGCGGTATAGACACCAGGGGCGCCGTTCAGCGCGTCGATGGTGATGCCGGAGTCATCGGAGAGGGCAGGGAGACCGGTGGCCTTGGCGGCGGCATGGGCCTTGATCCGGGCATTGCCAACAAAGGTGTCTTCGGTCTCTTCCGGTTCCGGCAGGTGCATCTCGCCGGCGCCGATCACAGTCACGCCATAGGGGGCGAGGATTTCGGCAATCTCGTTCAGCTTGCCCTGGTTGTGGGTGGCGACAAGCAGCTTGCCGCCTTCCAGTTTGCGGGTCATTTGGACGCGGCCTTCTGCATCTCTGCAAGTTCGACAGTGCCTTTGACGGCCAGGTCCATGAGCTGGTCCATTTGATCGCGGGAGAAGACGGAGCCTTCAGCAGACATCTGCACTTCGATCAGCTTGCCGGATCCGGTCATGATGAAGTTGCCATCGACGCCAGCTTCGGAATCTTCGGGGTAATCCAAATCGAGGATAGGCTGACCGGCGTAGATGCCGCAGGAAACGGCAGAGACCGGGTCCACCAGCGGGTCGATCTGAACGTCGCCGGCTTTCATCAGCTTGTTGACCGCGAGGCGCAGCGCAACCCAGCCGCCGGTGATTGAGGCGCAGCGGGTGCCGCCATCGGCCTGCAGCACGTCGCAGTCGACGGTGATCTGCCGTTCTCCCAAAGCAACGCGGTCTACGCCTGCGCGCAGCGCGCGGCCGATCAGGCGCTGGATTTCCACGGTGCGGCCGCCTTGCTTGCCCGAGGAGGCTTCGCGGCGCATCCGGGTGTTGGTGGCTCGCGGCAGCATGCCGTATTCGGCGGTGACCCAGCCCAGACCAGTGCCCTTGATAAATGGCGGCACGCGGTCTTCGATAGTGGCGGTGCACAGGACATGAGTGTCGCCCACCTTGATCAGGCAGGAGCCCTCGGCGTGTTTGGTAAAGCCGGTCTCGATCGAGACGGGGCGCATTTCATTCAGTTCTCGTCCTGAGGGTCGCATGGCACATCCTTTGTTAGCTGGCTTGGGGATATCCCCCGGATGCGGGGCTATGCAAGCCCGATTGACCTTTTGACGCGCTGCTCTTTAATGACATCCGGGTAACGGGTTCCTATGTTTAAACCGTAAGAAATACTGGATGAACGATGAGCAATCCGAACAACATTCTGGAGGACTTGAACGACCGCTCCCGGGAGGTGTTCCGGGCGGTGGTCGAAAGCTATCTGGAAAGCGGCGGTCCAGTGGGCAGCCGCACGCTGACACGCTCGCTGAGCGAAAAGGTCAGCGCTGCAACGGTCCGTAACGTGATGCAAGACCTGGAGTTTCTGGGACTGCTGGATAGTCCGCATGTCAGCGCCGGGCGGGTGCCGACACAGCTGGGGTTGCGGATGTTTGTCGACGGTCTGCTGGAGGTTGGCGATCTCAATATTGAGGACCGGGAGAAGATCGACGCGACGCTGGGCCGCAATGCCGGCGATGTGGGCGGAATGCTGGACCGCGTCGGGGCGGCGCTGTCAGGGGTGACGCAGGGCGCGTCGCTGGTGCTGACACCCAAGCATGAAGCCGAGATCCGGCATATCGAGTTCGTCTCGCTGGCGCATGACCGGGCACTCGTGGTGCTGGTGTTCTCGGACGGGCATGTGGAAAACCGGCTGTTCACCCCGCCGCCGGGGCAAACCCCCAGCTCAATGCGGGAGGCGGCGAATTTCCTGAATGCTCTGATCGAGGGCAAGACCTTGAGCGAAGTGCAGCGGCAGATCCAAAAGGAGATCACGGCGCGGCGTCAGGAAATCGACAGCCTGGCACACGCGATGATTGAAAGCGGCCTGGCGGTTTGGGAGGATGACGGCAGCGAGCAGGCCCGGTTGATCGTGCGCGGCCGGGCGAATCTGCTGGCGGAGCCGGGTGCCGCGGAGGAGCTGGAGCGGATCCGAACCCTGTTCGACGACTTGGAGCGCAAGCGTGATATTGCCGAATTTCTGGAACTGACGGAAGACGGCGAAGGTGTGCGGATTTTTATCGGTTCCGAGAACAAACTTTTTTCACTTTCGGGTTCCTCTTTGGTGGTGTCTCCCTATATGAACGCGGATCGGAAGATAATCGGCGCGGTGGGGGTGATCGGCCCGACGCGCCTGAACTACGGACGGATCGTGCCGATTGTGGACTATACGGCACAACTGGTCGGCAAGCTTTTGTCGGACCGGAGTTAGAGGTGAAATATGGCAGAGCTCAAGAACGAAGACTTCCTGGATGACATCGCCGATGCCGAAGCTGAAGAGCTTGCGGCGCAGACCGAAGAAATTGACGACGATGCGCTGGAGATCGACGCGCTGCGGGCCGAGCGGGACGAGTTGAAGGACCGGTTCATGCGGGCGCTGGCGGATGCGGAAAACGCCCGCAAGCGCGGCGACAAGGCCCGCCGCGAAGCAGAGAACTATGGCGGATCGAAGCTGGCCCGCGACATGCTGCCGGTCTACGACAACATGAAACGCGCAATCGAAGCAGCAACTGACGAGCAGCGCGAAGTGTCTGCCGCACTGATCGAAGGTGTTGAACTGACCATGCGCTCGCTGCTGGGTGTTTTCGAGAAGCACGGCATTCGGGTTATTTCGCCTGAGGTTGGCGACAAGTTCGACCCGCAGGTGCATGAAGCGATGTTTGAGGCGCCTGTGCCGGGCACCAAGGCGGGCGACATCATCCAGGTGTCGGCAGAAGGCTTCATGCTGCACGACCGTCTGCTGCGTGCGGCGCAGGTTGGCGTTTCGTCTACTCCTGCCAGCTGATGAACAGGCCCGTGCGGGCCTGTGCCTCCGGCGGGAGTATTTCCGGAAAGATGAAAGAGCGGTCCCGATTGGGGCCGCTTTTGTTTTTTCAGTTAGCTGCTTCTTTCAGTTTGTAGAGCATTTCCAGGGCTTCCCGCGGAGACAGGTCGTCCGGGTGGATATTTGCGAGCATTTCTTCGGCAGGCGAAGGACCAGCCGCCGCCTTGGGCTGTGGCGGCGAGGCAGCCGCAAAAAGGGGCAGATCGTCGATCTGTATCTTTGACCCGCCCTCGCGGCTGCCTTGCTCCAGCATGTCGAGAACATCGCGGGCACGGGCGACAACGGACGCGGGGAGGCCAGCAAGCTGAGCGACCTGCACACCATAGGAACGGTCGGCAGCGCCCTTGCGCACCTCGTGCAGAAAGATCACTTCACCCTCCCACTCCTTCACCGCGACGGTGGCGTTATCTACACCTTCGAGTTTGGAGGCGAGCTGGGTCAATTCGTGGTAATGGGTGGCAAACAGCGCCCGGGAGCGGTTCACCTCATGCAGATGTTCCAGCGTGGCCCATGCAATGGACAGGCCGTCATAGGTGGCGGTGCCGCGGCCGATTTCGTCGAGAATGACCAGCGCGCGGTCGTCTGCCTGGTTCAGGATGGCGGCGGTTTCGACCATTTCCACCATGAAGGTAGACCGGCCGCGCGCTAGGTCATCCGAAGCGCCGACGCGGCTGAACAGCTGGCTGACGACGCCGATATGGGCGCTTTCCGCGGGCACGTAGCTGCCCATCTGGGCGAGCAGGGCAATCAGTGCGTTCTGGCGCAGAAAGGTCGATTTACCGGCCATGTTAGGACCGGTCAGCAGCCAGACAGCCGCACCGTCCTGAGCAGTGAGGTCACAGTCGTTGGCCACAAATGTCTCGCCGCCCTGCTGGCGAAGGGCTTGTTCCACCACCGGGTGGCGGCCGCCTTGCACGTGAAACGCGCGGCTGTTGTCGACCTTGGGGCGGGTCCAATTCTCGCCGCGGGCCAAATCAGCCAGGGCTGTCAGCAAATCCAGTTCCGCCAGTCCGCGGGCAGCGGTGTTAAGGCGCGCCGCAGCGTCCAGAATGGCACCGGATAGCCTTGCATAGAGCTGCTTTTCGATCTCCAGCGCCCGATTTCCAGCATTGAGGATCCGGGTTTCGATTTCGCTTAGCTCCACCGTGGTAAACCGCACCTGGTTGGCAGTGGTCTGCCGGTGGATGTAAGTTTCGTTCAGCGGCGGCGACATCATCTTGTCCGCATGCGTTGCGGTAGTTTCGATGAAATAGCCCAGCACGTTGTTGTGCTTGATCTTCAGCGAAGAAACGCCGGTGTGCTCCGCGTATTTCGTTTGCATGGCGGCGATGACCGAGCGGCCCTCATCCCGCAGCGTTCGGGCCTCGTCCAATTCCGGGTCATAGCCTGATGCGATGAAGCCGCCGTCGCGGGCCAGCAGCGGGGGCTCGGCAACAAGGGCTGCGTCAAGCAGCGAGAGCAGGCCGTCGAACCCTTGCAGATCCGCAATTGCATTGGCCATCAGCGCGGGCAGTTCCCTGCCGCCGCAGAGTTCCGCAATCACCTCTGCTTGGGACAGACCGTTGCGGATGGCCGCCAGGTCGCGCGGGCCGCCGCGCTCCAACGCAAGGCGGGAAAGCGCCCGGTCAAGGTCCGGCGTCTTGCGCAGGGCGGCGCGCAGGTCCTCGGCGGTCCGGGTGTTCTCAACCGCGAAATCCAGGGCTGCGAGGCGCTGATGGATGGTGTCCAGATTGCGTGACGGGCTGGACAGGCGCTGTTCCAGCAGCCGGGCGCCTCCGGGTGTCACTGTCCGGTCAATTACTGCCAGCAAAGAGCCTGCGCGGCCGCCGGACAGGGACCGGGTCAACTCCAGATTGCGGCGGGTGGCGGCGTCAATCTGCACAACGCGGTCCTGGGCTTCCTGCTGAGGCGGCTGCAGCAGCGGCAGCTTGCCCTTTTGGGTGATCTCCAGATAGTCGATCAGCGCGCCCATGGCGGAGACTTCGGCGCGGGTGAAGGTACCAAAGCCGTCCAGCGCGCTGACATTAAACAGGGTACAGATACGTTTCTCAGCTGCCGTGCTGTCAAAGCTCGCCTTGCCCAGCGGGGTCAGCGGGATCTTGTATTCATCGGCCAGCGGGCGGGCGGCGTCATAGGCCGGACCATCTGCGACAATCAATTCTGACGGCGCCAGACGGGCCAGTTCCGGCGACAGCCGTACACGCGCGACCGGCATCACGTGAAACGCGCCGGTGGAGATATCGGCCCAGGCCAGCGCGGCCTCATCCCGCAGTTCGGAATAGGACACCAGGAAGTTGTGGCGCCGCGCCTCCAGCAGAGAATCCTCAGTCAGGGTGCCCGGGGTGACCAGCCGCACCACATCGCGTTTCACGACGGATTTGGAACCGCGCTTTTTGGCTTCGGCCGGGCTTTCCAGCTGCTCGCCCACTGCAACACGGAAGCCCTTGCGGATCAGCGTCAGCAAATAGCCCTCGGCAGCTTGAACCGGCACGCCGCACATCGGAATGTCGTCGCCGTTGTGCTTGCCGCGTTTAGTCAACGCGATATCCAGGGCCTCTGCCGCGTTTACGGCGTCCTCAAAGAACATCTCGTAGAAGTCGCCCATCCGGTAAAAGAGCAGCGCGTCAGGATGCGCGGCTTTGATCTCCAGATACTGCGCCATCATGGGCGTTACGGTCATGAAAAGTCCCCCGGGTCGTCGTTGCCAGACATCTACAATGGGGGCGGTCTGAGGAAAACCCGGATGTGGCTGCCGCCGGTGACGCCGGCGGCAGCCTGCTGTCAGTAGAGATTGCGCAGGGTGTCGGGCATCGTGTTCACGATGGAGAGCGACAGGGTGCTGAGCTGCTGCTGCGCCTGCAGCGCCAGCAGCTTGGTCGCGGCTTCTTCCATGTTGGTGTCGATCATCGAGCTGACACCCCGGGTGAGCGCGTCCGACTGCTTGCTCACATAGTCACCCTGGCCTGCAAGCTGATTGGCGCTGGATCCCAGAGTTGCCGAACCTTCGATAGCATAGGCAAGAAAGCCTTCGATTTCTCCCAAGGCGGTCAGGGCACTGGCGCTGTCAGTGATTGCAGTCCGGCTGCCAAGGTCAAACTGCGGGCTGCCTTCAAAATCCACGCCATCCACACTGAGGGTGCTCAGGTTGCCGTTGCCGGATACCGCAGAGGGCACTGTCAGCGCGGTGCCGCCTGCGCCGTCGACATCGGTTTTCAGGAGGTTTACCCCGTTGAATTCTGACGACGAGATGATCGAATTGATCTGCTCGGTCTTCTTCGCCATGGCGGCCTCATACTTGCTGAAGTCGCCCATGCCGCTTGCCGCCATGACAGCCAGTGACCGCATCTCGGTAAGAGTTTCGGTAATCTGTTCGGCCCCGGCGGAGGCAACCGCCACCGTGGCCTCTCCCAGCGACAAAGAGTCCGAGACCGAGCGAAAGCCGGAGATATCAGAATTCATCAGTTCAGAGATCGCCCAGAGCGCCGCATTGTCTTGTGCGGAATTAATGGTTTTCCCAGTGGAGATGCTGTCTTGCGTGTGATCGAGCTGAGAATTGACTCCGCCCAATGTCTGCAAGGCCACCATTGCACCGGAATTGTTGTGGAAGCTTATCATTCCTCACTTTTCCTTTGATCCTATGCCCTTATACGGGCGGACAAACGCCATTCTGACCGTTGCTTACAGGCCTCTGACTTCCCGGCCTCAGCGCCACCTGGGAGGCAGGTGCGCGTTAATACCTATTAAGAAAATACAGCATTCCGCGGTCTGCTTTGAGGCGAAAACCTGACGGAATTTATCGTCTTTTAGCCGCTTTTTTCTAAAATCTGGCGATACAGATTCTTGAAACCGCGGATTGAGGGGCGCCGTGGGCTGGGCTAAGACGGTCCGCGACGAGGAGAGGACACGAGATTAAATGCCCAAGAACAAGATCACCGATGAAGAAGCCCTGGCGTTCCACCTGGAGCCTTCTCCGGGCAAATGGGAGATCAATGCCACCGTCCCGATGACCACGCAGCGGGACCTGTCGCTGGCATATTCTCCGGGCGTTGCGGTGCCTTGCGAGGCGATCGCGGAAAACCCCGAAACCGTCTATGACTACACCAACAAGGGCAACCTGGTGGCGGTGATCTCCAACGGCACCGCTGTTTTGGGGCTGGGCAATCTGGGCGCGCTGGGGTCCAAGCCGGTGATGGAAGGTAAGTCGGTCCTCTTCAAGCGCTTTGCCGATGTGAACTCGATCGATATCGAGCTGGACACCGAAGATCCGGACAAGTTCATCGAAGCGGTCAAGCTGATGGGGCCGACCTTCGGCGGCATCAACCTGGAAGACATCAAAGCGCCCGAATGCTTCATCATTGAGCAGAAGCTCAAGGAAGAGATGGACATCCCTGTTTTCCATGACGACCAGCACGGCACCGCGGTGATTTGCGCGGCCGGCCTGATTAATGCCCTGCACCTGTCGGGCAAGAAGATCGAAGACGTGAAAATCGTCCTCAACGGTGCCGGCGCTGCGGGCATTGCCTGCATCGAGCTGCTCAAAGCCATGGGGGCACGGCATGAAAATTGCATCGCCTGCGACACCAAGGGTGTGATCTATCAGGGCCGCACAGAGGGCATGAACCAGTGGAAATCGGCCCATGCGATCCAGACCGATCTGCGCACCCTGGAAGAGGCGATGCGCGGGGCTGACGTGTTCCTGGGGGTCTCGGTCAAAGGCGCGGTGACCCAGGAGATGGTGGCCTCGATGGCCGACAACCCGGTTATCTTCGCGATGGCCAACCCGGATCCGGAAATTACCCCGGAAGAGGCGCATGAAGTGCGTGTGGATGCCATTGTTGCCACCGGCCGCTCAGACTATCCGAACCAGGTCAACAACGTGCTGGGCTTTCCCTATCTGTTCCGCGGCGCGCTGGACATCCATGCCCGCGCCATCAACGACGAGATGAAGATCGCCTGCGCCCATGCGCTGGCTGCGCTCGCACGTGAGGACGTGCCGGATGAGGTGGCGCTGGCCTATGGCAAATCGCTGTCCTTTGGCCGCGACTACATCATCCCGACGCCGTTCGACCCGCGCTTGATCCACCGGATTCCGCCGGCCGTTGCCAAGGCCGGCATGGACACAGGTGCGGCGCGGCGCCCGATCGTGGACATGGACGCCTACGAGGTCGGCCTGAAATCGCGGATGGACCCGACAGCGTCGATCCTGCGCGGGTTGAACGCGCGCGCCCGTTCCGCCCAGTCGCGGATGATCTTTGCCGAAGGCGACGACCCCCGTGCGCTGCGCGCCGCGGTGATGTATCAGCGCTCCGGCTTCGGCAAGGCGCTGGTTGTGGGCCGGCAGGATGATGTGCGGGTCAAGCTGGAAAAGGCTGGGCTCGGCGATGCAGTGCGCGAATTGGAAATCGTGAATGCCGCCAACACGCCGCATTTCGAGATGTACAAGGACTTCCTGTACAACCGCCTGCAGCGCAAGGGTTTCGACCGCAAGGACATTCATCGCCTGGTGGGCCGGGACCGGCATGTGTTTTCCAGCCTGATGCTGGCGCATGGCCACGGCGACGGATTGGTGACCGGCGCAACCCGCAAGTCCGCGCATGTTCTGGACCGGATCAACCATGTATTTGATGCTGATGCCGATCACGGAGTGGCCGGTGTCACCGCGCTGCTGCACAAGGGCCGGATCGTGCTGATCGGCGACACGCTGGTGCATGAATGGCCGGACCAGAACCACCTAGCCAACATTGCTGAGCGGGCTGCTGTCGTTGCGCGCCACATGGGTCTGGAGCCGCGTGTCGCCTTTGTCAGCTTTTCAACCTTTGGCTATCCGGTGTCTGAGCGGGCGGAGAAGATGCATGTCGCCCCTACCGTTCTGGACCAGCGCGGCGTCGACTTCGAATACGAAGGCGAGATGACTGTGGATGTCGCCCTGAACGAGCGCGCCCAGCGGTATTACCCGTTCCAGCGCCTGACCGGCCCCGCCAACATTCTGATCGTGCCGGCCCGCCACTCGGCCTCGATCTCGGTCAAGCTGATGCAGGAAATGGGCGGCGCCACGGTGATCGGCCCGATCCTGTCGGGCATCGACAAGCCGATCCAGATCTGTTCGACAACCTCCACCACCAATGACATCCTGAACATGGCGGTGCTGGCGGCCTGCAACATCGGGTGATTTGATATGGCGATCTGGAACCTCGGTTCAATCAACGCGGATATGGTCTATTCCATGCCGCATCTGCCGGCGGCGGGGGAAACCCTGGCCGCCCTGCGGCTTGACCGGTTTCTCGGCGGCAAGGGCGCCAATATGTCCGTCGCCGCCACCCGGGCGGGCAGTGAGGTGCACCACATTGGCGCGGTCGGCCCAGACGGGGTCTGGGCAATTGAGCGGCTGAAGGCCTACGGTGCCGGCACGGACCACGTTTCCCAGGTGGCAACGCCGACCGGTCATGCCATCATCGCGGTGGAGCCTGAGGGGGAAAACCAGATCATTCTATTCCCCGGCGCTAACCGTGTGCTGAACAGCGTGCAGCTGGAGCAGGCGCTGGCCCAGGCAAGCGTCGGCGACATTCTGGTGATGCAGAACGAAACCAACCTGCAGGCAGAGGCGGCGCAGTTGGGCCGGCGGATGGGTCTGCGGGTATGTTATGCCGCGGCCCCGTTTGATGCGGACGCCGTGCAGGCGGTGCTGCCGTATCTGGATTTCCTGATCCTGAATGAGGTGGAGGCCCAGCAGCTGCAGCAGGACACCGGTAAGACGCCGGGTGAACTCGGCGTCAAGGACGTGATCATTACCCTTGGCTCCAAAGGCGCCCGTCACATCGACGGTGAAACCGGCGCCGTTCTGGACGTGCCCGCGCTGCCGGTCATGGCGGTCGATACGACCGGGGCCGGCGACACCTTCACCGGCTACGTCCTGTCGGGTTTGGACCAGGGGCTGGCGATGGCAGAGGCGATGGCTCAGGCCAGCCGTGCCGCGGCACTGATGGTTACCCGCCATGGCACTGCGGATGTGATCCCTGAGCTGGCAGAAGTTCGAGCCGCCCGTTTCTGATACGGGTGGCCCGCTTCTGTCTGGGCGCAACAAATTTTCGGGAAATGGCTGTCAGGCCAAGGAGGCAGGCTCTGCCTCAATACCCCTTGGCAAAAGGCGCCGCGTCGCCCCATAGTTTCGCCACCCTTGCGTCCCGGCCGCAGGCCTGGCGGTAACGCTTATAGGCCGCCGCCTGCCGCTTGGGACCAAAACGGGTGAAAACCAGGCTGTTCCCCTTGTAATAGTCCTGGTGATAATCTTCGGCCTTGTAAAAGGTCTTCGCCGGCAGAACAGGCGTCACGATTTTTTGCCCCAAGGCCTGCTGTGCTTCGGCTTTTACCCTGTCAGCCAAAGCTGTTTCCGCCTTGTTAGAGACAAAAACAGCTGTACGGTAGCTCTCGCCGCGGTCGCAGAACTGGCCGCCTGCATCGGTTGGGTCGACCGAGCGGAAGAACATCTCCAGAAGCCGCTGCCGGGACACTTTTGCCGGGTCAAAAATGATCTGCACCGCCTCGTAGTGGCCGCTGCCGCCGCGGGTCACGTCCTTGTAGGTCGGGTTCACTACCTTGCCTCCAGTGTAGCCTGAAACCGCTTCGATCACCCCAGGCACGCTTTCGAAATCGCTTTCCACACACCAGAAGCAGCCGCCAGCCACTGTAAGGACTTCAGTAGACTGAGCCTGCAGCGGATTAGTTTGCGCCGCGGTGCCGATGGCGATCAAACCCGCCAGAGCCAAAGGTTTAAGTCTCTCCAGAACACGCATCTCCGCCTCCATCCTGCTTCGATGCCACCCTGCCGGCAGTTGCCGCGCCTCTCAACCCGGCATGGGCAGTTCTCACAAACAGGTGACAGCAAGTTACCGCTTGGAAATTGGATCCAATCTTATTAACGTGCCGCCAGCAGGAGGATTCCATGACAAAAAAGATGAGCACCCACCAAGCCGAAGAAGATCAGCGCAATGAGGAGATCCTGATCTATCTGAACGGCGAAATCGTTCCCAAGGCCGAAGCCAAGGTGAGCGTCTATGACAGCGGCTTCATGCTGGGCGATGGTGTCTGGGAAGGGCTGCGGCTGTACAACGGCACCTGGGCCTTCATGGATGAGCATCTGGACCGGCTGTTCGAGGCTGCAAAGGCCATCGACCTGGACATCGGTATGGACCGGGAAGATGTCAAAGGTGCCTTGTTAGAGACACAAAAAGCCAATGGCATGACGACAGACGCCCATGCCCGGCTGATGCTCACACGGGGGGTGAAGACCCGGCCCTTCCAGCACCCCTCCCTGTCGCAGCAGGGGCCGACCATGACTATAATCATGGAACACTCGCGCCCGAACCTGCCGCGCCCGATCAAGCTGGCTACGGTACCGCATATCCGCGGCCTGCCGATGACCCAGGACCCCAAGCTGAACTCTCATTCCAAGCTGAACTGCATTCTCGCCTGTATTGCGGCGGAAAAAGCCGGTGCGGATGAGGCGCTGATGCTGGACGTGAATGGCTTTGTAAACACCACCAACGCCTGCAACTTCTTCATCGTGCGCAAGGGCGAGGTTTGGACCTCCACCGGGGATTATTGCATGAACGGCATCACCCGGCAGAAGGTGATAGACCTATGCCGGGACAACGGCATCCCGGTGTTTGAGCGTAACTACTCGCTTGTAGACACCTACGGCGCAGATGAAGCCTTTCTCACCGGCACCTTCGGCGCCCAGACCCCGGTGGGAGAGATCGACGGGCGGCAGATCGGCAGCGGTCAAATGGGTCCCGTAACCGAACGTATCCGGGGCCTCTACAAGCAACTGATTGAAAAGGAGTGCGCGTGATGCGGGTTGCTATGTGGTCAGGACCGCGGAACCTGTCGACCGCGATGATGTATGCCTTTGGCAACCGCGGCGATTGCGCCGTGGTGGACGAACCATTCTATGCCGCCTATCTGGCGATGACCGGGCTCGGCCATCCGATGCGAAGCGAGATTCTGGACAGCCAGCCGCAGAATCCTGAGGCGGTGGCGGAGGCGCTGCTTGGACCGGTGCCTGGGGCAAAGCCTCACTATTATCAAAAGCACATGACCCAGCACATGATTCCGGGCGTGCCGCGGGACTGGATGCGGGAGGCTGTCAACGTCTTTCTGATCCGCCATCCGGCGCGGGTGATTGCCTCTTATGCGGCAAAACGGGAAAACCCCACACTGGAGGATATCGGCTTCCGCCAGCAAGCAGAACTGTTTGAGCTGGTGCGCGGCTGGGGGCAGACGCCGGTGGTGGTGGACAGCCACGATATCCGTGCCAACCCGGCTGCCAAGCTGGAGCAGCTTTGCGAAGCAATCGGCATCCCCTATTCCCCGAAGATGCTGAGCTGGCCCAAAGGCGGGCACAAGGATGACGGCGTCTGGGCTGAGCATTGGTATGGCGCGGTCTGGAACTCCACCGGGTTTGCCGGCGCCGAGGGGCCGTTGCCGCAGGTGCCGGACGCGCTGCAGCCCGTGCTGCGGGCGGCAATGCCCTATTACAAGCAGATGAAAGCCGTGAAGATCTGACGCGCGCAGGGGGCTTTGCCCCCTCGCGCCTGCGGCGCTCACCGCCAAGGATGTTTGGCGCAGGAGGAAGCAGTTCAGCCGATCAGCTTGCTCAATTTCATGGCGACGCCCATGTCGCCGGAAACCTTGATCTTGCCCATCATCACCGCGGTCATCGGGTTCAGCTTGCCGGCGAGCAGCTTTTGCAGGTTGTCTGCGGACAGGCGCAGCGTGCAATCGGTGTCCCGGTCCAGGGTTGTGGCATCCCCCTGTGAGAGCACGATGACGCCGTCATCGCCGCAATCGAATTTCAGCGAGCCATCGAAAGTTTTGCCGGCGAGCCCAGTGCGGATGCCCGCTGCGATATCTTCAAGTGCCATGGTGTCCTCCCTTGCCTGACGTGAGCGTTAGGCAGGCAAGGCGGTCCGGGCAATATTGACCAAAGGGGAAGCTGGCGGATTACCCGCCGGCAAGCGCGTCCTGGGTGAGCGGGCAGGGTTGGCCATCATAGAAGGCGACAAGCACCTCCCGAAACTCTGCCGGCGCGCCGGGCACGGCGGCAAACAGCGTCATCGAGGAGCGCAGTTTCTTGGCGTCGATGCTGCCAAGGATCTGTTCCGGCGCTTTGCCGCGATGCTGCAGCATCAGCTGGCTGACCTCGACCAGGCGGGCGCGGAGTTTATCGTGGTTCAGGTAGGCGGTAGCCTCCGCCAGATCCTCGATCCCGTAAAGCTGCGCCATGTGGGAGCGGCCGAGTTCGGCCAGCTGGGGAAAGACGAACCACATCCAGTGGCTCGTCTTCTGTCCTGCTGAGAGCTCACTCAGGACAGCCGCCCAGACGGTGTCCTGAGCCTCGACGAACATGTCCAGCTCTTCCGCGAAATCATCCTCGAAATCGCCGTCTATGCCGTCTTGATCACTCACTTTTTGATCCGGCGCTCGCGGGCGGCCAGCAGCTTGAGACGCAGGGCGTTCAGCTGGATGAAGCCTGCGGCGTCCTTCTGGTCGTAGGCGCCGGCGTCTTCTTCAAAGGTCACATGCGCCTCGGAGTAGAGCGAGTTGTCCGACCAGCGGCCAACGGTAGAGGCCAGGCCCTTGTAGAGCTTCACGCGCACGGTGCCGGAGACGAATTCCTGGCTCTTGTCGATGGCGGCCTGCAGCATTTCGCGTTCCGGCGAGTACCAGAAGCCGTTGTAGATAAGCTCTGCGTATTGCGGCATCAGCTGGTCCTTCAGGTGCATCGCGCCGCGGTCCATTGTGATGGATTCGATACCGCGGTGGGCTTCCAGCAGGATGGTGCCGCCCGGAGTCTCGTAAATGCCGCGGGACTTCATGCCGACGAACCGGCCTTCGACCAGGTCGAGGCGGCCGATGCCGTGCTTGCGCCCGTATTCGTTCAGTTCGGTCAGGATGGTGGCCGGGCTCATCGCTTCGCCGTTGATGCTGACCGCATCGCCCTTCTCGAAGCCGATCTCGATGTATTCGGGAGTGTCGGGCGCGTCCTCGGGGTGGACGGTGCGCTGGTAGACGTAATCGGGCGCTTCCTGCGCCGGGTCTTCCAGCACCTTGCCCTCGGAGGATGTGTGCAAAAGGTTCGCATCAACCGAGAAGGGTGCTTCGCCGCGCTTGTCCTTGGCGACGGGGATCTGGTGCGCCTCGGCAAACTCCAGCAGTTTGGTGCGCGAAGACAGGTCCCATTCGCGCCACGGCGCGATTACCTTGATGTCGGGGTTCAGCGCATAGGCGGCCAGTTCGAAACGGACCTGGTCGTTGCCCTTGCCGGTGGCGCCATGTGCAACCGCGTCGGCGCCAGTGGCCTCAGCAATCTCAACCAGGCGCTTGGAGATCAGCGGGCGGGCGATGGAGGTGCCCAGCAGATAGAGGCCCTCATAGACCGCATTGGCGCGGAACATCGGGAACACGAAGTCGCGGACAAATTCCTCGCGTACATCCTCGATGAAGATGTTCTCCGGCTTTATGCCCAGCATTTCCGCTTTCTTGCGGGCGGGCTCCAGCTCTTCACCCTGGCCGAGATCGGCGGTGAAGGTGACAACTTCGCAGCCGTATTCGGTCTGCAGCCATTTCAGGATGATCGAGGTGTCGAGGCCACCGGAATAGGCGAGCACAACTTTCTTGGGCGCGGACATGGAATTCCCTCTCAGGTCAGAACGCCTGCGGCGTATCGGGTTTTGGCCGCAAGGGCAAGGTTTTCCGGGGTTTCGCGCACCGCGTTCGGTAACTAGGGTTCGCGCCAGAACGTGATTTTCATACTGGAGCAGATTTTCATGAAACCATGGGCCCTATTCAGCCATTCTGTCGGAATGCTGGCGCGGAACTTCGGCGATATGCTGCGGGTTTTTCTGGTTCCCACGCTGTTGATCGTTGCGCTGTTTGCAACGTTTTTAAAGATGACTGGGGTGTGGGAAACCTTGCAGTGGGGCGTGGTAACCCCGATGCCAGAGAATTCAGGCTTAAGCGGCCCGCTGTTCCTGGTTTCAGTCCTTTCGCTCTTGATTGGGATGTGGAGCGTTGTTGCTTGGCACCGCTTTGTCCTGCTTGAGGAAATGCCGCAGGGCTGGCTGCCGCGCCTGGAGGGTAGCCGGGTAATGGCTTATTTCGGCCGGTCTTTGCAGATTGCACTGGTCCTGATCTGTATGATGATCCCCGTAATGCTCGTGGCTCTTCTGGTGACAACCATCCTCAGCGGGGCAGGGCCGGCTGCCCTGCAATGGATCAGCCTGCCGATTGCAATCTTCACCACCTATCTGATCCTCAGGCTGTCGGTAATACTGCCCGCGGCGGCGCTGGGCGCGGGGATGGGGCTTCGGGATGCCTGGAACTCCACCTCAAACGCCTTCGGCGACTTGCTTGGACTGGCCGCCATTCTGGTTGCGGCCCAGTATGCAGCTCAATTCATCGCAACAGCCTTGTCAGCTTCTCCGTCGCTGGCCGCTGGTGTTTCAATCCTGATCTCAGCTGCGTTGGCGCTGTTGAACATCAGCCTGCTGACCACCCTTTACGGCCACTATGTCGAAGGCCGCCCGGTCTGAATGCCGGTATTCTTATGTATGCTTTGCACCCGCCTCTTGCCTTAGGGGCGGGCATACGCCACTGAAGGATACATGAGCGATTTCAAGACCCAGGCCCGCGCCGCTGAACAGGCGATGCGCGATGTGTTTCCCGCGACACCCTTGCAGCGCAACGTGCATCTGTCCGAACGCTTCGGCGCTGACATTTACCTCAAGCGCGAGGACCTGAGCCCGGTCCGTTCCTACAAAATCCGCGGCGCGCTGAATGCGATGCGCAAGCAGCCGGACCAGGAGCTGTTCGTCTGCGCCTCTGCAGGGAACCATGCCCAGGGCGTTGCCTTCATGTGCCGTCACATGGGCAAGCGCGGTGTGATCTTTATGCCGGTCACAACGCCGCAGCAGAAGATCCAGAAGACCCGGATGTTCGGTGGTGACAATATCGAGATCCATCTGGTTGGCGACTATTTCGACATCTGCCTGGCGGCAGCGCAGGAATGGTGCGCGCAGGAAGGCGGGCATTTCCTGTCACCCTTCGACGATGCGGATGTCATCGAAGGCCAAGCCTCCATTGCGGTTGAAATTGAGGCTCAGTTTGGCAAGGCCCCGGATCACGTTCTGTTGCCGGTGGGCGGCGGCGGCATGTCAGCGGGCGTTTCCTCCTGGTTTGGTGAGGATGTGCACAGCCTGTTCGTGGAGCCTGAAGGCGGCGCCTGCCTGCGCGCAGCGCTGGCGGCGGGCAAGCCGGTGCCGCTGGACACCGTCGACACCTTTGTCGATGGTGCGGCGGTGGGGCGGATCGGCGATCTGCCCTTTGATATTCTGAAGGATGTGCCGCTGCCGGATGTGCTGGCAATCTCTGAAGACCGCATTTGCGCGACCATCATCGAGATGCTGAATGTCGAGGGTATCGTGCTGGAGCCGGCGGGCGCGCTGTCGGTCGAGGCGCTGCAGGATGTGCGCTCCTGGATCCGCGGCAAGACTGTGGTCTGCGTCACGTCCGGCGGTAATTTCGATTTTGAACGGCTGCCCGAGGTCAAGGAACGGGCGCAGCGCTATTCCGGGGTGAAGAAATACTTCATCCTGCGGCTGCCGCAGCGGCCTGGCGCGCTGAAGGAGTTTCTGGGCATCCTGGGCCCTCAGGACGACATCGCCCGCTTTGAGTACATGAAGAAATCAGCCCGCAATTTCGGCTCTGTCTTGATCGGGATCGAAACCAAACGGCCGGAAAACTTTGAGCAGCTGTTCGCGCGGCTGGATGCTGCTGGGATGACCTATACGGACATCACACGGGACGAAACACTGGCGCAATTCGTGATCTGAGGCTAGCGGCCGGGGTCAGAATTTTTCCGACATGCCGGTCAGAAAGGCAGACTTGGAAGCCTGAAACTTGGTGATGATGGCAGGGAGATCCACATCGTCTGCGCCGCCCTGCGCTGATTTTCTCTCGCCGTCCAGGCAGAGTGCGGAAAAATCTGCAAACCCGAGGTTGAGCGCGCTGCCTTTCAGGAAGTGCAGGTCCTGCTCCAGCTGGCTGCGGTCGCCGTCTTGCAGCTTACCGATAACCTCTTCGACTTCTTCGAGAAATATCTCTACGACTTCCTCGAAATCTTCTGCACCCACTTCTTCGCGCAGCTCGGTCACGCGCGGCCAGTCAATCATGTATCTTGTCCTTACGATCAGTCGCCATGCGCGATTTCTTAAGTTGATTGCAGTAAAAATATAGTGAAATAAAGGGGGAAGCTCAAATTTTAGGTTTCACCGCCTGTTAAATTTCTGGACCGATAGTATCACAAGACTGTCTGATTTTGCCATTTGTGAGGTGCCTTCGGTGCTGCCAGAAAGTTCGATGGACAACGAGGACCACACAGTGGCCGGATCAATACGCCGTGTGCTGGTTGTCGATGACAGCCGCCTGCAAAGACGCATCCTTGTGGCTTCACTGAAGAAATGGGGTTTTGAGGTCGTCGAGGCCGAGAGCGGCGAGGCCGCGATGGAGATCTGCCAGGCGGAAACACCGGATCTGATCCTCAGCGACTGGATGATGCCGGGGATGAACGGGCTGGAGTTCTGCCGCGCCTTCCGGGCCCGCTCAAGCGAGGATTACGCCTATTTCATCCTGCTGACCTCCAAAAGCGAAAAGAACGAGGTCGCCGAGGGGCTTGATGCCGGCGCCGATGACTTCCTGACCAAGCCGGTGAGTTCTGATGAACTGCGCGCGCGCATCTCCGCGGGGGAGCGGATCCTGCGCATGCAGCGGGAGCTGTCAGAAAAGAACCGCATTGTCTCCGAAACGCTGGGCGAGCTGCAGCGCGTGTATGACGCGATCGACAAGGACCTGATCCAGGCCCGCAAGATCCAGGAATCGCTGGTGCCGGAACTGTCCAAGACTTTTGGCTCTTCCACCGTCAGCCTGCTGCTGAAACCCTGCGGACACATCGGTGGCGACCTGGTGGGCATGTTCTCACCGGGCGTGAACCGAATCGGCTTCTACTCCATCGACGTGTCGGGTCATGGCATCACCTCCGCGATGATGACGGCGCGGCTGGGCGGTTATCTATCCTCCAATTATTTCGATCAGAACGTCGGGATGGAGAAACGGTTTAACCGCTTCTACGCCCTGCGCCAGCCGGAGGAGGTGGCCAGCCTGCTGAATGCCAGGCTGATCGCCGACACCGGCATCGAAGAATACTTCACCATGGCTTACTGCATTGCTGACCTGCGCAGCGGGGTCGTCAAGATGGTGCAAGCCGGGCATCCGCACCCGCTGCTGCTGCGGAAAAATGGCGAGATGGAATTCATCGGCAAGGGCGGCGTCCCGGTGGGTCTGGTGCCGGATATCGGTTACAGCCAGGAAGAATTCACCATGGAGCGCGGCGACCGCCTGCTGCTGTTTTCAGACGGCTTCACCGAGGCGCGGCTGGAAGGTGGTTCCATGCTGGAACCCGAAGGCCTGCTTGAGCTGGTGGGAAAATGCGGATCCGGCCAGAGCGGCAAAGAGTTCCTGGACGATCTGTACTGGCACCTGACCCAGGTGATGAGCAAGGAACACGGGCTGGAAGATGATGTCTCAGCGACCTTGTTCGAGTATCAAGGTCCCTGAACCTGCCACAGCTTCAGTCTGATGGTGTCCTGGCCGCGGCTGGGATTTTGTGTATTTGGGAGGTGGGTTTAGCCCGAATTCACAGGCGTGCTGCCAGCCGGGCTGCGAAATGGCGGTCGCCGGCGTTGCCCAGCCTGACGGCGGCCTCCTGCGGATCAACCCACAGCGCTTCATGCCCGTCTTCCAACGGCGGGCCAATGCGGCGCAGCGGCCGGGCAATGTAAATATGGCACAGCTTTTCGGCCCACAGATCGTATTCCGGCATATAGGCGAAACGCCGGAACATCCCCAGCTTGCGCGGGGCGGATATCTTCCAGCCGGTTTCCTCATACACCTCGCGGTGCAGGGCAGGGATCGGCGATTCGCCAGGGTCGATGCCGCCGCCCGGCAGCTGCAGGTCAGGGTGGGGGTCGTACTGGCAGGTGATCAGCAGCTTGCCGCCCCGCGGCAGCAGCGCATAAGCTCCCGGCCGCATCCGGTAGCGCCGGCCTTTTTGCGGCGTATCGCCAAAACGTCTGATCACGGGCCGGCCCCTTCACTCCAGTATCATTTCTCCTATATAGCCCCGGTATGCCAATCCCCGGCGCGTAAGGAAACCCCATGACTCTTGGTTCGAAAATCGCGTGGGACGACACCGTCCTGCCCTTCCAGCTTGATGTATCCGACATGCGCGGCCGCGTGGCGCGGCTGGACGGTGTGCTGGATGGTATCCTGAAACAGCATGACTATCCGCCAGCGGTTGAGGCGCTGGTCGCCGAGATGGCGCTGCTGACGGCGCTGATCGGTCAGACCATTTCGCTGCGCTGGAAACTGTCGCTGCAGGTGCAGTCCAAGGGTGCGGTGCGGATGATCGCCACCGACTATTACGCGCCGCAGAAGGAGGGCGAGATCGGCCAGATCCGCGCCTACGCCAGCTTTGACCGCGAGCGCCTGACCGATGGCGATCCGTTCGAGCAGGTGGGCGAAGGCTATTTCGCGATCCTGATCGACCAGGGCAACGGCACCCAGCCTTATCAGGGCATCACCCCTCTGGCGCAGGGTTCGCTCAGCGCCTGCGCAGAGGCCTATTTCGCCCAGTCCGAACAGCTGCCCACCATGTTCAAGCTGAGTTTTGGAAAATCGGCTGAGCCGGGCGTGCCCGAGCATTGGCGCGCAGGCGGCGTGATGCTGCAGAGCATGCCCAAGGCGTCGCCTTTCGCGGCACAGAGCGAGGGGACGGGAGAGGTCCTGCAAGCCTCCGATCTGGTCACCGGTGACGAGGAAGAGAACTGGAACCGGGTCACCATGCTGCTGAACACGGTGGAAGATCTGGAACTGATCGGACCGTCGGTCACCCCCACGGACCTGCTGATCCGATTGTTTCACGAGGAACAACCGCGGGTCTACGATTTTCAGCCGGTGCGCTTCGGCTGCACTTGCTCGGAAGACCGCGTGCGCCAGAGCCTGTCGATCTACTCGGCCAAGGACATCGAAAAGATGACCACCGATGACGGCCGGGTGACCGCGGACTGCCAGTTCTGCGGCGCGCATTACGACCTGGACCCCGCGTCGCTGGGGTTTGACGCGGAAAACCCGCCCAGTGAGTGAGCCCGCACAAGATCTTACGGACAAAATAGCCGCCGCGCTGAAGCTGGAGGGCGGCGGCTCTTCCGATTTCGATCTCAACCCCGGCACGGTGCTGCCGGAAGGGCGCAAGCTGCGGGATGCCGGCGTTCTGGTGCCGGTCTCCATCGCCTCCGGCACGCCCCGGCTGATCCTGACCAAACGGTCCTCGGCGCTCAAGCACCACCCGGGACAGATCGCGTTTCCCGGCGGCAAGGTGGACGCGGGCGACAAGGACGCCTGCGCCGCCGCCCTGCGCGAAGCCTGGGAGGAAATCGGCCTGCCGCAGGACCTGCCTGAGATTCTCGGCTGCCTGCCGGAGCATGAGACGGTGACCGGCTTCTCCGTGACCCCGGTGGTTGCCTTGATCCGCGAAAGATTTGCCGCACGCCCGGAAGCAGGGGAAGTGGCCGAAGTTTTTTCTGTTCCGCTAAGACACGTTCTGCACACGGAAAACTACATTATCGAGTCGCGCCGCTGGCGCGGGACCCGCCGGCGCTATTATACCGTACCTTATGGGCCCTATTACATTTGGGGCGCCACCGCGCGGATGCTGCGCGGCTTTGCGGCACGGATGGAGAGCTGATGCGGATCGACCAGCCCTGGCTTAAGGATCAGGCAACTCAGGCGGTTTTCGAGGCCGTTACCGCAGATGGTGCGCAGGTGCTGTTTGTTGGCGGTTGCGTGCGCAACGCGCTGCTGTGCGAGCCGGTCTCCGACATGGATATCGCCACCGATGCGCGGCCGGAGCAGGTATTGGAGCTCGCCGCCCGAGCCGGAATCAAGGCGGTGCCGACCGGGATCGACCACGGCACCGTGACCCTGATCAAAAACGGTATCCCGCATGAGATCACCACCTTTCGCAAGGACGTGGCCACCGACGGCCGCCGGGCTGTGGTGGCGTTTTCAACCGATATAGCCGAGGACGCCCGCCGCCGCGATTTCACCATGAATGCGATTTACGCGCGCCCGGATGGCGAAGTAGTCGATCCGCTGGGCGGCCTGCCGGATCTGACCCAGCGCCGGGTGCGGTTTATCGGAACGGCGGAAAACCGCATCCGTGAGGATTACTTGCGCAGCTTGCGGTATTTCCGCTTTCATGCCTGGTACGGCGATCACACAGAAGGCTTTGATCCGGATGCGCTGGCGGCGATTGCTGCCAATCTGGACGGGCTGGCGTCGCTGTCCAAGGAGCGCGTCGGCGCGGAGCTGTTGAAGCTGCTGGCGGCTCCCGATCCTGCGCCCTCGGTTGCAGCAATGCGGCAGACCGGCGTCCTGGCTCAAATTCTGCCGGGTGCCGATGACCGCGCCCTGGCGCCTCTGATTCACCTGGAGGCGGGGCGTCCGGCTTCCGGTATCCGCCGCCTTGCTGCGCTGGGCGGGGGAGGTCTGCAAGAGGCCCTGCGGCTGAGCAAGGCACAGGCCTCTCATCTGGCCGCAATCCGCGCGGCCGCATCTGGCACCGCGGCGGCGGGGGAGCTGGGATACCGGCTCGGCGCGGAGAAGGCACTGGATTCACTGCTGCTGCGCGCTGCGCTGCTGGAGCAGCCGTTTTTCCCCGATTTAGAGACTGAAATCGCGCTGGGCGCGGAGGCAGTTTTCCCGGTGAAAGCCCGGGATCTTCTGCCGGATCTGCAAGGGCCGGCTTTGGGTGCGGCAGTAAAGAAGCTGGAAGCGGACTGGATTGCGTCGGGGTTCACCCTCAGCCGCGAAGAGCTGCTGGGCACCCTCCGCTGACAAGGGGTGTCAGCAGCGTCACAACCTTGGGGGGTGACAAAGCTGCCAATCTTGCGTACCCATAGGGCAGCCACCACATGACGGAGGAATGCTGATGTATTACGGGATCTGGTTTCTTTAACGCCTGAGACCTTGCCCCGTTTGACGTGGGAGCCTTGGGCCGCCCGCTGTCTGCATCTGTATTCCGATTTGCTCGAACGCCAGGAGCACCCGCATGTTTCGCTATTTTGAAAACCTCATTGACCCCTATTGCGCCTACCCGGAAAGCAACACGCCGCCGACGCGGCTGTGGCCGTTCCTGCGCGACTACTCCAAGCCGTTCAAATCCGTCTTTATCCTGGCTGCGCTGATGTCGGTCGTGGTCGCGGGGATTGAGGTTGGCTTGATCTATTATATGGGCCGTATCGTTGACCTGATGTCGGGCACCCCGTCCGAGGTCTGGGAGGCGCATGGCACAGAATTGATCGTGGTCGCCCTGTTCATTCTGCTGTTGCGGCCGCTGATCCAGCTTTTGGACGTTGTGCTGCTGAACAACACGATCCTGCCGAACTTTGGTACCCTGATCCGCTGGCGGGCACACAAGCACGTGCTGCGCCAGTCGGTGGGCTGGTTCGAGAACGATTTTGCCGGGCGGATTGCCAACCGGATCATGCAAACCCCGCCCGCTGCGGGAGAGGTGGTCTTTCAGGTCTTTGACGCCATCACCTTCTCGCTGGCCTATCTGGTGGGCGCGGCAGTGCTGCTGTGGGTTGCCGATGTGCGTCTGATGCTGCCTCTGGCGGTCTGGTTTGTCCTCTACGCGCTACTGGTGATGTGGACGGTCAAACGGGTCGGCCCGGCCAGCCAGGCATCGTCTGACGCGCGCTCTACCGTGACGGGGCGGGTGGTCGACAGCTATTCCAACATCCACTCGGTCAAGATGTTCGCCCATCACGACCGGGAGCTGACCTATGCCCGCGAGGCAATCGAGAACACCCGCAAGACGTTCCAGACAGAGATGCGCATTTTCACCATCATGGATGCCACGCTGGTCACGCTGAACGGACTGCTGATTGTCGGTGTGGTTGGCTGGGCCGTGATGCTGTGGATGCAAGGCAGTGCTTCGGTGGGTCTGGTGGCAGCGGCCACGGCGCTGACCCTGCGGCTGAACGCGATGACCGGCTGGATCATGTGGGCGCTGACCTCCTTCTTCCGCCAGCTGGGGGTTGTGGCCGAGGGGATGGAGACTATTGCCCAGCCCATCGACCTGGTGGATGCCGCCAATGCGGAGCCGCTGCGGCTCACCAAGGGCGAGATCGAGCTGCGCAACCTATCGCACCATTACGGGCGGGAGGCCGGCGGGCTGGACAGGATCAGCCTGACCATCCAGCCGGGCGAGAAGATCGGCCTGATCGGGCGCTCGGGCGCCGGTAAATCGACCCTGGTGAAACTGCTTTTGCGATTCTACGACGCCGAGAGCGGGCAGATCCTGATCGACGGCCAGGACATCCGGGCGGTGACACAGGACAGCTTGCGCAGCCACATCGGCATGGTCCAGCAGGACAGCGCGCTGATGCACCGCTCAGTGCGGGACAACCTGCTGTACGGACGTCCGGACGCGACAGAGGCGCAGATGATCGCCGCCGCAAAACAGGCGCAGGCGCATGAGTTCATTCTGGACCTTGAGGATCCGGAGGGGCGCAAGGGATATGACGCCCATGTCGGCGAGCGCGGCGTCAAACTGTCCGGCGGGCAGCGCCAGCGGGTGACCTTGGCGCGGGTGATCCTGAAGGACGCGCCGATCCTGGTGCTGGACGAGGCCACCTCGGCGCTGGATTCCGAGGTCGAAGCAGCGATACAGGAAACGCTCTACGGCATGATGCAGGGCAAGACGGTGATCGCCATTGCACACCGGCTGTCCACCATCGCGCAGATGGATCGTATCCTGGTGATGGATCAGGGCCGTATAGTTGAAGAAGGCTCGCATGAGGCGCTATTGCAGGCGCAGGGGCTTTATGCACAGCTTTGGGCGCGCCAGTCCGGCGGCTTCCTGAACATCGAGGCAGCAGAATGAACATAGGCAACCTGATCGACGCCTTCCGCCCGGCAGAGGGCCCGCCGCCGCAACGGCTGGGGTCCTTCTTGCGCTGGTGCCTGGCCGGCGCCTGGCCGATGCTGCTGCTGGCGGCGGCATTCTCGGCGCTGGCCGGCGGAATGGAGGCGGGCACAGCCTTCATCCTGGGGATGGTCATCGACACCGCAATTTCCAGCGGACCGGAACAGTTTTTTTCGGCTGGCAATGTGGCTGTCATCGCACTCGCGCTGGGCTTTTTCCTGATTGTGCGCCCTGTGCTGTTCGGCCTCTCTGCAGCCTCCAATGCCATCGTGGTGCAGCCTAATGTGAACCCGCTGGTGCTGTCGCGTCTGAACCGCTGGACATTGGGCCAATCGGTTCGGTTCTTTGACGACGATTTTGCCGGGCGGATCGCCCAGAAGCAGATGCAGACGGCAACCGCCGTCACCTCCGTGACCACCGAGATGATCAATGTTGTCGCCTTTGCATTGGCGTCTCTTGCTGGCTCTTTGGCCTTGTTAGGGTCTATTGATTGGCGCATTACCGGGGTGTTTCTGGTCTGGCTGATCGCCTATTTCGCGCTGATCCGCTGGTTTCTGCCACGCATCCGCAAGCGGTCCGGCGCACGGGCCGGGGCGCGGGCGATGGTGACCGGGCAGGTTGTCGACTCGATTACCAACATCAAGACGGTCAAGCTGTTTGCCCATGCCGACCATGAGGAGCGCACCGCCCAGGACGCCATGGTGCGGTTCCGCGATAAGTCACTGCATTTCGGCTATCTCTCCGCCAGCTTCCGGTTTTGCCTGATGTGCCTGGCGGGCGTTCTGCCGGTGTTGCTCATCGGCGCGACGCTGTTGCTGTGGCAGTCCGGCACGGCGACCGAAGGCGACATCGTGGCGGCAGGCGCGGTCTCGATCCGCATCGCCCAGATGACCGGCTGGGTCAGCTTCACGCTTATGGCGATTTACTCCAACGTCGGCGAGATCGAGAACGGCATGAAGACACTATCCGTCCGCGACAGGGTAGAGGATACGCCCGGCGCCAAGCCGCTGGAGGTCACCGAAGGCGAGATCGTCTTTGACCAGGTCGAGTTTGCCTATGGCCGCGACGTCGGCGGCGTGCAGGGCATCGACCTGACTATTCATCCCGGCGAAAAGCTGGGCATCGTCGGGGCCTCAGGGGCGGGGAAATCCACGCTCGTGTCGCTGCTGCTCAGGCTTTATGACGGAGAGAGTGGCCGGATTCTTATCGACGGTCAGGATATTGCGACGGTCACCCAGAACTCACTGCGCAGTCAGATCGGCATGGTCACCCAGGAGACCGCCATGTTCAACCGCTCGGCGCGGGAAAACATTCTCTATGGGCGGCCGGATGCGTCTGAGGAAGAGGTCGCCGCGGCGGCACACAAGGCCGAGGCGCATGAATTCATCACCGAGCTGGAGGATGGCCAGGGCCGCACCGGCTATGATGCCTTTCTGGGTGAGCGCGGAGTGAAACTGTCCGGCGGGCAGCGGCAGCGGATCGCATTGGCCCGCGCCATTCTGAAGGACGCGCCCATCCTGGTGCTGGACGAGGCCACCTCGGCACTGGATTCGGAGGTTGAGGCCGCGATCCAGGCAGCGTTGCACCGGGTGATGGAAGGCAAAACGGTGCTGGCGATTGCCCACCGTCTGTCGACGCTCAGCGAGATGGACCGGATCATCGTGATGGAGAAGGGCCGCATCGCTGAAAGCGGCAGCCATGATGAACTGCTGGCCAGGGGCGGTCTGTATGCACAGTTCTGGGCGCGCCAGTCCGGTGGTTTCATCTGCACCGACGAGGAGCAGGCGGCGGCAGAGTAACCTGACCGGCGCATTTTGCTTTTGCTGATCCCTGTGCCGCGCTATTGAGCCGCCATGACTGATGCAGCCAGAACCACAGCAACAATCAGCCGGCTGGGCCATCAAGGCGATGGCGTGGCCGATGGCCCTTTGTTTGCCCCGCGCACCCTTCCGGGCGAGACTGTCAGCGGCATTGCCGAGGGCAGCCGTTTGACCAGCATCCGCATTGAGACGCCCTCGGAGCACCGTGTGCAGCCGCCCTGCCGCCATTACAAGTCCTGCGGCGGCTGCCAGCTGCAGCACGCCAGCGACAGCTTTGTGGCGGAGTGGAAGACGGATGTGGTGCGCAATGCACTGAGCGCGCAGGGGCTGGAGACGGAGTTCCGGCCCATCCACACCTCGCCGGCCCGGTCCCGCCGCCGCGCAACGCTGGCGGTGCGGCGCACCAAGAAAGGCGCGATGGCCGGGTTTCACGGCCAGGCGTCGGACGTGATCACCGAAATTCCCAACTGCCAGCTGCTGGAGCCGGCCCTGATGGCTGCGATTCCGGTGGCGGAAGCGCTGGCCCTGGCAGGGGCCAGCCGCAAAACGCCACTTGCGGTGACAGTCACCACGTCGGAAGCGGGTCTCGACATGCTGATCAAAAACGGCAAGCCGCTGGACGGCCCGTTGAGGATCGAGCTGGCGCAGCTGGCCGACAGACACCGGATTGCCCGGCTGACCTGGGACGACGAGCCGGTGGCGATGGAGCAGCCTCCGGTGCAGCCTTTTGGAAAGGCCCTGGTCTGCCCGCCTCCGGGTGCTTTTCTGCAGGCCACGCGTGAGGGCGAGGCGGCCCTCCTGGACGGGGTGCTGGAAATCACCAAAGGTGCCAAGCGGATCGTCGATCTGTTCGCCGGATGCGGTACCTTTGCGCTGCCTTTGGCGCAGGCTGCTGAGGTCCACGCGGTGGAAGGCGAACGAGAAATGGTAGCGGCGCTTGATGCCGGCTGGCGCAAGGCAAAGGGACTGAAGAAGGTCACAACCGAAACCCGCGACCTGTTCCGCAATCCGCTGCTGCCCGAGGATCTGAACCCATTCGGTGCAGCCTTTGACGCGGCGGTAATCGACCCGCCCCGGGCCGGCGCCGAAGCGCAGGTTGCGCAGTTGGCCAAGGCCCGCACGCGGTTGATCGCCTATGTCTCCTGCAACCCGGTGAGCTTTGCCCGCGATGCAAAGACGCTGGTTGCAGCGGGCTATAGCCTTGACTGGGTCCAGGCCGTTGACCAGTTCCGCTGGTCGGCGCATACCGAACTGGTTGCTCGGTTCACACTGAAAGACTGATATGACGGATACCCAAGCGATGACACCAACCCAACGGCTGGCAGCCATTCTGGACAGTGACCTTTTCGGCCGGTTCATCATCGCGGTCATTCTGGTCAACGCGGTGACCCTGGGACTGGAGACGTCGCCATCGGTCATGGCCAGGGCCGGCGGTCTGATCCATCTGATCGACAATACCTGTCTGACGATCTTCGTGGTGGAGATCCTGGCCAAGCTTTATGTGCGCCGGCTGCGGTTTTTCCTGAACGGCTGGAGCGTGTTCGATTTCGTGATTGTCGGCATCGCACTGGCACCGGGGGCCCAGGGGCTGTCGGTGCTGCGGGCGCTGCGCATCCTGCGGGTTCTGCGGGTGATTTCGGTCGCGCCGCGGCTGCGCCGTGTGGTCGAAGGCTTCATCACCGCACTGCCCGGAATGGGGTCGGTGTTCCTGCTGATGGCGATCATCTTCTATATCGGCGCGGTGATCTCCACCAAACTATTCGGCCAGGACTTCCCGGAATGGTTCGGCGACCTGGGCCTCAGCGCCTATTCGCTGTTCCAGATCATGACACTGGAAAGCTGGTCGATGGGGATCGTGCGGCCGGTAATGGAGGTACACCCTCACGCCTGGGCCTTCTTCGTGCCCTTTATCATGGTCACCACATTTGCGGTGGTGAACCTGCTGGTCGGCCTGATCGTGAATTCGATGCAGGATGCCCACCACGAAGAGGAGGGCGAGCGCACCGATGCCTACCGGGACGAAGTGCTGAGCCGGCTGGAGGCCATCGAGCAGAAAATTTCCGGCCTAGCAGAAGAAGACAGAAAATTGTGAATTTTCTTAATCCCGGTTTCGCGGTATGGCCTGAATAGAGGCAAACAAGAAATACAGGCTGAACAATGAACAGAAGGGCATTCGGGGTCGGTGCTGCCGCAAGCCTTGCACTGGCAGGTTGCAGCAGGTCAGGCGGCGCGGCGCGCAGGTTCCAGTTCTATGAAGGACCCAAGGTCACTTCGGTGGTGATCAATAAGGGCTCGCGCAAGATGTACCTGCTGCACAATGAAGAGGTGCTGCGGGAGTACGACGTTGATCTGGGTTTTGCGCCGCAGGGCCACAAGCAGTTCGAGGGCGACGGTAAAACCCCGGAAGGCACCTATATGATCGACCGCCGCAACCCCAACAGCCGGTACCATCTGTCCGTCGGCATTTCCTATCCGAATGGGCAGGACAGGGCCAAGGCGCATGCGGCGGGCAAGCAGCCCGGCGGCGAGATCTTTATCCACGGGCAGCCCAACAACCCCAAGGAGCGCAAGCGCGCGGCGCGGGTCAGCGATTGGACCGCGGGCTGCATTGCGGTGTCAAACGACGAGATCGAAGAGATCTATGCCATGGTGCAGGACGGAACCACCATCGCCTTGCGGCCCTGAACCGCAATCAGGCGGCGGCGGGCTCCCGCGCCTGCAGATGCGCCGGCAGGGCCGGCACCTCTTGGCAGCCTTGGGCATGGCGCCGTGCTGGCTCAGCTGCCCATCACCAGCGTCCACCAGATTTTGCCATTCGGCTCCTGAAACCAGGAAAAGCCCATATTCGCGGCCTTCGGATCCAGAATCACCGCGCGGGTTGCGGGACGTTCCAGCCAGGCGGTCAGCGTCTGCTGCTCATTTTCGTAGGTTTCCGAGATATTCTCGCCCAGCAGCGTGCCGGTGTAGCCCGCCCGCGTGACCCGGTCGAGCGGCGAGGAGCCGTCGGAGCCGAAGTGCCAAGGCCGGTTTTGCACCGACATATCGCGCGAGTGGGTCGCGGCGGCGGCGGTCAGCTCAGCGTTCAGCTGAACTGCTTGCGCACCTGCGGCCTGGCGCAGCGCATTGACGGAATCTAGCATCCGGATCTGGACCTTGTCCGCATTGCGGATGCGGTAGGTGCTGCTGGAGTCGGTTGCAGGCGTGCAAGCGGCCGCAACAGTCAGAATGGCCGCAGCCATAAGCAGAAAAACGCGATTCATAATTCTCTCATGCTCCGTCAGTTGCTTTTGCACTTATCCTTCCTGTGGCCGGGAGGCAAACGGGGTGGCAGAAATATGCGGACCGGGGTGACGGATTGGTTTGCGACTGCGGCTTTCCGGCCATAAAATGCTAAAATCCTGTATCCCGATTGCGCAAGTTGGAATGAACCATGTCCCGTATCCCATTTAAGACCTTCAGCAGGCGGCACTTTCTTGCCGGCGGCGCCGCCCTGATTTCCTCCTCCGCGCTGGCGCAGGAAGATTCCGGAAACTCTCAGCAGGCTTTCGACCCGCTGCGGCCGCCGCCGGAGCCGGAACCGCCGGTCCAGCGCAATATCTCTGCTTTCCGGGCTAAGACGTGGCGGCCGTATTTCGACAATTTGCGCAACGGCGCGATTCTTGTCGATATCGACAGCCGGGCGCTGCACTACTGGTCTGCGGATGGAACCACGTACAAGCTTTTTCCCTCCTCGGTGCCGCTGTCTGACGATCTGACACGCCGCGGCCGCACCAAGGTGGTGCGCAAGGTGGAAGGGCCCAGCTGGTCGCCGACGCCGAACATGCTCAAACGCAATCCGGAATGGCCCGCATACGTGCCGCCGGGACCGGACAACCCGCTTGGCACCCATGCGCTGTACCTCAGCTGGAAGTATTACCGGATCCACGGAACCCATGACACGCGCAAAATCGGACGTAAATCGTCCAATGGCTGCATCGGGCTTTACAATGAACACATCGCCGAACTGTTCAGCTTCGCCAAAGTGGGCACACAGGTGTTGCTAATTTGACGCCACGGGAACAAGCGCTAGCCTGTTAACTATAACAAGCATTTGCAATCGCGCGATTTTGCTGGTTAGAAAAAAATACGAGGTATGTCTTGGGTGCGCGGTTCAGCTTTATGGCCCGCGCAAATTCTGGAGGTTAACATGAAAAAACTCGTTATCGCTGCTGCGCTGACCGCTGCTGCTTCGACCGCAACTGCAGGCAACCTGTCCGAGCCGGTTGTAGAACCGCCGGTCATCGTTGAAGAAGCACAGGGCTCTTCCAGCGGCATCCTGCTGCCGCTGCTGCTGCTGGTTCTGGTTGGCGCAGCTGTTGCATCGAACTAATTTCGGTACACGGTTACAGAGAAGGCGGTGGTTCTCCACCGCCTTTTTTGTTGCCTGCACACCTCTGCGATGAGGGCAGTCAGACTGACTCCACCTCGCTCAGGATCTTGTCCAGAACACTGGTGATCATGTTTGCGTCCTCCGAATCTATTGTCAGGGGCGGGCGGATTTTCAGGATATTGTCCTTGGGACCTTCGCTGCCGATCAGGATCCGGTGATCGCGCATCCGGTTTTTGATGTATGAACAGATTTCCGTGGCTTCGGAGCCATCCGGATTGATCAGTTCCACCCCCAGAAACAGGCCCATGCCGCGCACATCGCCGATGCAGGCGTGCTTCTCCTCCAGTGCCTTCAACCCGTCAAACAGCTGAGCGCCGACCACGCGGGCATTTTCCTGAAGCTGTTCGTCATCGACGATATCCAGAACTTCCTTGCCGATTCGGCAGGAGAGGGTCGAGCCGCCAAAGGTTGAGAAAAACTCAATCCCGTTGTCGAAGCTCGCGGCGATTTCCTTGGTTGTCGCCAATACGCCCAGCGGGTGCCCATTGCCGATCGGTTTGCCCATCACAACGATATCCGGCAGCGCCCCCTGATGCTCAAAGCCAAAGTAGTATGCCCCCAAACGGCCCAGGCCGGTTTGCACTTCGTCAGCGATGCAGACACCGCCTGCGGCGCGGATTTTTTCATAAACCGCAGCCAGGTAGCCTTGTGGCGGGATGATCTGGCCGCCGACAGATGGAAAGGTTTCGGCTATGAAACCAGCAACACCGTGGCCCTTTTCCCGCAGACGGGCGATTGCCGGGTCTACGAGATCCGCGAACTTCTGTGCCCGGTCCGGATCGCCGCTCCGGTACGAGCCGCGATAGTCATCGGCAACTTCCACCAGCTCAACCCAATCCGCCTGCCCAACGCCGCCGGGCTTGTTGAACTTGTAGGCGGAGATGCTGATCGCTCCGGTGGTGTTGCCGTGGTAGCCGTGATCGGGCGTCACCATGCCCTTGGCGCCGGTATGGGCGCGAGCCAGGCGCAGGGCCAGTTCGTTGGCCTCGGTGCCGGAGTTCACGAAAAAGCAGACCTCGAACCGGTCCGGCAGTTTTGACAGCACCTTTTCCGCAAAGGCGGTCTGTGCCGGATGCAGGTAGCGGGTGTTGGAGTTCATCCGTTTCAGTTGATCCGCCGCCACCGCCTGAATACGCGGGTGGGCGTGGCCGACGTGCGGGACGTTGTTGTAAGCGTCCAGATAAGGCCGCCCCCATTCGTCGAACATGTGATGTTTCCAGCCGCGCAGCAGCATCACCGGGTCTTTGTAAGTAAGGCTCAGGTTGCCACCGAAATGGGCGCGGCGGCCTGCCAGAACATCGTTTTTGCTGGTCGGGTGATAGCGGACCTTTTCATCCGGAAGGTTCAGCAGCGCCGCCGGATTCGGACAGAGAGCCTGCCACAGGTACACCTCATCAGGATCGCCGACGCCGGGCCAATCGGTCTCAATTCCCTCGGTAGTCAGCGCAAGCTGGAAGTGCACATGCGGCGCCCAGCCGCCGTTTTGGCCGGGATCGCCCAGGCGGCAGAATTCCTCGCCTTTCTCGACGATACTGCCGGGCTTCAGCCGGTTGAGGAATTCCGGATCCAGATGGCCGTATAGGGTATAGAACGGATCGCTCTCCGGGGTCTGGTGCCGCAGGATGATCACGCCGCCGTAGTCCAAGTGACCGTCGCGGTATTCGGCTGCAAAGACTTCACCGCGCAAGGGGGCAAACATCGGTGTGCCGGCCGGGGCAAAGGCGTCGATGGCCAGATGCACGGTACGCCGGTTGCTGGCCTTCCACGGTCCTTTGCGGAAAGCGGCATCCGTGTAGATCAGCCGCGGCTCATGATAGTAGCCCAGCCAGATACGGCCATTGTCCTCGAACTCCTCGCCGACCCTGGCGGCCTCCTCCAGCGGCATATGGAACGGGTTCTGCGGCCAGGTGGAGTCCTCGACCGACAACGCCCCCATCGGTGCGTCCGACAGGTCCTGCCCCATTAACGGGGTGAAGTTGCCGCGTTCCTTCTCCAGCCAGGCCATCACCCTGTCGGCGCCCTCCACCACCGGCAGGCCGCAGGCTGCACGCAGACGGGCCGTCAGCAGACCGCCATGCAGCGTATTACCTTCCAGGAACCGCCAGGCCGGCGCTTGCGAGATGGTGACATAGGGGTCGTCCGGGTTGTCCGCCGCCATCAGGGTGGAGTTCACCACGCTGACAGCCAGCCGCGCGCGCAGCAGCGGCCATATCATGTCCACTTCGCCGGGCGTCAGCGGGCAGGCCTCGTGATAGCCCGCCACCAGTGCCGCAAGCGCAGCCTCCGGCGCCGGATGGTCCAGCACGATATAGGCCGCGGCAATCGCCAGGTCGCAGACCCTTGGCGCGGCGCACATATCGCCGAGGTCGATAAGCCCCGACACCCGGCGCGGCTCGCCCAGTTTTCCCGCCACCATGATGTTATAGTCATTGGCGTCATTGTGGATGGCCTGCTTGGGCAGCTGCGCCAAAACAGGCTCTAACTTGGCAAAATCCGCGCAGATCTCTTCAAGAATTGCACGGCGTGCGGGATCGGTGACGCAGGAAAGCCGGTCCTTAATCCAGCCCGCGCGCATCAGGTCCCATTTGAAATCACGTTCCAGACCTTCGTGCCGGAAACCCGCGAGCGCTTTCGCAGATCCGCCGAGCACTTGGCCCACCTCATGGATCAGCGAATCGTTTTTCGGCTCGGCCTTGGCATAGCAGCGCCCAGGCAGCTGGTTCAGCAGCCAGACCAGCCGGTCCTGGCCGTTCTCGTCCGGGAGTGTCAGCAGAGAGCGGCCGTTAGCAGAGGAAATCACCCGCGGACAGGGCAGATCCGGCTGGCGCATGGCGATATGCTCAAATGCCTTCACCTGCATGTCGACCAGCCAGGTCTCGCAGCCGGGGCGCATGGCCTTCAGGATATAGCCCTGGCCATCTGCCTTCCGCGCCAGAAAGTTCAGGTCATACTCCCCATCAAGGCGGCTCAGCTCCGCCTTGATCCCCCAATGCTGTTCAAGGGCGGCGGCCCAATGCGCAAGCGTCATCCAAACTCTCCCCGGTCTGCCGGCGTGCCCGGCGATCAAATATTGGATCCTATTTGGACCGGGAGAGCGGTTTAGTCCAGCCAGCCTTGCAGGTTCTGTTCGATAACCCCGGCCAGTGCGGCGATATGGTCATCATCATCGTTGAGGCAGGGGATATAGAGAAAGTCCTCGCCGCCTGCGTGTTCAAAGCTCTCGCGGATCTCCTCGTTGATCTCTTCCAGCGTCTCGATGCAGTCGGCAGAGAAGGCCGGCGCAATCACCGCGATGTTCTTCTTGCCTTCTTTGGCGAGCGTCGCGACGTGATCCACCGTGTAGGGTTTCAGCCATTCCTCGGGCCCGAAAACCGACTGGAAAGTCGAGGTGATCTGGGTGTCGTCCCAGCCCAGGCGCTCCTTCAGCAGGCGCGTCGTTTTCTGGCACTGGCAATGATAGGGGTCGCCCTGCATCAGATAGCGTTTCGGCATCCCGTGGTAAGACACCACCAGGATATCCGGGCGTTTTTCTGCCTTGGCATAGGCCTCCTCCACCGACCGCGCCAAAGCGTCGATATAGGCAGGCTGGTCGAAGTAGGGCGCGATCGTGCGCGCGGCGGGCTGCCAGGCTTCTTCCATCAGGGCGCGGAAGAACTGGTCGTTGGCAGTGCCGGAGGTCGCGCCGGCATATTGCGGGTAAAGCGGCACGAACAGGATCTTTTGGCAGCCGGCCTCCACCATCTGCCGCACCTTGGATTTGGTCGAGGGGTTGCCGTAGCGCATGCAGAAATCGACCATCACCTGATCGCCGTACCGCGCCTTCATAACCTCAGCCATCTTGGCGGTCTGGTCCTTGGTGATGGTCATCAGCGGGCTTTCGCCCTTGTCATGATTCCAGATCGACTTGTACGCCGCACCGGAGGAGAACGGGCGCTTGGTCAGGATGATCAGCTGCAGCAGCGGCTGCCATTTCCAAGACGGGTAGTCGATCACCCGCTTGTCGGAAAGGAACTCGTTCAGATACCGGCGCATCGGCCAATAGGAGTGATCGTCCGGCGTGCCAAGGTTGGCCAGCAGGATGCCGACCTTCTCCGCCGGGATCTTGGGGTGATCGGCGGGGGCGTGGGCAGGGCATTTGGCGGTCCGGGCGGCGTCCAGCATGGGCAGGTCCTGTGGGGCTGAGAAATTTGGTGTTGGCAGGAAAGTACTGTCTTTACGCGCAGAAGGCCAATTGGATCACATTGGCGCAGGCATAGCAGAAACTTATCAGGGGTCGAGCTTGGTTTCCGGCACCTTCAGTGCGTCGGCCAGCCGCATCTGGGCAGAGCCGGGACGCAGCGGCTTTTGCTGGCTGTCCGACGGCGACCAGCCGGTGAGGCAGACCAGCTCAAATGTTGCGGGCAGCCGGCCGTCAGCGGTGGCGAAATGCTCGCGGTAGATGTGATCGGCCAGCTGGAACAGGCCGCGCGGCGCCGGGCGTTTCAGGCGCTGGGCAAGGGCGTTGGTCTCCCCCATGCCGCGCAGGTCGTGGATCAGATGGGTCAGGTCGCGGTATTCAGCGGTCAGCGGCACCAGGTCCGCCACCGGCAGTGCAAAACCGGCCCGCTGCAGCAGCCCGCCCAGGTCGCGGATCTCTCCCATCGGGGCAACGCGGGGGGACAGTCCGCCCATCACAACGGTCTCAGCTTCTGCCATGGCCGCGCGCAACTCATGCAGGGTCTGGCCGCCCAGCAGAATGACCAGCAGCAGCCCG